>NZ_JBZEGG010000008.1:0-199418 GCF_058313095.1 Pseudogemmobacter sp. TB195
TGCGCCTGTTTGACGCCGATCGAGACGACCACGACCTCGGTGGCGATGCCCTTTTCCTTCAGGCGGATCGCTTCTTCCACAGCGATCTCGTCAAAGGGGTTCATCGACATTTTCACATTGGCAAGATCGACACCCGAACCATCCGCTTTCACACGGACCTTCACGTTGTAGTCAATCACCCGTTTGACAGGTACGAGGACCTTCATGCCCTATCTCTCACTTTTTCCGTTATGGGGCGGACCGCGCATCGCCCGCGACGATTCAGATATGCGTATAGACGTCGCCGCGACCGACGGGGGCTTCGATCAGGGAAATGATTTCGTCATAATCGACCGTTTCGCGCATTTCGGACTGACCTCGATATCCCAGCTTTTCATTCACCTCGGCATTCATGAAGTAAGCCCCCGCGATGACGCGACTGATCAGCCCGAAGTCTGTATCAGAGAGAGTAAGCAGCCCATCGAGATCTGTGGAGGGGAGATCTGCAGCGCGCCCGACTGCCAAAGCAAAGCCAGGCGCCAGATCGTCCCGCCGCAGCAATGCCGATCGCAAATGGCTGTCGAGCACGCCCGCCTCTGATGCCGAAGGCATGGCGCGCCCGGTATCGGCCGGGATCAGTGCATCCATTATTTTCTGCAACAAAACGCGGTTATCGGATAGAAAAGCGTCAAGTGTCTTAGTGTCCGGCATATCCGGCTCCTTTCTTCAAAGCTGCGGGGCTCAGACGTTTTCCAGGCTGACGCTCTGATTGCGGGCGGTCTCGAGGATGTGCTCCGCCGATCGCAGCGCGAGGGCGGCGACGGTGCCGGTCGGATTCACGCAACTGGATGTCGGCATCACGCTGCCATCGACAATGAAAAGATTCTTTACCTCATGCGAACGCCCATAAGAGTCTACGACCGATCGGGCGGGATCGTTGCCCATCACGCATGTGCCCAGCATGTGCCAGCCGGTCTCGCGAAAGAAGGGCGCGCGCAGCACCTCATAGGCGCCCGCCTCCCTCAGGCTCTCTTCGGCGCGTTCGACGTTGTACTGCATCAGGCGCCGCGTATTCTCGTTGTTGCGATAAACCATCTTCGGCGCCGGAAGTCCGTCCTCATCCGTCATGGTCGGATGTAGCGTGACGTAGTTCGTATCTTCCGGAAGGTCTTCGGCGATGATTGACCAGTCGATGGAACGGCCAAAGCGCTGATGTACGGTCTTGTGGAACTCCTTGCCCCAGCCCGCATTGTCGCCCCAGGGGAAGGCGCCGATGGTGTTAAGCGGCCCGCCGGTTCCCATAAGTTGCCACTTGGCGCCACGCAGGAAATCGGTGTCCTTTCGGGTTTCCGCGAACTCCATCGAATAGAGGCGTTGCCCGAAGGGCCCCTGCCAGTTTTCGAAAAAATCCTCGAAAAGGCCGATCACCGTAGCATATGGGTGCATCATCAGCCGCTTGCCGACCATACCTGAGCGATTGCCCAGTCCGTCGGGAAACGCGTTGCTGACTGAGTTCAGCAAAAGCCGGGGCGTACCAAGCCCATTGGCTCCCAGCACCACAATCCGGCCGCGCTGACGATAGGTTGTGCCGGTTTCGCGATCAACATAGACAACCGCCCGCGCAAGGCCTTCCTTGTCCACTTCGATTTGCTGCACCCGCGCATGGGTCAGCAGAACTGCTCCGAGGCGCCGCGCCTTCGGCCAATGCGTCCGGTCAGGAGAGGCTTTCGCGCCATCGAAGCATCCCCACAGGCAGGCGCCCCGACGCACGCAGGGCTCCAGCCCGTTGTGTTTGATGCTGGCAATGGAATTAGAGCCCGGCCACCAGTGCCAGCCGAGGCGATCATGCGCCTCGATCATCTTCTTTTCCATCCCCTTCAGGTTGAAGGGGGGCAGCGGAACATCATGATAGGGCCAGGCCGGATCGCCCGCCACACCCGAGACCGAGAAATCCACGCTGACCCGATCATAATATGGCGCCAGATCCTCGTAGGAAATCGGCCAGTCATCGGCAACGCCATCCAGAGTACGGACCCTGAAGTCGCTCGGGCGGAACCGATGCCAGGCAGCGGCATAGAGCACGGCGCTTCCGCCCACACCGTTCCACATCAGGGGTGCCACATCGGATTCGGAATCGTCCACCGGGTAATCGGAGGGGGCGGCGCGATGGTTCGGGTTCCAGCTGAAATGCCGGTCCTTGGTGAATTCGAAATCCACGCCCTGGTTTTTGATGAGAGCATAGTCGGGGAAGCCGCCCTGCTCGAGGCAGACCACGCTAAGCCCCTGCTCTGCCAGACGTTTGGCAACCACCGCCCCGCTTGGCCCGGCCCCGACGATCACCACATCGGCAATCGTCTTCGACATCGCAAGTTTCTCGCTCATTTGGCTATCCGTTTCGCTGATTCAGGCTTCAGGTCAGAGCAGTTTGAGGCTGCTGGTGCGCGAGACGATGGAGACGGCAATAACGATAACGATGCCTTTCACCATGCTCTGGATGTAGGTGTCCATGCCAATAAGGTTCAGACCGTTATTCATCACACCGATCAGCAATGCCCCGAAAAAGGTGCCGGGGATCGTGGCCGTTCCCGGCTTGATCATGGTCATGCCGATGAAAACGGCGGCCAGCCCGTCAAGCAGATAGGTCTCTCCGCCATTCGGCTGACCAGAGCCCAGCCTTGCAGAAAGCAGAAGCCCCGCGACTGAGGCGAAGAGGGCGCAAAGCACCAGACCCGTCACCCGATACCGGTTCACGCGCACTCCCGACAACTCAGCCGCGCGAGGATTGCCCCCAACCGCATAGAGCCGGCGTCCGAACACCGTTTTTTCCAGGAGCAGCCACGAGAGGACGACCGTTATAAGCATCATGACCGCAGGGGTCGGGATACCGAGAATCTGCCCCTGACCGATCACCAGAAAATCCGGCGGCAGGCCGCCATAGATTGCCCTGCCGCCGGAAATGGTAAAGTTCACGCCGAACATAATCGAGCCCACCGCGAGCGTGGCGATCAGCGATGGCACTCCGACCGCGACGACCAGAAAGGCATTCAGCATCCCCACAAGCAACCCGCCCGCCATCGCCGCCGCAAGCGAAAGCCAGACCGGCCAGCCCGCCACCAGCATAAGCGGGGCCGCAAGCCCGGCAAAGCCGACGATATATCCGACCGAAAGATCCATCTCGCGTGTCGCGAAAGCGAAAGTCAGCCCTGTCGCTACGATGGTCAGCATCGAGATCTGCTGCAGGATGTTGAGCAGGTTCGAAATGCTGAGAAACCTGTCGCTGGCAAGGCCGCAGACGCCAACCACAATGACAAGCACGATGAGCGTGCCATATTTTTGTAGGGTTTTCAGTGTGGGGGTGCGATCGCGCCGCAGCCTGATGGTGTCATTGGTGGCTTCGGTCATGCTACCTCTCCTGCAATTGAATCGATCAGGCGCTGCTCGTTGAAATCGGAGCGCGGGATGGGCCTGCCGGCCCGGCCTTGTACGAAGGGAACGATCCTGTGTGCCAGGGCGGTAACCTCCGGCAGATCGGAGGAGGCGATAAAAACCGCAGCCCCCTGGCTGGCGAGCCGGCGGATCACCCGGTGAATTTCGGCCTTCGAGTGGATATCGACGCCCTCAGTGGGCTCGACGAAAATAAAGAGCTTCCGCTCCACGCCGGAACAAAGCCAGCGCGCGATGGAGACCTTCTGTTTGTTGCCCCCGCTCAGCTCGCTGACCTTTTGCTCGACCGAGGACATTCTGACATTCAGGTTGGCCGCAGCATCCCGTGTTGCCTGAGCCTCGAGATCTGGCCTGACGAAACGCATAACCGTATTTGCCAGCCGCCGCAGGCTGAGCAGAGATGTGTTCTCGCGGATGCTCCAGTCGGCGATCAGCGCATTGATCATGCGGTGATCAGGGATAAAGGCCGCCCCCGCCACGATCATCTGGCGACAGGTGTTACGCGAGACATCGCGCTCGAAGAAGGTCAGCTGGCCTTGCTGCGCGATGCGCGGATCAAACAGCGAGCCGGCGAAACGGAAATGGCCCGCCCCCGTCAGGCCGATCAGGCCGACAATCTCGCCTTTGGCGATCTGAAGGTCACCGACTTCGAATTCCGGGCTGCGCCATCCTTTGCAGGACAAGACGATCCGCTCGGCTTCGATATGGGCAACCTCGTCCTCGGGCAGGCTGCCCCTTGCGGTTTCCAGGCTGGCATGGACTTCGCGTGAGAACATCATCTCGACGAGGTCACGTTCGCTGCGTCCTGCCGCCGTAGTGGTCGTGACCAGCCGCCCGTCGCGCAAAGCGGTAATTCGATCGGACAGATGCAGCACCTCCGACATGAAATGGCTGATGAGCACCACGCCAACTCCGGCATCCGAAATGGCGCGGATAAGCGCCCAGAGGCTTTGCTTCTCGCGGGCAGGCAAGGTGGCCGTGGGTTCGTCCAGGATCAGAATGCGCGGCTCGGAACTCAAAGCGCGCAGGATCTCGATAATCTTCTGATCGGCATAGGGCAGTTCGGAACAGGGGCAGGACAGATCGATCCGGGTGCCGGGAAACCAGCGGGCCAGCATCGCTTCGGCATGGGCCAGGGCCCGCGACGAGTCTACGATCTGGCCAAAGCGGGTGAACTCGTGCCCGAGGGTGATGTTTTCCGCGCCCGAGAAGGAAGGGATAAGGCTTCCCTCCTGAGAAACCAGCGCGATCCCTTTACCAACCGCATCTGCGGCCTTGGCAAATGCGGTCTCCTGGCCATCAATTGTAATGTGACCATGCGTCGGCCGTTTATAGCCGCTCAGTACACTCATCAGAGTGGATTTTCCCGCGCCGTTTTCGCCGATGACGCCGTGAACCTCGCTTGCGCGGAATTCAACAGTCACGCCGTCAAGCGCTTTCACCCCGGGATAGTGAACCTTGATATCTGAAAGAAGAATTGCCATCGCGCTGCCTCCCCTGCAGGCTGGTTGACCGGGCCCCCGCCGGGGGCGCTGTCAGGGGACGGCCCTCCCCGCCGCCCCCTGCAGTCCTGTCATTCGCAGTTGGCTCTGGTGAAGAGCGTAGCCGGCAGATACTCGATATCCGAGATCTTAACCGCCTCGGGCGCCTCGCCATCTTCGGCAACCCGTTTGATGCTGGTTGCAAGCCTGGCACCCCAGACCTCAAATTGCTGACGACCGGTGACGAGAAAGCTGCTGTTTTCCGCACAGATCGCATCCAGCGCGGTCTGATGACCATCCATGCCGCTGACCGGCACATCTGTCAGTCCTGCAGCCGCAAGCGCTGTCACTGCGGCCTGGGCCGGTTCGTCCCAGGGGGCCCATACGGCATCGACATCATCGCCAAACCGGGTTGCAATATCCTGTGTTGCGTTCATCGCATCCTGATAGAAGTTCGCAACATTCAGATCATGTTCAGCGATGATCCTGATATTGGGGTATTCGTTCAGAATCGCACGCAGCGTGTCGGTGCGCTCGCGCACGGGCTTAATCCCCGAGGCGGTCAGAACAACCAGATTGCCCCTGCCCCGCATTTTCCCCACCAGCGCCAGCGTGACTTCAGAAGCCATTTGCCAGTTATTGGTGGTCACATCGGTAACAACGCCTGGAATCCAGCCACTGTCTGCGGTGAATACCGGGATTCCGGCTTTCTCGGCATCCGCCAATGCGCTTTCCGAGGCACGCAGATCAGCCACCGTCACCACGATAAAATCCGAACCGCGAGACACCGCATCCTGAATATTGTTCGCCACTTTCTCGGCCGAACCGGCGCTGTCCAGATAGGTGACGTTCCAGCCCTCTACCCCGGTATCGGCGACATGCTGATTGAAGCCGTCCCGGATGCGGTGTTCGGTCTGGAGCGCGGCGTTGCCGGCAATCCAGGTCACAGTGATGTCTCTTGCCGATGCGGCGGCCGCGGACAGGGCAAGCGCACTCAGAGCGCCCCCGATGAAAGTGCGATACATGTTATCCTCCCTCTTGTATCATTGGTTCCTGGCAGTCTCAGGCCTGCATGTAGACGATGTGTGTCTCCGTATAGGCATAGAGCCCGTGCTTGCCGTCAGTGCCTCCAATACCCGACTTCTTGCGGCCGGCGTGGAAACCCTGAATTGCTTCGAAGTTGTTGCGATTGATAAAGGTTTCGCCGAACTGCAACTCGCGGGCGGCATGCATGGCGCTGGCCAGATCACGGGTGAAGATCGATGATGTCAGCCCGTAATCCGACGCATTGGCCAGGCTGATCGCCTCATCCAGATCGTCCACGGCCTGGATCGGCAGAACGGGGCCGAAGATCTCGCGCCGCATGATGTCCATTTCGGAATTGCAGTTGATCAATACGGTCGGCTCATAGTGATAACCGGGCTGGCTGCGGCAGATCCGCCCGCCGACCACGGCTTCGGCACCACCGGCCATTGCCTCGCTGACAAGACCGTCGATCTTGCGCAGGGCGGCTTCATTGATCAGCGGCCCCATCATCACGTCGGCTTTGCCGAACGGATCACCATAGGTCGTTTCGGCCATGACCTTTGCGATCCTGTCCGTGAACGCATCAAGGACACCGCGCTGCACATAGATCCGTTCGGGGCAATTGCAGAGTTGGCCGGTATTCGCGATGCGGGATTCGTGAATCGCCTTCACCGCCACATCAAGATCAGCGTCATTCATGACAATCGCGGGCGCCTTTCCACCCAGCTCCAGGTTTACCCGCGTCAGGTTGCGGGCCGCAGCGGCCATGATGCTCATGCCGGTCGAAACCGAGCCGGTGAAGCTGATCAGTCCGACATCGCGATGCGAGGACAGGGCACTGCCTGTTGTGCCACCGCGGCCGCTTATGATGTTGACCACACCCCGTGGCAATTCCACCTCTGCCAGGATCCGGGCGAAGAGCGCGGCATTGACGGGGGTTTCCTCGCTCGATTTTACGACCACGGTATTTCCGGTCAGAATGGCCGGAGCCACCTTTCTGGCGATGAGGAAGAACGGGAAATTCCACGGCAGAATGGCACCGACGACGCCGATCGGTTTGCGTTGCAGCAGGATCATCTCGCCCGGCACTTCGCTCGAGACGATCTCGCCCTCGATCCGCAAAGCCCATTCAGCGACATAGTCCAGATAATTCGCGGCGAGATTCACTTCATGTGTCGCAAGAGGAAGCACCTTCCCCTGTTCGCGCGAGATGACTTCGGCCAGCATGGTCACCCGCTCGCGGATTTTCGCAGCAATCCTGCGCAGATAGACGGCCCGCTGAGAATGCGAAAGCCGCGACCAGGCAGGAAAGGCATCCTTCGCCGCGCTCACGGCGAAACAGACATCCTCGGCCGATGAATCCGGCACCTGCGCTATGACCGCACAGGTCGCCGGGTTGATAACATCGACGAGGATCGCCGAGTCAGCGTCCACGAAAGCACCGTCGACAAAGTTTTTGTATTTTTCCATAATCATCCCTCTATCTCAGATGCGGACCTGCCCGGCACTCTGGCCGGGCATTCCGGGTCAGGCGTAGATGTCAGGATTGTCGCGCTTGATCTGCTCGACGATCGGCTGGAAGTGCAGCCAGCCGATATAATCCGAGCCGACATGCTCCCTGCTGTAATTGGCGCGGTCTTCGGGCACGAGGAATGGCTTGTGCCCGCTTGCATCCAGCATCAGCTGCTGATGGCAGCACCGTTCCAGCGCAATAAACCAGAAGGCGGCAGAATCGATAGAATGGCGGCTGGCGGTCAGAAGGCCGTGGTTTTGATGGATCGCGGCCTTCACGCCCCCAAATGCCTCGGCGACGCTCTGGCCCGACTTGTGTTCAACCGCTACCGCGCCCGCCGACGCGCCGATCACGACATGATCGTTATAGAACGCACAGGCATCCTGAGTCACAGGTTCGAGCGGGCGCCCCAAAGCGGCAAAGGCCGTACCATAGAGCGTATGGGCATGGCACATCGCGATGATATCCGGGTGCGCCTCATGCACATTGGCATGCAGGATAAACCCCGCACGGTTTACGGCGTAATCACCCTCAACAACCATACCTTCGTGATCAACAAGGATCAGGTTGGACATCCGGACCTCGTCAAAGGCCACCGCCATCGGGTTGGTCCAGTAAAGCTCGGGGCGTTCGGGGTCACGCACGGTCAGATGACCGGCAAACCCGTATTCAAAGCCCTCCTTCGCGAAGGCACGGCAGGCGATGATCAGACGCTCTTTACGATGAAAGCGTTCCTTCTCGATACTCTCGAACGCGGGCAATTCGGGATATTTAAGCCCCGGCTGCGCGGGCTGATAGATTGAAACCCTGTTTCCCAGGTCCATGACAGCAGCTCCTCCTAGCAAGTGTAAACTTTGTTTGCTCGGAGGTAATCAATGCGATTCCTCATCGCCCGACAATCTGGCGGGACGCGATAACACTTATTACAGATTCGGGTTTTCCACGCCCGGCACAGCCCAGCGGGCAGCACGTTCCATGGTAATCGTCCCGATGGTTAAGGGGAGACTCCCGTGATGTGCCGGATGAAGAGGCTCAAGGGATGAAGAGGGGCAGAATACGATCGGGTGGGCCAGTTTCTCGAGGAATGGAATCTGCGGGTGGCGCGCCTCTTCGCCATTCTGAGCATGAGAGCTGAGCTTCTCAACAGAGCCTTTGGAAAAAACAACACGGTCTGATCAACGCTTGGGTTGACCGGCGGCCGGTCAGTCAACTGTATTGATCGCGACAGTCGGGAAGGCCATTTTGCCGCGAAAGTGGCAAAGAGAGCGGGCTTACGAAGAACCAGGCGAAAGCTGACGTCGAGGCGACGTTCAGGACGGTTGCGCGATCCTCAGCCTTTCCGCGCAGGTATTTCTTTGCGTGCCGCTTTCGTGCCGTTCATGAAACCCGTTGGTGATCTCCTGGAATTCTTCCTGCCCTTCTGGCAGGCGGCGCGCAGACAGAAGCTGGCGTCTCCAGGCATTCTTGCTCCGACATCCGCGTCTCAACATCAGAAGCCGCAGAAGCAGAGATCCGGAGACCCGTCGGACAACTTGTCCGCGTCGGCGTGGATTTTTGCCGCCTCGATGATGCGGGACCTGCTGTTTGGTGGACGCGTTTTGACCAAGGTCACAGGCTATCGGATTCCTGCGCTGTCTACCCTGCCCTTCTTGGGTCCTGGACAGAGTGTCACATTCGATTGGCGGCCTTTGCACGGCTCTGGAAACCGTTAGGTTCGGCCTATGATCTCCCGTAACAAATTGAATTTATTGGTTTCCGGCCGGAAACGGATGGCTTCTGGTCAAAGATCTGAACATTTTCAGAATATTGATTTCGCCGTTCTCAGCTTTCTGGCTCAATGTGGCAAGATAGCGTGGAACATTCTTGATACGTTCGAAAGCCTGAACCAGACCAAGGACAGCCAGAGTATATCCTTTTGGTCCAAGATTTTGCCTGGCGTTATTCTGAAGATCAGACTTGAGACCCAAAGCTGGCGCAAGAGTCTCGGCAAGATGCTCAAGGTCTGACCAGGTCCGAACCGGTGTCAGCGAAAGTTCGACAGCGCTTTGCGCAGCGTCCGCGCATTCGGAAGCCGTAATTGCTTCTGTGATCGAAGCAGGCGTAGATTCTTCATTTATTTCTTTATCAGAATTCTGAATATGCAGGACATTCTGGCCGTGGCTGTCGGTCATCTGAGGTGTATTGCGCAGGGATTTGATCGCGGCTTCAAGCTCTACTGTGGATGTTTTGTTGCGCAGAAGCTTGTGCAACTCTGCGTCGGAAGACTGGCTTTCCCAGAGGAGATGCCGCAGGACAGAGCGGAGCGACCGCAACCGCAGGGCCTGTTGCTTTGCATCTTCCGCCAGTGAGGCGATACGTTCCGCATGCGCCTTAAGCCCGCTCAGATCAAAGCCGTAGCACATCAGCATCGCGCCTGTTTCGTCACGCACCGCGTAGCGCTTGCGATTGGGGCTCAACTTGCGCTGGATCACTCCAGCGGCGCAGAGATGGGCCAGATGACGGCGAAGCGTGCGTTCATCCATGGCGTCGCACCGCTCCTGCAGCGCCCGATTGGACGGGAACACGATCAGTTCACCAGCATGCCATTTTGCGGGGGTGACGAAACTCAGAAGTCCGCGCAGAACGGTCAGACTGCGTGGCCTGATGCCGATGGCTTCGCGCGCCGTCTGGATCTGGGCGAGAATCGTCCACCGGGGATCATGGGTCTGGATGAGAGTTGCTTTCATGGCATTCTGACCATCAGGAATGGCTCCAGCGAGCAGCAAATCCCTCCCGATCTGATCCGCAGATGCGGTCAGTTCATTTTGCGCAAGGCACAAAAATTCGTTCACCGCGATTGCGGTGTTGCGAGGGCAGAAGCCTTGAGCTACAGTCCGAGGTGTGAAACTGCTGTGGACAGGGTTGGCGCCCTTTTTGTAGCTTAAGGCCTCTCGGGTTCACTCGAGAGGCTTTTTCCTTTTCCGGCCGTTCTCCTTTCTCTTACTGCTTCGATTTTGCTTGTGCCTCGAGCAACGCGTCAATCGCGGCCTGAGGGTTCTTTCTGATCCAGGCATGCAGGTCTTTAGCCGTTGTGATCGAGACGGTGATGGTCGCCTTAAGGGCTGTTGTTTTCACAATGGCGGGCGCTTCGGTGGCCAATGTCTTAGGCCTTGCCTGTGGTGGCGCCTTTGCTTTTGACGGAATTGCCCGCTCGACCGCTGTAAAGCGATCGTCGCTGGTGCCTTTTCTTACCTCTGCCGCTTTGATGAAATCTGCCTGGTTTCCGGGCGGAAACCCTGCTTTTTCAATATCTTGCGCGAGACTATACCAGCGGTCCCGGCCAAAGGAAGGCGCCGCTCCGATGGCGCGGATCAGGTCCGGGGAGATGCGCTGAATAACCTGCCGGATCCGCGACAGATTAGTGAGCTTGTCACCATTGGCGCGGGCTTTCTGGTCGATATTCAGTGCATCCGCGATCAGATCATCTGACTTGCCTTCGGCCATCAACTGACCTGCAAAGGCGGCCTTTTCGATGAAGCTCAGATCCTTGCGGGCGCTGTTTTCCTGACCCTGCGCTATAATCGCCTGGTCATCGCTCAGGTCACGAACAAGGGCTTTCGCAACCTGGCCAAGCTGGCGCAGGGCCAGAAGCCGGCGTCGGCCATAGACAATACGGAACCGGCCCGCGGGCAGGGGGCTGACGAGGATCGGCACCAGCTGGCCGTTCTGCCGAATGCTCTGCGCGAGTTCGGCGATTTCATCCGGGTCAATTTCGAGCCGGTCCTGATGTGGGCTGTCCTCGATCAGGGCGACATCAAGGTCGCGCACACTGGCGGCCGCAGCGGCCTGCAGGGAACGCGCCATGCCGGCGAGGGCAGGGGCCGGTTTGACCCCGGTATCGGGATTTGCCATTTCGTCAGGGCTGACATGGAACGTGATTTTGCGCGCCATCTTACGCCTCCTTCCTGCCCCAGGCGGTTTGGATCAGGCCCTCGATCTCATCGACTACACCCGTGATGCTTTCGATGGCCCGGTCATAGGTTTGCCGGGTGAAATCACTTCGATTGGCCTCGAACAGCGTTTGCTGTGTCAGCCCCGCATCCGAGACCGCCGAGGATTTGAGGAAGGTGCGGGTCAGCACCTCATCGGTGAACATGGTGCGCAGGAAGGCCGCCATCTGGGTCTGCGGCCCGTCATTTGGCTCGAAGCGCGTGATCAGGAACTTCATGAAATCCCAGTTCGGGCTTGCGCCAACCTGAGCGATGGTCGCCATCAGGCTCGCGGTGAGCTGCAGGAATTGCGCCATCGAGGCAACATCCAGCATGCTCGGCACCACTGTCACGATCAGCGATGTCGAGGCAACCAGGGCCGACAGCGTAATGAAGCCAAGCTGCGGAGGACAATCGATGACAACGACATCATAGAGGCTTTCGACATCCGCAAGGCAGATCGCGAGGCGCTGGTAGAAGGGGGGCTGGGTATTGTTCTGCAAGGCATGCGCAGTCTCGGTCTCGAATTCCGAGAGCAAGAGCCCGGCCGGCGCCAGATCAAGATTGTGGAAATAGGTTTTTCTCAGAACACTGGCGAAGGGCAGGGGGTCATCATAGCGCAGGGCGTCATATACCGTGCCGGTTTCAGCCAGCTCGATCTCGGGGCGGACGCCGAACATGGTGGTCAGTGACGCTTGTGGATCCAGATCGACCGCCAGGACGCGATATCCGTCCAGCGCAAGTTTTTGCGCGAGGTGAATGGCCGTCGTTGTCTTGCCTGCGCCGCCTTTAAAATTCGCCACCGAAATGATCTGAAGCTTGTCGCCTTCGCGGCGCCCGGGGACGAGGAACTGTAACCGCCTGGCCCGACTGTCCTGAGCAATTGCGTGGCGCGCCTGATCAACCTGCACCGCTGTGTAAAAGCGGCGGCCGCGGCTATCAGTGTCTACATCGAGGTCAAGTTTTTCGTTGAAAAATTGTTTGCGAAGATGGTCCTGGGAAATGCCGATCAGATCGGCGGCTTCTGCCGCACTGAAGCGGCGCAGCTCTTTCTGCTGGTCAGGCAGAAAGGAGCGGCGCATGTTTGCGTCAAGAGATCGGCTGAGGCGGTGCGCCATAGCCTGAATGCGCTGATCGATCCGTTCGTCTGACATCTGCTCACCCTTTTCGGGACTATTTGTCTTAGGAACGCCTGGCGGAGATTTATCCTGCGCATGCGTTCTTTTGTAGCTTTGGCAGTTGTTACAGATTCTGGCAAGGGCGGAATGCACTATATGTAGCGATCTCGCATGACCCAGTGCCAGGAAAAACGTCTGAAGAGGGCGGGGCGCTTTGGTCCGGTCCGGTGCTCCTAGGCCGGACAGGCTTAAGAAGGATTGCAAGTAGTGAACAATATGTTAGCCTTTAAGGCGCTAAAGTTATCATAATGGTTAGTATATTGGCTATAAAATGTTTATTGGCCTGGAGACATCTGCTGAAGTAAAAGACACGATGCGTCACGCGGCGCGGCGGCGACGCCTTCTGCTTGGCTGGAGCCAGGCTGATCTCGCCGCGCGCTCTGGCGTGTCTCTTGGCAGTCTGAAGCGATTTGAAACTTCAGGCGAGATTTCACTGACGTCTCTGCTTGCCATTGCAGAGGCCATGGACGTGCTTGAAGGGTTCTTATCGCTGTTTCCTATGCCCGAACCGCGCAGCCTTTCTGAGATTGAGCGGCAGGCCCATGTTCCGCAACGGGCTGGCCGCAAGCCGAGATCTGTGAGATGACATCAATCCACTTGCGCGCTTTCCTCTGTTTTGATGGCCGAAAGGAAATCCCGGTGGCGCGTCTGGGCTGGGATGATCGGGCGCGACATGCGGTGGCAGAATGGGATCCGGGCTTTTCTGCCCGCTCCCTGCCGCTCTCACCCCTGCGCATCAAGAGTTATAACGCGCTGCTGAGGCCGCAGCAGCGGGCATTTGGCGATCTTCCGGCGCTGTTCGGGGACAGTCTGCCCGATGGCTGGGGTCGATTGCTGATCGACCGCGAACTTGCCGCACGCGGCGTGAGCCGCGTGGAAATTACCGATCTGGAACGACTGGCTCTGGTCGGAACAGATGGGATGGGGGCGATGGTTTATCGTCCTGAACACCCGCATCAGCCGGAAAAGGAGATCAGCCTCGACTGGTTCGACAGGCTTGTGCCCGAACTGGATCACGGCATTGCAATCGATGATCTGGAGCGGCTGCGCCACATGGCGGGGGGCTCTCAGGGCGCACGACCGAAATTTGTGGCGCAGCTGGCAGAGCAGGGCACGCAACTGCGCAGCCACCGCAAAAAATGGCGCAAGGGATGGCGTCAGGTCTTGATCAAGCGACGGGCAAAACTGGATCCTCCCGGCTCGGTTGAGGCTGAAGCGGCCTATGCGGCAATGGCCCGGGCCGCGGGGATTGAGATTGCGCGGGTCGACGTCCTGCGCGCTCAGTCTGGCGAAGCTTTCTTTGTGACGGACCGGTTTGACCGCGACGGTGATCAGCGGCTGCATATGCAGACTGCGGCGGCGTTGCTCGAGACAGATTTCCGGAGCGCGATGGGGTTCGACTATCGGCAATTGCTGCAAATGGTCTCGGTTCTGACCCGCGACCGGCGTGCTGTCGAAGAAATGTACCGGCGGATGATATTCAACATTCTGGCCATGAACCGGGATGACCATTTGAAAAATCATGCTTTTCTCATGAACGGCGACGGTGAATGGCGCCTCTCTCCTGCCTATGACCTGAGCTTCAGCGCTGGCCCGGGCGGGGAGCACAGCATGTTAATCGCGGGGGAGGGGCGGTATCCTGGTCGGTCTGCCATGGCCAGTGTAGCCGAAGCAGCGGGGCTGCGACCGGGCAGAGCGCGGGAACTGATTGCCGAAGTGCGCGACGCTTGCGCGCTCTGGCCCAGGTTCGCGCGGGCGGCAGACGTTCCGGCGGTTTTGCAGGATATGATTGGCACATCGCTTGTTGCGGCCAGGATCTGGGACTGAACTGGCAATAGCTGGTTGGCTATCGCATGCGGTACTTCATCATGACCGATAATGCAACATTATTGGATATAATATAGATGTGACGGGCGCGGCGGATATTTTGCTTATGTATAGAGTAAAGCGCCGATTTTGGAAGTGCTCCGACATGGCCCGTGCCCGGAGATCTTCTCAGCTCGCGCCAGGTCTTCCGGCCTTAGCCGCGCTGGATCCGAGCGCGCGCTGTGAGGAACCGGATGCATCCCGTGGCGCTTTGGCTGGCGGATCCGCTTATGGCTCGGGCGACTTTTCGGCTGGGGGGCGCGGCATGGATTGTGGCCTGTGCGTCTGCCTGGGGCAGGGGGGCGGTTGTGGTCATTGATCTTCGTGTCGATCCGGCCCGCCGCGCAGATGCACTGACGACAGAGGACGAACTGGCGGCGCAGGCAGGGCCTGAGGTCAGTGACGGCGCGGCGCGGCGACTGTTCGAAGGGCTGACGTCACCCGGTCTTACTCCTCCCGGCTTAGCACCATAGAACGAGGCAATTTCGGCCCCGCCTTCATGTCTTCGACCGTCTGAGGTTTTCGTCACGTCGCCACAGTCCTAGGTTTAATACCCGCTTCGCGGCTCAGTGCCGCAGTCAAAGCTTCCATTCGGCTCGTGTTGCTGCTCGGAAAGCGTGCGTGGTCGTGGCGCTGCCGTGACGAACTTGTCCCATAGGGCATCCTTCCATTCCAAAGAAAGGATCGCGCCAGCAAACCATGGGATCAAACACATGGGGTGCGGCGAGCGGATGCCCTATATGTCTCGGCTTGGGACCTTCGAGTGGTCCTCTGCAGATGCAGTATTGCTGCCCAGCTTACCTCGAAATCCTCTCCGATGGCGTGGAGACTTCACGTCGCCCGCACAGGCTGCCTGCTGTCGCTTCGTGTACGAACTGCGCATGGCCGTTCTCATCGCAGGACGCCAAAGCAGCGTCAGTCAGCCGCCGCGCAGCACGATGGCAGGGTCAATTCGGGCGGCGACAATGGCGGGGATCAGACCCGCCGTTACGCCTGCCGCCAGAAACATGGCTGCAAGCTGGATAAGGCCGACAGGAGACAGAACCGCATGTGCCGCCGGGTCCAGCAATCCGGCCCCCTGCATCTGCGCCAGAAGATAAAGGCCGAGGTATTTGCCGCCGATCATACCTGTCAGCAGACCACCAAGAACCAGGGCTGCGATCTCGGTCTGAACATGGCCGATGATCTGCCATTGCGTCGCCCCTATCGCGCGGCGAATGGCGATTTCCCGGCGTTGCTCCGACACCGAGAACATGAAGGTTGTGGCAATCGCGAAAGCACAAAGGCCCAATGCGACACCACTGATTGCGGCTGCGACGAAATTGTAGATTGCAAGGATACCCGCCGCGCGTTCGGCGTGATGCTGGCTGGACCAGATTTCCACCGCCCCGGCCTCCAGCCAGGGGGCCAGGCCCGCGCGCAGATCCGCCTCGTTCAAAACGGCGGTATCCGCCTGCAGATAGCTGCTCCAGAGAATGGTCTCCTCCGCCATGACCCGGTCACGCGCGGCCAGCCGCAGAACGGCCCGGTCGAGCGTCCAGAAAGGCGGGCGGGTCTCACCGTCAAAGACCCCGGCAAGTCTGCAGCGCATTGTGCCGAAATGCAGCCATTCGGGCAGCGGACCCATTAGCTGATCGGCAAGGTGGCGGCCCATCAGGCAGCTTCCCGGCTCTGGCTTGCGATCGGGGCTGAGGCTCAGCCGGTAGGCCAAAGGGAAATGCGGATCGCTTGTCAGGATTTCCACCATGCCGGCGGCAGGCAGTTCGGCAATCGAGGCAAATTGCCGCGAATAGGGCGAGACGGAGATCCCCGCCCCGGCAAAGGCGGCTTTCAGCGCCTCCTCAGTCCAGGGGGCGAGATGGTCCGCGTCGGTGTGGCCCCGGCTGACCTTCTGTGCCGAGAGCATCGGAAAAGTCAGCACCGCCTCATGATAGAGGCTTGCGCGAATGCGGGCCTCGAAGCCTTCGGTCGCGGCAGATGTGATGATGCGATTGGCAAGAATGACCGCGAAACAGGCCGAGACGAGGCAATAGATCAGCAGCCTGCGCAGGATCATGCGACGAAAGGGGCGTCGCACCATCATCAGGCGACCTCATGCAGCCGACCGTCCCGCAGCACGAGAACGCGGTCGAAATGGCGGCTGTACGCGTGGTTATGTGTCACCATCACGAGGCTGTGCGGGCTGTCCTGCCCTCGCCCAAGGATCATCTGCAGTATTTCCTGGCCTGTCTGGGGGTCGAGGCTGCCGGTCGGCTCATCCGCCAGGATCAGGCGGGGCGCATGGATTGTGGCGCGGGCAAAGGCCACGCGTTGCTTTTCGCCCCCCGAAAGCGCGCTGGCGGGCACCGCAGCAAGATGCGTGAGGCCAAGGGCTGCCAGCCGTTCCGCCGCACGCTGATGAGCAGCCTCAGCCCGGACGCCGTCAAGCCGCAGGGGCATGGCGATATTGGCAAGCGCCGTCAGCCCTTCGATCAGAGCATAATCCTGGAAGATGAACCCCAGCTGCTGACGGCGCAGCCTGGCACGAACCCGGTCTGCGGCCCCCGCCGGATCAATGTCGAAAAGGCGCACCCGCCCGGCATCCGGGCGCCGGAAACCGCTGATTACCTCCAGAAGCGTGGTCTTTCCCGAACCGCTTTCGCCAAGGATGCAAAGCCGCTCGCCGGGCGCGACCGTCAGATCGACATGGTCCAGCACCATCCGGCGGTCCTGGCCGCCATGATGCACCACAACCCGCTCAAGATGCAGCGGCAGCGCGGCCTCACTCATTGGCTGCTGCCCCGCCAGGCCCGCCTGGCTGCGGCGCAGCAGGCATACACAAAAGGGCAAGCCCGACTTCCAGATGCTCCTGCACCAGCCTGGCGCGACGCTTTTCCAGATCGTAAAGCCGCGCGGAAAGATCGGCGGCGCATCCGGTCTCTGCCCTGGCCGGAGGCGTCAACCCGGCCTGCAGCACATGGGCCTCGGCCAGGGCCAGGGTCAGCTCGGCATGGGCCAGCATGAAGGCCGCTTTGCTTTCCCGGGCCGCGATCAGCGCATTGGCGACCGCGATCCGGGCCCGCTGCACCTGCCGGTCACCCTTGCCCTGATCAATCAGCGGTACCATCAGATTGAGCAAAAGTTCCAGCTGGGCCGGGTTGTCCGGCCCAAGCTGATTGGGCACGATGCCAGACAGCGCGATCCAGCGATCAATGCGGGCGGCGTCCAGCCCGTCTTTGGCAATCCGGTGCAAAACCGCGTTGCGCGCTTCCAGCGCGGAACCTTCATAGCATTGCTCTGCCGTCCGGGCGCGCGAGGGCCCGGGGTGCAAAGCCGCGATCCGCAGATCCGGACCGAAGGGGGCGCCGCCTGTGCCATGGGCAAGACTGGCGCGGCTGGCCTCATACATGGTCCGGCGCGCGGCATGGGCGGATTTGCGGCTTTGCAGCGCGGTCTGCCCGGCAGCAACCTCGTCGCGCGGCAGGGCGCCAAGCGCCAGCTCACCCTGCATGTCCTTTATGCGGCAGCTCTCGGCATCAAGGGTCAGGCCTGCCTCTTCAAGCGCCAGCCCGGTGCCGAGAGTATCTGCCAGCTGGTCAAGCAGCTGCTTTTCGGCGCTTTGCCGGGCAAGCGCGCTTTCCTGTGCAACCAGAATGGCGAATATCTCGGGCGTATTCCGGAACAGGACATAGATCGCCCGGATGAAATCCCATTCGATAACAAAGGCATGATTGCGCCCCCTGACCGAGAAGCCGCCGCTTTCATGCCATTGGGCCCTGCCCTGAACCATGACGCTGAGGCGCGGCAATGCGCCCCGGCGCAGTTGATCCAGATTCAGCAAAAGCTCTGCCTCGCGCAGTCGGGCGGTGTGAAAGGCCGGGCCATAACGGCGGGCGTGATCGACAAAGGCGAGACCTTTGGCGGGCGCATCCTGCGCGAGATCCAGGGTAACCTGGTCGATCAGCGCTTCCGCCCGGTCAAAATCGGGCGCAGCACATCCCGCGCCAAAGGCCACCGCAAGCCAGAGCAGGCGGGAACGCAGGGTCATGGCGCGGCCCCGGTGCCGGTTTCGAACAGGCAGCTTGCCGATTGCGGTTCACTCGCAACACCTGTCGGATCGAAGCGGATTTCAACTTCATGCGTGCTGCCATCGGGCAGAGGGCTGCGAAGGGCCGAGATGCGCGTGACCTGACCCGTCAGGATCCCCGCCTCCAGCGCTAGGCGGGCGGTGACGCGGCGATCGGTGAAAAGCGACAGGTCGCGCAGATGCACCGGAACTTTCGCGCGGAACATGCCAGGGCGGGCAAGGCTGATCACATGTTCGCCGCGCCGCACCGCGACAAGGGCACCCGTCGTCAGCGCGGGCGCCACATAACTGACCACACCAGCGGTTTCGCTGCGCAGCGAAAGTGTCCCGATATGGTCCTGAAGCGCCTTCCTTTCACTGGCGAGGGCCGCGCTTTCCTGCTGCAACTCGGTCAGTCTGAGGGCATGTTCTGCCTCCAGCAGGGCAAGCGCAGGGGCGGTCTGCGCGGCAAGATCGTCAATTTCGGCAAGCTGATCTTCGGCAAGCTCCAGCGAGAGGCGGTCGAGCCTGCCCTCGCGATGGCGGGTCGCCGCAAGCGCCGCCGCCTCGCGCGCGCGCGTGAGTTTGCGCGCAACGGCACGGGCCTCGGTCGCATGACGGGCCAGGGCGGCGGCATAGGCGGCTGTTGCAAGACGCTGCCGGTCCGCAAGACCAAGGGCGCGCAGATCCAGCATTTCCAGCTGAGCGCGTTCATTTTCAGCGCGGAAGGTCAGTAGAACGTTGTCCGGCTGGACCAAGTCTGAAACCGAAAGCCCGGTTGACGCAAATCCATCGCGCAGAGCAATCAGTGGCGTCTCTTCGGCCCAGTCCAGAAAGCAGGTCCTGAATGTCGCAGGTTCAACCGCAGCCCCGGATGGGGCCGCGGCCGTCACAGCCACAGCCGCCCGGACCTCCGGTGCGACACTGGCGGGGCCATGGCCAAGTCCTGCTGCGACGGCACCGGTCAGGGCCATCGCAGCAAGACCTGCGGTTATGTAAAAACGCAGCACGTCAGGCAGCGTCAGGGGGCGCAGCCGATCTGCTGCACCATGCTGCGCGCCAACCCGGCGGACCGGGCATGGTTGTCGTAAAGCTGTTCCAGCGTCGATGCGGCTGTGCCGGCCCGCGCGTTTTCGACATAGACCTGGTAATAGGATTCTGCGGCCTGGCAGCTGGTGCGGGTCTGCACATTCTGGCAATTCGATGGGCAGGTATAGGCGGGCGGGCGAACAGTGACACTGCCACCACCGGTACCGCCAGTGCTGCCGGAGCCGCCGCTGCTGTTGCTGTCAGAGCTGCCGCTTTCATAGCAGCCTGCAAGCACAAGAACTGCGGCGAGGGTCAGGCTGAGCTTCAGAATTTGCAAGGTATTACTCCCGTTTTCATCAGACCGGGCAGGAAGACTGCGTCCCTGAACTGCCCGTCCTGAACCATGTGATCAGGACGGGCCTAGCATCGGGCGGATGCGGCGGGCTGCCCCCATATGGGTGAAGACCCCGCCCGACAGCCTCGGAAACTGACATGGCGCGCGGTTCGCCCCCCCTTACGGGCGAGGTGATGCCGGGCTGCACAGGGCAAGACCCGGTGAAGACCTGATGGGGGGACAGGCGTGATGTCAGTCGGGATCGGCGTCCGTCAGACCGATGGCCATGCGGATAAGCTGGGGCTGGCCATTCGCGCCGGTCTTCGAGAAGACAGATTTCAGCTGGCTGCGCACCGTCTCGACCGAAAGCGAGGCTGCCGTCGCGATTTCAGCCGGCCGCTGTCCGTCAAGGATGGCGGTGAGAACCCTTGTCTCGGCAGGCGTCAGCCCATAGCGCCGGGCAAATTCAAGCACCGGTGCAGCGGTCCGCGCCAGAACCGGGGTGAATACGGCAGCCACGGTCTGGCCGCTGAAGGCAATGCCCCCTTCGTTCTGGCCAACCGGCATCAGGGTGATCCCGAAACCGCCATCCTGCAGGGTGACGGGCAGCACGGCCCGCGGGCCACGCAGCATCTGTTGCAGCGCGCTCTGGATATCGGGATTGCGAAACCGCAGCGTCGCATTTGGCCCAAGGCTCGCCGCGCGGCCATCTGCCAGGTATTTTTCGGCGGCGGGGCTGACATGGCTTGCCCGGCCCACCGGATCGACCAGCACAAAGCCGACCCCGCCCGCTTCGCTCAGCCAGCCGGTCAGTTCAGCGCCGATGCCGGAGTGATGGTTGCGCCGGTAAAACTCCGACGCGCGGCGCAGATGCGGGGCAAGGCGGCTCAGAAGCCTGGCCCGCGCGGCATTGCGTTCCTCATCCACGTCTCCGCTGAGGGTGGACAGAAGCAGGAAACGGCCTTCGGTGCGCTCGATGGTCACGCCGACCCCGGTCTCCTGGTCAAAGCGGCGCAGGAAGTCGTTGTAATATTCGGTCCGGTGGAACCTGTCGCGTGCGACCAGCTGCTCGCCGACGATTGCTGTACCGACAGGGGTGCGCCCGACCTGCCACATCCAGGGGTTCAAGGCCCCGTAATGGCTGAGATAATCGCGTTGCGCGACATCCGGGATGCCCGACTGAAGGGTAACGGCGCCTCTGCCGCTCTGACTGTCATGAAAGAAAAGCGTGGCGCATTCCACATCCGCCAGTGCCGCAAGACGACCGATGAACTCCTCCCAACGGGTCTCTCGCAACAGAGAGGCATAGATCAGGGGAATAAGCTCGTCGGCAGCATGCATGGGCGGCGACAATCCCTTCTTTGACTGGTTCTGGTTGAAATGAAAATCACTTCAAAAGGAAGAAAGATGAAACTTCAGACTGTATTTGCTGCTTTTATACTGACCGCGCTGGCGGGCTGTGTCGATGGTTTTGACGACAATGGCGGCTATCTTACCCATTCAGACCATCGGCTGAGCCGGGCTGAGACGGCGCAGATCCAGTCCCGGATGGACAATTATCTGAAGCAACCAACCCATCTTTCCGGCCTGAGGGCGACCTATAGAATGAGCAATGGCGTGGTGCCGGTCTGCGGCTATGTCACGGATGGCCGCGCCCCGCCGGCTCTCTTTGGCGGCGTGCTGGGCGCCGGTCAGGGAGGGGCTTTCGTGCTTCATAATATACCGGGCAAAGGGCAGGATCCGGCACGGATCGCGTCGGTCCGCGCCTTTTGCAACGCCCATCACATCGCGATCTGAGCCGATCGTGCAAATGCCTCACAGATGACCGCAGAAACCGATGTCTGAACGTGTCAGACATCGGGGCAATGTTTCGGGCAATATGGCATGAGCATAAGAGCTCTGTTGCCTGCTTCCTTGTGTTTAAAAACGATGTTCAGACCGAAGCAGGCCCAGTGCGTTCAATCGCACCCTCAAATCCTGGGATCAGACACGCGAGATCGCTCGGGCAGAGATATCCGAACGATCCTTCGCCATCTTCGATTCAGGTCTTCCCAAGTCGCATTTCTTACACTCCCTGCGCGGGAGAAGTCGTGCCTTTGCCGCTTTCCTCCTCGGTCAGGACGACAACGCGCGCGCCGGACCGGACGAGCGTTTCCAGTTCGATCACATCCTGATGGAACATGCGGATACAACCGGCAGAGGTCGCATTTCCGATTGACCCCATGTCGGTCGTTCCATGGATCCGGTAATAGGTATCGCGATTGCCTTTGTGCAGATATAGCGCTCTCGCCCCCAGAGGATTCATCAGGCCGCCCTTCATGCCGCCACTCAGATGGGCATATTGTTCGGGGAACTCGCGGATCATGTTCTGCGTGGGGATCCAGCTGGGCCAGTCCCGCGAATAGGGAATATGGGCGGTTCCGGAAAATGCACGCCCCTGATCCCCGACTGCAACAGCATAGCGGATCGCCCGGTTTCCCGGCTGGACATAATAGAGAAACCGCTGCCAGGGATCGACGATGATGGTGCCTGGCTTTTCATCCGTCCAGTAATCCACTTCGCGCCGGATATTGCGGTCGCTCAGATATCGGGAGGGGACGGCGGGCACTTCGAACCCGCCATCCTGCAGCCCGGCATAATGGGCGGCAACCTCAGGCGGCAGTTCGGGTTGCGGCGGCGCAACCGGCTCTGGTGCAGTGGCACAGGCCGCAAGCAGGCCCAATGCGCCCGCCGCCATCAGCATTCGACAAAATCGGTTCAGCATCAGTTCGTATTCCTGAGAAAGGCGATACCGGCCAGCAATTGCGCGCGAGAGATTTCCCCCAAATGCGCGGCTTGCAGCCGGCCATCGGCATCAATGAACAAGGTGGCGGGCAACCCCACGGACCCGAAATGCCGCATCATCTGCGAGCCGGGGTCCATCACCGGCGTGATGACAATGCCCGACTGCGACAGATAGGTGCGGACAGTTTCGGCGCCTTCGCCCTGGTTGATGAAATGCAGGTCGACCGCCGTTTCCTGCGCCGCAATCTCTGCCATCATCGGCATTTCGCGCCGGCAGGGCGGGCACCAGGTGGTCCAGAGATTCACGACCATCGGCCGCCCCTGCCAGTTTGCAGGCAGGACCGGATCACCCGACAGTGAGGACAGCAGGACATCTTTCGGCAAGGCTACATCCGGCCCGCGCGCCAGCTGATGCACGACATTCCAGGCCGCAAATGCAATGACCACGCTGCCCGCAACCGGCAAGACAAGATCCGCCTGCCGCCGGAGATACCAGACCGTCACCATGGCAAAGCCCGCAATCCCCCATAGCGGGCTGAAGCCGCCCTGCCAGAGTGCGAAGATGCTCAGCGGCTCGGCCAGATAGACAGAGGCATGTTGCGCAACAAAACCCAGCCTTGCGGTGAGCGCCGCGCCGATGACGGCCGCGCTGGCCCAAAGGCTGATGGCGGGCCCGGTCTTGCGGGCGATCAGGCCCGTCACCAGCAGAAAAACCAGGACTCCGGCAATGACCGGCGCGCGCTCGGCCGAAAGGGCGAGCGGCCCGAGTGAAATTCCGCCCATCAGTCCGCAGCCTGGACCAGAGCTGCCGAGGCCCGGATGTCTTCGGCTCCGATGGTGCCGATCAGGCGGCTGTCTGCGGCTTCGCGGCTATGGCGGTCGAGGAAGATCATGGTGGGCGGCCCGGCGGCCCCGATCATCTGCATCAGCTCCCGCGCATCGACACCGGTCTCGCTGACATCCGCCTTGACGAGAAGAAAACCGCCAAGCGCGGTGGTGACGCCCGGATCGGGCATGACGTTGCGCTCGATCCTCTTGCAGGTCACGCACCAGTCAGCGGTCAGATAGACCATTGCCGGGCGATCCGCAGCGGCCAGCGCGTGGCTCAGCCCGGCTGTGGTTGTGACCTCGGCAAATGTCATATCCGGACCCGCAGCCCGGGCAGACCCGGTCGCGACCGAGAGCGGGGCCAGCGGGCGCAGCGGGTCCGTGCCACCGAGCGCCGC
Organism: Pseudogemmobacter sp. TB195; assembly: GCF_058313095.1. Taxonomy (NCBI): domain Bacteria; kingdom Pseudomonadati; phylum Pseudomonadota; class Alphaproteobacteria; order Rhodobacterales; family Paracoccaceae; genus Pseudogemmobacter; species Pseudogemmobacter sp. TB195. Next base: position 23,874 of record NZ_JBZEGG010000008.1, read on the forward strand.
GCCGAGGCCCAGAACTGCCGCGGCAAACAGGGTGACAACGCCGCCGGTGCGCAGCAGACGGTTCGCAGGTACTGCCCCGGATTCTGGCCGGTCGAGCACGCCCAGAAATACCGCGACCCCGGCCAGCAGCACGGCCCAGAGCAGAAGGATCGCCGGGCCAGGCATCAGCCGTTCCAGCAGCCAGATCGCCATGCCAAGGAAGACCACCCCGAAAATGCGCCGCATCGCCTCCATCCAAACGCCGGCTTTCGGCAGGATCTTCGCGCCGAACGTGCCTGCAAGGAACAAAGGCACGCCCTGGCCGAGGCCCAGCATGAACAGCGCTGCCGCGCCCAGGGTCACATCGCCGGTCTGGGCGATATAGATGAAGGCACCGGCCAGCGGCGCCGTGACACAGGGCCCGACGATCAGCGCCGATGTGAAACCAAGCGCCGCCGCGCCGCCAAGCGAGCCGCGCCGCCCTGCTCCGCCCGAAAGCCGGGCCGTCAGCCCCGCCGGAAGCCGGAGGTCGAACAGGCCAAAGCTCGACAGGGCCAGCGCCAGAAACAGCGCCACCACCGCGCCGATCGCCCAGGGCGATTGCAGCAGGATCTGCAAATTCTGGCCGGACCAGCCGGCCACCGCACCCAAAAGCGCGAAGGCGGTGGCCATTGCCAGAACATAGGCCCCGGATAAAGCCGCGCCGCGCGCCGGTGTCAGGGTCTCGCCCTGTCGCGCCAGCATGCCAGCAAGGATCGGCACCATGGGAAAGACGCAGGGTGTCAGCGCCAGCATCAGGCCAAAGCCGAAGAATGCCAGCAGCACCAGCGCGGCGCCGCCTTGTCCGGCCAGGCTGGCCAGAAGACCTTTATCTTCGGCCAGATGCAGACCGCTGCCGCCGGCGGGTGTGGCAGCCACGGCGCTTTCAGCCGGCGGGGCCGCGCCCGACCAGTCGGCCAGCATCAGCGTGCTGGTCACAGGCGCATAGCAGATCCCGTCTTCCTGACAGCCCTGCCAGGTGATACGCACCTCGCCCCCCGCTTGCGACAGAACCGCCGTGGCGGCGTTGTAATAGACCTCCACCGCGCCGAAATTCGGATCTTCCTTCAGCTTGCCGGCATGGGTTTCGATATCAAGCGCCGTGCCATCCACCGTTTCCGCCTTAATGTGCTCACGATAGAGGTAATATCCATCTTCGATCTGCCAGCCGATCTCGCTCCGGCCCTCCGCGCTGTCCAGAAGCTCGATCCGGAAGGCGATTTCCGGGTCCAGCGGCTGGGTGCTGCGGGTGGGAAAGCTGAATTGTTGCGCGAGGACCGATCCGGCCACAAACAGCCAAAGCAGGGGGATCAGGACCAGAAGGCGGATTATACGGGGGGAGGAGTTGAGGCTTTGCATCATGAGGCCCCAGTTCCCGGGGCGGGCTTAACCAAAACTTAAGCCTGCCCCGTGTCGAAAACACGAAATCGCGATTGGCTTACAGCAGGTCGCGCCGTGCCTGTGCAACAAGGGCGGTCAATGAGGCCAGATCCTGCCCGCCAAACAGCCCGTCATGCCCCGCGATGAAGGTCGGCGTGCCGGCAAGGCCCAAGTGATCGCCAAGTTGCATCGAGTGATCGATATGGCCCAGCACTTCCGCACTCTCCATGTCGCGCTTCAGCCGCGCTTCGTCGAGCCCGGTCTTGCGGACGACCGCCATGACCGAGGTCTCCTCGGCCTTGCCCCTGATCTGCATCAGCGCCTCGTGAAATTCCCAATACCTGCCCTGCTTCAGCGTGGCCAGCGAGGCCTGGGTCGCGAAATACGAGCCCTCGCCGAAGATCGGCCATTCGCGGAACACGACCCGCAGCTTCGGATCGGCGGCAATCAGGCGTTTCATCACGGGAACCGCAGTCCGGCAATGCGGGCAATTGTAGTCGAAGAATTCGGTGAGGGTGATATCGCCCGCCGGATTGCCCAGTACCGGCGCAAAGGGCTGGCGTTCGATCTCGTCGCGCAGTTCGGGCGGCATCGGGTTGTCATGACCGAAACCGGCCCGGGCTCCAAGTGAGAGCGCACCAAAGCTTGCCAGACCGAGTCTGAGCGCTCCGCGCCTGTCCATCAGCTTCATGTTTCGCTCCTTCACCCGGTCATGACTGGTGCGGCCCGGTCCGCCGGGGCAAGACCAGCACATCGCTGCCGCAGGATGCCTGCAATCAGCCCGGACTTAAGCCGGGCTTAAACCGACCATGCAACTGGCAGAAAATGATAACGCAAAAGGCGATTTATGCGGGTTCTGATCATCGAAGATGATGACAAGCTGCGTGACGGCCTGACGGCGACCCGAAATTCGAGCCGCCGCGCAAGTAGGCAAGGCCACTAAAATGTCGGGCGCCTGGTGCGAGAGACAGACCAGGTTTGGGCTGGAGCCTTTCGCCCGGGCAGACATCTGTCTTCACATCAACCCCCGGCCATTCTGGACAGACCAGGCCATTGAAACAAAAGCGCGCCACCCAGAACCAGTCCTGCGCCCAGGACCCGCCAGAGGTCAAAGGGTTTGGGCACCAGCCCCGTCAGCCCGAACCGGTCGATGATGAGAGATCCGATAAGCTGGCCCGCGATCACGGCGATCATGAAACCCGCCGCGCCCATCATCGGCATAAGAAAGATCGCCGCAGAGACATAGATGATCCCCACCATCCCACCGATCCATATCCATTTCGGCTGTGCCAGGGCCGCGCCCGGATCCGGCATCGGCACCCGCAAAGCGATCAGCGCCGGCAGAATGCAGATCAGGCTGACGATCAGTGAGGCAATTGCGGCCCAGAGCGGATGACCAAGTGCCCGGCCAAGCGCGGCATTGGCTCCGCCCTGAAATGGCACCAGCGCGCCGGTAATCAGGGCAATAAGAAAAAGGACAAGGACTGGCATTCCGGACTCCGTTGATTGGTTGGCCCCGGAATGCGTCATTCTTAATGCATATGGGAAATTCTATAATAGTTCCCTACTATGTTCGACATGAATAATCTTCGTTCCATCGATCTGAATCTTCTCGTTGTGCTGGATGCCCTGCTGGCCGAGCAGCACCTGTCGCGTGCGGCGGCCCGGCTGAATATGAGCCAGCCCGCCATGAGCCATGCCCTCGGCCGGTTGAGGCTCCTCCTCGGGGATCCGCTGTTCCGGCGTGAGGGCGGGCAGATGCTGCCGACACTGCGCGCCCTCGCACTTGCGGGGCCATTGACCGAAGCCATGGCCCAGATCCGCAGTGTGCTGGGGCCGGAGGGGTTCGACCCGGCCACAGAGCATGTGTTTCGTCTTGCCATGTCGGATTATGGGGCGGGCCTTCTTCTGCCCCGGCTGATGCAACGGCTGCGCAGTGAAGCACCCGGCATAGAGCTGATCATTACCCAGCATAGCCGCGAAGCCATGATCGCGGGCGTGACAGATGGCACGCTGGACCTCGCGCTTGGTGTTTTCCCCGCAGTGCCCGCCCCGTTGGAGCAGGACCTTCTGCTGGAGGATCGCTATGTCTGTGTGGTCGATCCCGCCCATCAACCGCCCCTGCCGGACGGGATGACACGCGACGCATTCCGGGCGGCAGCTCATGCGCATGTTGCGGTGCAGGGCGAATTCGCCACCGAGCTCGATCTGGCCCTTGATGCACAGGATGGGCCCCGGCACGTGGCGCTTGTCCTGCCGCATTGGGGCATCGCGCCTCAGGTCATCCCCGGCACCGATCTGATCCTGACCGTGGCCCGGCGCAGCCTGCCGCTCAAAGTTCATCCGCTGACGGTTCTGGAACCGCCATTTCCCCTGCCCCTGATCCCGTTCAGCGCGCTCTATGCCAGACGGCGCCGCGCGGATCCCGCGCTGCGCTGGCTGCTGGCCCGCATCCACGATGTGGTTGAACCGGCAGCGCTGCAGGATCCGCCCTGACTGGCCGCGCGTCCGATCGCGTGCCAAAGCCACGCCCGCCCCCGGAAGGGCTGACGTGGCCCGCCTGTCACACTAGGACTGAAGCGCCCAACGGCGGTGAAGCTCCGCGACGTCACCGCTCGTCAAAAGGGGCATCGCCGCCCTGAGCTGATCCTCCGGCCAGTCCCACCAGCGCATCTCCAGCAGCATTCCGATCAGGTGGTCTTCGAACCGCTTCCGGATCAGTCTGGCCGGATTTCCACCCATGATGGCATATGGCTCGACGTCTTTGGTGATCAGCGTCCTGGTACCGATCACGGCGCCATCGCCGATCCGGACCCCCGGCATGATGATCGCCTCGGAGCCGATCCAGACATCGTTGCCAATCACCGTATCGCCGGCCGGCAGGAAACCATTCCCGGCACCCGCGAATGCGGGCACTTCCGGCATCCAGTAAAACGGAAAGGTGCTGATCCAGTCGGCGCGGTGGCCCTGGTTTCCGGCCATGATGAAGGCCGCGCCGGAGCCGATCGAACAGTAACTCCCGATGATCAGCCGGTCCGCGCCCTGGTCCGGCAAAAGGTAGCGCGCGCAATCGTCAAAGGGGTGACCATGATAATAGCCGGAGTAATAGCTATAGCGCCCGACGATGATATTCGGATTTGTGACCTGCTTGTCCAGCGTCACGCCCTTGAACGGGCTTTCGAATGCGTTCTGCATATTGGGTCTCACTTGAAAATCGATCTGATCGCTTGCTCTGAGGGCAAACGGTTACGGCGCACTGCCGACCAGCGGCGTGCGATGCGGGCCTCAGCAAAAGCAGAGGCGGTGTCAGATCGTTCGTCGAGCGGCTTTCATGGGGTGGCAGAACCTCTCCTATACGCCGCCGATCTTCTCATATCTCGGCGCATCATCGCAACCGGCGCGGATCTTTCAACTTCACCCGTCATGAAATCGGGCTGGCGCATATGCGCGGAGAGATGCGCAGCCTTACATAACCGGGTGTTCTAATGCAGCCGCCGGCCCATGCTGACCTCCATGACTCACGCAATTCAAACCGGCGGCGGCCTGATTGGCGTTGCAATCTGCCAGAGCCTTCCGCGAATGGGCTGGCAAGCGGCCTCGTTCGACCTGAAACAGTGCCCTTTCCAACCCCCGGCCTGTTCATTGCGATATGGCCGATGATCAGATCGGGCGGACCGGCCTTCCTGATCGCGCGGCGAAACAATGCGACATCTGATCCGCTGCACCGCGATCATCGCCCCCATGTGCTTTGCGGCACGGGTTAATCCGAATGACCGGCTGATCAAGAGCCAGATGTAAAGAAACTGTCATCAGCAGGGATGGCTTCCACCGCATCCGGCACTACGGTCTGCTGGCCAGCTCGGCCCGTAAGATCAACGCCGCGAAGACCAACCCGCGCATGAAAGCTTGCTCAACCGTTGTCTCAGTTCCGCCTCCTGCCCTGCACCTCCACACCCAAAAGCACCCGGCAGCGCTGGATTAAATGGCCTTGAATAAGGGGCTGAATGCGATCGTGAGAGTAGGGTTCTGATTTAGTCTGGCACTGAGAGATTTATTCCTTGCTCTTTCTGGGGGTAGGCTTTCTCATCTGGGTTGGCTGGCGGGTTGCCGCCGTGTCGAACCCGGCGAATGGCGGTGGATCAAGTCGATTGCGGCCTGCCGCTCGGCGCGCCGTAGCGCGGGTGAGATCGGCGTCGACGATCAGCCCGCTGCGGTTCTCCATAAGCCCATGACCGATGAAACACAGAGCAGTGCCGGTGCAGGGTGCTTTCTTGTAAAACCGCGCATCCGGATCCGATGTCGAGGCGTGGGTCGCATTCGAACGCTTCTCGCCTCTGAAGTCCACTTCGGCATTGTGAGGAGTGGGTTTGGTGCGGGGCATCGGATCGGGCTCGGTCGTGGTGGCCTGATGATTGGATGCTGTGTTTGGCTTCTGATGCGCGACAGGTTTCACTTGCCGTTGACCAGCCTGAGGCAATCTCGGATTTCAAGCCCACGGGTGATCCCTGCGCTTACTTTCAAACCAGGCGTGAAGGGGTATAACCTCAATACAGATATTACCCCCGCACGCGCAGACAGAACACAGGAGCAGGCCATGCCGGATCAGCTGAGGATGACTGTTGCCTGGGGTGGTGATGTCAGCCTCGCCCGCAGGCAACATCTGTTGCTGTCCGCATTTGCGAGTGGCACCGAAGAGGGGGAAACGGCTGTCCATCTGCCGTCTTTCAGCGGTGCAGATCTCAGGATGGTCAATCTCGAATGCGTGGTCTCAGATCTTGGAGAACAGGGCGCAGATAAGAGCGAATCCGGACCCTATTACTTTCGCGCGCGTCCTGAGATGACCCGCGTCCTTCAAAGGTTAGGGGTCGATCTGGTTGCCACTGCGAATAATCATTCCGGCGATTACGGACCCGAGGCGTTGCTTGATCAGGCCTGTTGGCTTGAACTGGCAAACATAGCCCATGCAGGTTCGGGACGGGATCGCGAGGCCGCGTTTGCGCCGCGCTTTTTCTGCCGCAATGGCCTTGCCGTCGCGGTGTTCTCACTTGATGCCACCCAGGCGGAATTCGCCGCGACCGGCAACCGGCCCGGGCACGCGTTTCTGCCGCTCTCGGACCCTGCGCTCTGGCAAAGGGAAATGCAGCCGCGCATTCAGGCCGCGCGGCGCCATGCGGATGTGGTGATCGTTGCGGTGCATTGGGGTCTGAACCTGAAACCGGTTCCCGGCCCCGGCGAGATAGCCGCCGGCCATGCGCTGATCCGCGCCGGAGCCGATGCCGTTCTTGGTGCCTCGGCGCATATGTTGCAGGGTATCGAGATTTTTGAAGGCCGGCCGATTTTGCATGATGCCGGCAATCTCCTGTGTGATTTTTCCGAAGGGAGAGGTGACAGTGCGGTCTTCCGGCTGGAGCTTGGACCGTCAGGCGTGACCGGCATTGAAGTGATACCGGTCACCGTCGCCCCGGGGCGGGCCTCAGAGGCCGAGGGAGACGCGGCCATCTCGATCGCCGCAGATTTCGCCGAAAGATGCGCGGCCTTTGGGACCGTCACCATTCCGGGTTCGGACGGACGGCTTCAGATCCCGCTTTCTCCGCCCGGGCGCATACCGCAGGATTACCGCCTGACTGCGCTGCGGTCCCGCCTGGCTGCGCCGCCCGTTCCGGAAAGCGCAAGGATCGCGCCGGTCGCCATCGGACCTTTGACCCTTCACGGCGTCAGCCTCGGTCCTGAAAGGCTTACAAGTCGCAACATGCTCTGGGTAGAAACCTGGTGGAGTGCCGAAGAGCCGGTCAGCCGCCGCCTGACCATCGCTTTGCATGCTGTTCCCCGCGAAAAGGGTAATATGCCGGTATGGGGGCGCGGCATGGCGCATGAGCCGGGCGACTGGCGATTGCCGACGCCGCACTGGCAGCCGGGAGAAATCTATCACGAGCGCTTCGGCCTACGCCCGCCGCCGGGATCCCGGCTGGAAGACGGTGTCCTCGACCTGGAAATATCGGTGTTCGACCGTCTCAAAAGGCTGGGGCGGCTGCGCACCGGTCTTACGACCACACTATCCTTCTCGGGCAAGATGGCCAGGACCCCGGGCAGCGCCAGGCCCGCAGGCCTTCCCGGATGGAGTGCCGAAGAACTCGCCGGGCTGACCGGTGGCACCTGGATCACCCCGCCGCCGCCGGGCTGGTTCTGCCGTTCAGCCGTCGCAGGCCGGACCCATCTGGCGCTTGTGCCCGAGCCTGTGCTTTTTGCCGCCCACAGCCGTCAGGACCGCAACCGTCATGAAAGCATGACCACAGTGTCGAAAGACAGCTGGGACAGCCACGCCTCTCTGCACAGATTGCAGGATCGCCTGGCCGGCGCGCTGGTACGGGAACGGCCGCCGGGGCTGCGGCCGGAATTTCCGCTTTTGCAGGTGGAGGATCCACTGGCGGCGCTGATGCAGATCGGTGCCGCAGCCCGTGACCGGATGCGCGGCAAGGTCGTTTGCGTCACCGGCAGTTCGGGCAAAACCACCACGGTTTCGATGCTGCAAGCCGCGCTCTCTCCTCTGATCAACTGCCGCGCAACATATGACAATTACAACACCAGGGTCGGCATTCTGGTCAATCTCGCCTCGGTTCGGCCTGAAACGGATGCGGTGATCCTGGAAACGGCTCTCAGCGCGATCAATTCCACGGGTCAGGCCCATATTCGCCGTGTCGCGCCCGATATTGCCGTGATTACCAACATCACCACCGCCCATCTGCGCGAGGGAGAGACCACCGGCGATATCGCTCGCAAGAAATCGAATATTTTTCTGGGGATGCAGCCTGGAAAGAGTGCAGTGATCTGGAGCGGCAGCGACCATTTCGATGAGATGGCCGAACGCGCCAGAGAGGCCGCGCTGAAACTGGTCACTTTTGGCGCAGCGGATGGCTCGGACTTCCGGCTCCTGTCTTACGATCCTGCACGGCGGCTGGTCGAGGCTCAGACCCCACATGGCCAACTGACTTACCGGATCGGTGCCAGCGGCGTTCATATGGCGCTCAACAGCCTTGCCTCCCTGGCAGTGGCGGCAGAGATGTCGCTTGATCTCGTGAAAGTGGCCGAAGGGTTTGAAACATTCCGCCCGCTCGCGGGGCGTGGTGAGACCCACAGCCTGTCGATCGGTGCGATCAGATTCCAGCTGCAGGATGAGGCCTATAATGCCAATCCCCTGTCCATGCGCGCAGCCCTCCAGAGCTTTGCTGCCGCTCATGCATCCGCAGAAAGAACGCTTATTCTCGGCGACATGCTTGAACTCGGCGAACATAGCCCGCGGCTTCACGCAGAACTTCTGTCGGATATTCTGTCGCTGAAACCGCGCCGGGTCATGCTGGTCGGCGCATATATGACCGCCCTCGGCCCGGCCCTGCACAATGCCGGGATAGCAGCCGAAACCGCCGCAGATGTCACTGCCGTCTTTGATCGTTTGCCAGGGTACATCTCCCATCAGGGCGCACTTCTGATCAAGGCATCAAACGGTGTCGGTTTGTGGAAACTCGTGGATCACCTGACCAAAGCGGGAGAGGATATGCGCTCTTCCGCGGCTAGCGGATAGTGACGAGAGCTGTGATCTGAGGTTTGCTGGTCTCCAACGACGATGAGATCATGGATGCGGACAGGCAGTCTGCCAGGACAGCTTGCGTGCGCATGGCGCATCCTTTCATTCCAAAGAAAGGAGCGCGCCATCAGACCCAGGGATCAGACGCTCCGGGGCCCGGTAATCAGGTCAGTTGCAGTCCACCGAAGTGGCTGACAGCGCGCGCGCGATCCAGTCCAACAGGCGGCGCTGGACCCAGGGGTTGCTTTTGAACGTGGCGTGATCGTCGTTTGGCGCAATCAGCATGTCATAGCACTTACCCGCTTTGGTCAGTGCTGCTGCAAGTTGCAGGCTGAGCGCGGGCAGCACGTTTTCATCCATATCGCCAAGTCCGATCAGCAGCTTACCTTCCAACGCATGGGCCAGACGGGCATTGCAGGCGCTGTCATAGCTTGTGCTGCCATCGGGGTTGCGGACCAGAGGGCCCTGCCATTTTTCTGGCCAACAGCGGTTATAGCCGGTCAGATCATGGCTGCCTGCGGTGGAAACGGCCGCGCGGTAGGTGCCGGGATGGGCGAGGATGGCACGCGCTGCAGCATGACCACCGGCGGAATGACCCATGATCCCGATGCGGGACAGGTCCAGCCAGGGTCGATTTCTGGCCAGCTGCGGATAGGCGGCGACATGGTCCGAGAGGAACCCCGGATCACTCAGATTGCCATGGCAGAGATCGTGAAACGCCTTTGATCGCCACGGCGTGCCGCGCCCGTCCATCATCAGAACCGCGATACCGAGCGCAGTGGCGGCATGAACCATTGCGAGCTTTGCGACCTCGTCATGCGGCAGCGCCGAGCGCGGGGTCTGAATGCATTGCGGGCCGGGATAGACCATGTCGAGCAGCGGACAGCGTTGATCTGCTGCCATGTTCACCGGGCGCCAGAGCATCCCGAACAACCGCATCTTGCCATCGGCGGCCAGCAATTCGACCCGTTCCGGCGTGACCAGATCAAGATCGGAACTGCCGCATTCCAGTACTGTCACAACCGCATGGTCCGCGATGCGCAAAAGCCGGGTCTCGCCCAGATCACCGGCGGTCGCGCTGGTCACGACGATATGCGCCAGATCGGGTGAGAGGGGGCGGGGAACAGGACCCGCACCTGCCTCGATCAGCTCGGCCCAGCCCAGCTCGCGCAGGAAGGGCGCATGGTCTGCCGCTTCCGGCGTCAGCACCTGCATCGTGTCATGATCGAGGCCTGAGATACAGATACGCCGCGCATAGGGATCACGGCTGTTCTCACCGCTGCTGGCGAGGAAAATCACCTCGCGGCTGTCCGGGTTCACTGCGAGGATCTCGACCACCGGCCAGTCACCTGCCGTGATCTGCCGGATCACCGCCCCGGTGCTGAGGCGGCAGAGGTAGAGATGCGCATATCCGTCGCGTTGCGAGAACCAGATCAGTTCATCCGTGGCGTCCAGCAGGCGGATATTCGGCATGCCGCCATAGGCCATATGGATGTCGACAAACCGCGCGGATGTCTCTGAGATCACCCGGCGGGCGGCACCGGTTTCTGCGTCGGTTTCGATCAGGGTGATCTCGCGCTCATGGCGGTCATGCTCCAGCCAGAAGATGCGGGTGCAGTCCTGGCTCCACCAGGCTTCGCGTTTATCAAGGCCGGAGGTCTCGGTCACGTCTGCCGGGCCGCATGGGACAATGCGCCCGCTGTCGACCTCAATCACTGCCTGATGCGCGATGGGCAGGGCTTCATCACCTGCAAAAGCATTGCGCAATTCATGCAGGATCGGGCCCGGGCCACCATCTTCGGTGACGTTCTGCACCAGAGCGATCCGGCGTACGGCACGCTCATCCAGCTGATAGGTAAAAATCCTACGCGAATCCGGCGACCAGAGCGCGACGGGCGGCAGTCGGATCCCCCTGCGCTGCAGATGTACCGTCTCAAGGCTCTGATCCGGCGATTTTGCCCATTCGAAATGCGGCTCTGCGGTATCGGTCAGCCGCCGTGACGGGCCACCCGCTGCGGGGCGCAGCCAGAGATCGCCCGCCTCGCGGTAAAGCACCCATTGGCCATCCGGGGACAGGCTTTCGTCATCGGCATTGGGGCGGGGCGCGAGCGGGGTCAGCTGACCTTGTGCGAAACGCCAGCGATCCCGTCCCGAGGCGAGGATGACAGCACCATCCGCGACCACAAGGATCATCAGCGCAGCGAATGCGGCGTCATCCTGCAATGCTTCGCGCAAAGCTGCATGGTCGAATGCGGGCGTGTGCGCACCGGTAACTGTCACCAGCACATATTCCGGCAGCCCCGTCGTCTCACGCCGATACCAGAAGCGACCCGTGTCCAGCCAGTAAGGTGCCACTGTCAGGTTGCGGCAGGCGGCGCGAAAGGCGGCGGGCAGGCGGGATTCGGCCTCGGGGGGCAGACGCAGATCAGCAGATTCAGGCATTTACGGAGGCTTCCATCGGGAAATGGCAGGTATAGCTGACAGGACCATCCTCGCGCAGCGACGGCGGTGTGCTGCGGCACAGGTCCTGCACAAAGGGGCAACGGCTGTGGAATTCGCAACCCTTCGGGCGCCGCACAAGGCCGGGCACTTCGCCCTTCAGGTAAAGCCGCGTCTTGCGGGCCTCGGGGTCGATGATCGGATTGGCCGAAAGCAGCGCCGCCGTATAGGGGTGGTGCGGATGCGCGAAAACCGGCGCGGTGTCCCCGGTTTCGACAAAGCGGCCGAGATACATGATCGCCATCCGGTCGGCGATATGGCGCACGATGTTGAGGTTATGGGTGATGATCAGCAAAGAGAGCCCCAGCCTTGTGCGCAGATCATTGAGCAGATTCAGCACCTCGCTTTGCACCGAGACGTCAAGGCCTGCGGTGGGCTCATCGGCGATCACAAGGCGCGGTTTAAGGGCCAGGGCACGTGCCACCCCAACGCGCCGCGCCTGGCCGCCGGAAAGCTCATGCGGGCGGCGTTCGGCGATGGTGGCTGGCAGGCCGACAAGACGCAAAAGCCGCTCCACCTCACCTTCGGGGTATTGGATTTCATGGATGGCAAAGGGTTCGCGCAACAGCGCCCGCACCGTCAGGCGCGGGCTGAGCGAGCTGACCGCGTCCTGAAATATGAAAGCGATATCGCGGCGGATCTGCCGCCCGGAGGTGTTGAGGGGCGCGCCGTCAAAACGGATTTCGCCCGAGACGAGGCCGCCCAGCCCGGCAATCGCGCGGGCCAGTGTAGTCTTGCCCGAACCGCTTTCGCCGACAAGCGCCATGGTTTCGCCCCGGGCGAGGTCAAAGCTGACCCCGGCGACGATCTGCAACTGGTCTGAGCCGCGCAATTTGGCCATCAGCCCGCCGACCGGGTAAGAAACATCGAGATTGCGCACGGAAAGAAGCGGGGTCATGCGGAAATCTCCAGCCTTGGGGCCAGCCGGTAATGGCAGCGTACCAGATCGGACTGGCCGGCCTTATGATCGGCGGGATGGCCGGTCGTGCAGGTCTCATCCGCGCGCGGGCAGCGCGAGGCAAAGATGCAGCCCGGCAGCGGCGCGGTCAGATCCGGCAGATTGCCGCCGATAGAGGGCAGATGCCGCATCGGCTCGGCGATCTGCGCCGGGTCGCAGCCAAAGAGCAGCTGTGTATAGGGATGGCGCGGGTCCTGGAAGACGGCCCCGGTTGCGCCGCTTTCGACAATCTCGCCCGCATACATGATGTCGATACGATCACAGAGTTCAGCCACCACCCCCAGATGGTGGGTAATGAAAAGCACCGCGCAGCCGATTTCGGACTGCAGCTCGCGCAAGAGGTCAATCGTGGCGATTTCCAGCGTGGCGTCCAATGCCGTGGTCGGCTCATCCGCAACCAGAAGCGCAGGCTTTGCCATCAGCGCCATGGCAATCGCCACACGCTGACGCATTCCGCCCGAAAATTCATGCGGATAGCGGTCGATCCGGCTTTCGGGGTCCGGGATACGCACGCGGGCCAGCATCTCGATGGCGCGGGCGCGTTTTTCGCGGCGGCTGAGTTTGCTGCGGTGCTGGATGTCGATCATCTGCCGCCCGATGGTCAGAACCGGGTTCAGTGCGGTCATCGGGTCCTGGAAGACGACGGAAATCCGGTCGCCCAAAAGCCCCCGCATCTGTCTGGCGGAAAGGCCGGTCAGATCCTGTCCCTCGAACCGGATTGAACCTGACCTGATCTGCGCAGCCCCCGGCAAGAGGCCCAGAATGGCCTGCATCAGTGTCGATTTTCCCGAACCGCTTTCGCCCACCAGCCCGACGATCTCGCCTTTGCCGATGGACAGGTTCACATCGCGCAGCGCCTTCAGCTCGCCTGCGGGGATGTCGTAGGAAAGGGTCAGACCGCTGACCGTCAGGACCGGATCGCTGGCATCCCGGGACATGATCACCTCTTTGCCAGTTTCGGATCAAACGTGTCGCGCAGCGCCTCGCCAAGGAAGGTGAAGCCTAGCGCGGTGATGACGATGGGCAGACCACCGGCCACAACCATCCAGATGCTGTCGCGGATATAGGAGAACCCATCGAACAGGATGGTGCCCCAGGACGGCGTCGGCGGGCGTACCCCAAGGCCCAGGAAGCTGAGCCCGGCCTCGATCCCGACCACGATCGGGATATCCATCGCCGCAAGGATCAGCAGTGGGCCGATGATATTCGGGACAACATGCAGGCTTGCGACGCGCAGGAAACCGGCACCAAGGGCGCGCTCTGCCTCGATAAATTCGGCATTCCTCAGCGCGAGGACCTGGGTGCGCACGATCCGCGCATAGGTGGGGCCATTGACCAGCACCACGACCAGAACCACTGCCCAGAGGCTTGGCCCCGTCCATGTGATCAGGACCAGTGCCAGCATGACGGTGGGCACGCTTTTCATCGCATCCATCAGCAAAAGCAGGATACTGTCCAGCCAGCGCGGTCCGAACCCCGCCAATACGCCGAAGAGCAGCCCGACCAGCAGTGACGCCACTGTCGCCCCGATAGAAATCACCAGCGCAATCCGCGCACCATACAGCATGCGGGTAAAGAGATCGCGGCCCAGATTGTCCGTGCCCAGCCAGTGTTCGGCCCCGGGCGCGGCGAAACGCACCATCGGGTTCAGCTTGACCGGGTCATGCGGCAAAAGCCCCGCCGCAAGGGCGGCGAGCACCGTCACCACGATCAGCCCGAGCCCAAGCGCCCCCAGAGGGTCGCTGACAAGGCGACGCATTGCGCCTCGGGCCTTGCGCGGCTTTTTCACCACAGCTGCGGTGGCGGGATCAACGGCTGACGACATTGCGCACCCTCGGGTCAAGGAAGGCGATCAGCAGATCAGCAATCAGGTTAACAAGGACGAAGAAGCCGGTGGTCACCAGCAGAGTGCCGACCACGATGGGGTAATTCCGCGCTGCGATGGAATCGTAGACCAGCTTGCCGATGCCGGGGCGGCCAAAGACGATTTCGGCAAAGACCGCGCCGGACAGCATCTGGCCGATCCCCATGCCAAGGACGGTGATTGTCGGCAAAAGCGCGATGCGCAGCACGTAATCAAACATGATCCGCCGCTCCGACAGTCCAAAGGCGCGGGCGGTGCGGATATGGTTTTCGCCCATCACCTCCAGCATCGAGGCGCGCAGGATCCGTGCGATATAGCCGATCCAGGCCAGCCCGAGCGCGACCGAGGGCAGGACCAGCCGGTGCAGCCGGTCGGCAAAACCCTCGCCCGCGCCGATGGCGGGGAACCAGGACAGGTGGATGGCGAAGATCAGCAGGAGATAGATCGCGATCACGAAAGACGGCACCGCCATGACCGAGACCGACAGGACCGAGGTCACCCGGTCAAAAAGGCTGCCGCGATGCGTGGCGGACATCACGCCCAGCCAGATGCCGGGCGCCACTGCGACCACCATCGCACCGGCGACGAGGTAAAGCGTATCGGGAAGCTGCGCGAGGATGATCCGCGCAACCGGTACACCCGATATGACATCACTGCCCAGATCCCCCTGCAAAATGGTGCTGAAAAACCGCCAGATCTGCACGAGAACCGGCTGATCCAGCCCCATTTTCACGCGATAAGCCTCGACCATGGCCTCGCTTGCGCGCGGGCCAAGCGCGGTTCTGACCGCGTCACCGGGAATGGCATGCATCATCGCAAACAGGGCTGCGATCACGGTGAGGACCACCGCGACCGACAGAAGGATGCGCCTGGCAAGATAGCTGAGCATCGCAGGAAATCAGGCCTTTGTGAAACGCGACAGGATCGGCCAGCCATCGGGCCGCATCGCGGGCATGACGCCTGCGGCGGTCAGGGTGCCGATCGGCTCGAAGGTCAGGAAGACGAAATCGCCAGATTCCTCCATCAGCTCCTGCATGCGGAAATACATCGCGCCCCGCTTTTCCATGTCCAGCTCGGTCGAGGCCTCCTGGTTCAGCCGGTCGAATTCCTCATTGCTGAACCGCTGCCAGTTCCAGACGCCCACCTGCTCCGAAGTGAACCAGGCGGTGGCCCAGCTGGGATCGGGTTGCATGGTGAAGCTGAAGAGGAAGAGCTGCAGGCTCTTCCACTGATCGCCATCGGCCTCGATCCCGAGGCTCCAGAAGCTGCCGCTTTCATACTGGTCAATCTGCACGGTGACGCCGATATCGGCGAGCAGCGCCTGGATAATCTGGGCGGCGGCCAGATCTTCGGCGGTCTGCTGGATTGAAAGCGTGACATTGAGATTCGGCACCCCGGCCTCGGCCAGCAGGCTGCGGGCAAGATCGGGGTCGTAATTATAGGTGTTTTCCGCGCGGTGCCCCGCAAGGCCCGGCGCGATGATCCCGGCGGCGGGCGAGGCAGCCCCCAGATAGGCGGCCTCGACCACCGCATCGCGGTCGATCCCGTGCTGGATGGCGCGGCGCACTTTCTGATCTGTCAGATCGGCATTGGCCTCATTCATGCCAAGCCAGTAATAGTTCAGCGCCGTAAACTCATCAAAGCGCCCGCCATTCGGTGCGACGGCAGCAAAGCGCGGGATCGACGAGATCGAGGTCTGCGCATGATCCAGATCGCCCGCTTCAAAGCCCAGCTCGGCGGTCTTGGGGTCTTCGATCGGGATCAGGACGAGTTCATCGAATGCGACATCGAACAGCGTGAAATCGGGGTTCTTTTCCAAAACCAGCCGGGTGCGCGGCTGCCATTCGCGGATGCGGTAGGGGCCAGAGGTCACAGGCGGTTCGGTCGAGAACTGACCACCCGCCGCCTCAATCGCGGCTTTGGGCAGGATGATGCCGCTGGTTGCGGGCAGGGTGGTGGTGAACAAGGGCGCGAAGGGCGATTTCAGCACGATGGTGCCGCTATAGCGACCGGTCACCTCGACATGATCCAGCTGCGCCCAATCCGCCGCATAGGGCGATTGCACCGCCGGATCCGCGATGCGTTCCCAGGAGAATTTGGCATCCTCGGCGGTCATTTCGCCATATTCGCCGGAATAGAGGATGCCCTCATTCAGCTCAAAGCCGATATGGGTGTCATCGATCACATCCAGCGCTTTCAGCGCCAGTGGCAAAGCGTTGAATTCATTCGTGCCGGTCTCGAACTGCATTGCGAAGGCGAAGATGCATTCCATCACCAGCGCATCCGAGCCCGAAGTCCAGAAGGCCGGATCGAGATTCGAGATATCGGCATAAAGCCTTGCGCGAAGGCGACCGCCTTCCGTGCTGACCTGGGCCAAAGCCGGGTGGCCGCGCAGCGCAAGCCCCGCTGCCCCGAGCGCAAGTGATGAGGCGATGAAACCACGGCGCGATACGCCGGTCATCTCTTTCACGGTCATTGTTCCGGTCCCTTCCTGTCTTGCATCCTGAGGATGCTTTTTTATCGGATTGTCAGCGGCTTACAGCCTGCGCACAGAATCCTGGTGATGGCGATCAAAGACCAGCCTCTCGCCCTCCCAGGCCTGGATGCGCTGAACGATGTGGAAATCTTCCGCGTCGCCCCAGAGACTGGTCAGAACGCGACTGCGGGTCTGCCAGTCTCCCCGGCCAAGGCTGCGATCCCAGGTGATATCGACCCTCGCGCTGGCGGGGTCGCCGTCCCGGATCGACCAGATTTCCTCGATTTTCGATCCGGTGGTCAGGCCGTGCGTCAGATCCTCGGTCAGTGGTGTGGTGCCGGAGATGATGATCCGGGTTTCGCCGGTCGCGGGGTCGGTCTCGACATGTTTCGATTCGAGTGTTTCCGAATGGTATTTAAGCGCCAGAGGCGGAGCGCCGGTCGGTTCAGGAAAGCTGATCTCGTCACCTGTCGCCAGCGGGCGCAGCGGCAACGAGAGGCTGCCCCCCGAGATCGTCACCGTCAGAGGCTCGGGTTCGGGCCAGATGAAGGGCCAGTAGCTGGTGGAAACAGCAATTCGCATCCGGTGGCCTTCGGGCAGGCGGTAGGCGATCTGGTCCAGATCCAGCGTGACCTCTGTGGGCTGGCCCGGGACGAGATCCTTCATTGCCTCAAACCCGTCACGGTGGCGCAGGTTCAGGACGCCCATCGTGATCAGCGCCGAACTGCCATCGGGGCGCAGATCGCAAAGCCGCACGGCGATTTGTCCGCGATGCTGATCGGCGCTGAGCGTCAGGGTGACACGCGGTGCACCGACAATGTCGCAGGTGTCATTCAGCATGTCCGAGTCAAAGCAGGCCGAAAGCGCGTCATCACCCTGCTGGTCATCGGGCAATTCACCCGGGCCGAAGCCAAAGGGGAAATACTCCCCCGTCGCCATCCCGACAGCCGTCGAGGGGCGCGCCTGCTGCACGAAAGCGGGGGCAGGGGTGTCGCCCAGCCGGGCCTCGCCAAGGTGGAAGATGCGTGGCGTGATCCGGGGCGAGGGCCATTCGGCCTCGGTAATCCAGCGCCCGGGACGATGCCCGAAAGAGGTTGCGGGCTTTACGCTGTCCATCAGCCAGGCGGTATAGGCCGGGGCCCGGTCGGCGCCGTTCCCGATGCCTTTCAGCCAGTGATCCCACCAGGCCAGCGCCTCTTGCAAAAAGCCGATCCGGGGTCCGGGCACCGCCATATGCGGATATTTGTGGTTCCAGGGGCCCATCAGCGCGCGCACCGGTGCGGTCAGATTGGTCGCGAGATGAGAGGGAGTGTTGCGATAGCCGTCATGCCAGCCGCCAATGGCAAAGACTGCCGCCGTGATCGCATCATAATTCTCGCAGACCGAGCCATGTTTCCAATAGGCATCGCGGTTCTGATGCTCGTGCCAGGTCTGTGCAAGGAAGGGCATTTTCTCCAGCCGGTTCAGCCAGATATCGCGCCAGGCCTCGCCTGCCAGCGCCGGGTCCGGCGGTGGCGAGAACCAGGAAGCCGCCGTCGCAGCCCAGCCGATATTCTCGCCCAGAAGGCAGCCGCCCTTGAAATGGATGTCATCGGCAAAGCGGTCGGTGGTCGAGCAAAGCGTGATGATCGCCTTCAGCGCGGGCGCGCGATTGGCCGCAGCCTGCAGCGAATTGAAGCCGCCCCAGGAAATCCCCATCATGCCGACATTGCCCGAGCACCAGTCCTGGCGCGAGATCCAGTCGATCACATCCAGCGCGTCCTGCATCTCCTGCGGCGAATATTCGTCGTCAAAGAGCCCCTCGGATTCGCCACAGCCGCGCATATCGACGCGCAGGCAGGCGTAGCCCCGAGCGGCAAACCAGGGATGGGTGATCTGATCGCGCTCTGCGGTGCCATCGCGTTTGCGATAGGGCAGAAATTCGAGGATCGCCGGAACCGGCTGCGCCACGGCATCCTCCGGGATCCAGCTGCGCGCCGAGAGCCTGGTGCCATCGGGGAGATTGATCGCCATATCGACGGTTTCATGGATCACGGTCATGCCCGGCACTCTTCCCTGGTTATTCTGGCCTCGCAGCGAAGCACTGCCGCGCAGAATGAGGGTTGAGGACTTCTTGCCAATTGCGCGGATTTGTATCAATTTGTGCTGGTTTACGCGAACAGATGCAAAGGAGCGTAAAATGTCCGTGCTGTCAGCGCGCATCGGCGAAAATTTTTCCCGTAATTTGCGAAATCTCTGTGCAACAAGGGTGTCAGTCTCGCTGATCTGCCGCGAAATCGGCATCAACCGGCAGCAATTTGACCGCTATCTTACCGGCTCCGCCATGCCCTCGGCGCATAACCTGCGCCGTATCGCGGCCTATTTCGCGCTGAGCGAAAAGGAACTCCTCTCGCCCCGTCTTGAGGATTCGCGCAGCGGGCCTGGCCTCGATCCGCAATCCTCTTTCGCCGCCGCCCTGCGCCCCGAGCCGGGCGAACTGGCATCGCTGCGGAACTATCTGGGCTTCTATCATTACTATTTCCTGACCCCGTCATGGCCCGGGCAGGTGCAATGCGGCCTCTTGCAGCTTTACGAGCGCGATCATCGGGTGTTGACCCGCTATGTCGGGCGTGTCGAGAATCCTGATTACGGCAGGATCACCCGGTCGCGCTTTGACGGCCATGCTGTGCTGCGCGGCGACCGGATCTTCATTCTGGAACATGCGCGCGGCCCGGTGGATGGGTTTGGCCAGACAATTCTCTATGCCGCGCATCGCCATCAGGCCAATTACCTGACCGGCATGGCGTCCGGGATCGGCTGGCATCCGCATCGCGGGCCCTTTGCATCGCGGCTGATCATCCGGCGATTGCGAATAACGCACTCGCTGCGCGAGGCCATGGCGCAATGTGGGCTTTTTCGGGTCGATGGCAGCAATCTCGACCCGATTGTGCGCAACTTCTTCAGTTCCGGGGAAAGCATGTTGATGACGGGATAAGCATCAGTCCTGATGCGGCCGTCACAGGCGGATTTTAGCCGCCCGGGACATCCCCGCGCGGCCTCCCTGCTCATAATTATGGCAAGGATCGTAGGCTCCAGACTCATTGAGTTTCATAGCCAGAAGAGGACGGTCGCAGCGAGCATGATCGCGGAGAAGAAGGTTGCCGGGCACCTGTCGTACCGCGTGGCGACGCGTCTCCAGTCTTTCAGGCGCCCGAACATGATCTCTATGCGGTTGCGCCGTTTGTAGCGTCTCTTGTCATATTTGACGGCCTTTTTACGGGACTTCCTGCCGGGGATGCATGCTTTTATCCCCTTGTCTTTCAATGCTTCTCTGAACCAATCAGCGTCATAACCTCTATCGGCCAGCAGCCAGTCCGCCTTCGGCAGGCTGCTCAGCAGAGCCGCTGCGCCGGTGTAATCGCTGACCTGGCCGGCCGACATGAAGAACCCGATCGGCCGCCCCTTCGCATCGGTAACGGCGTGCAGCTTCGTGTTCATGCCACCTTTGGTTCGCCCGATCTGACGCCCGCGCCCCCCTTTTTCACCCGCAGGCTCGACGCCGTGCGGTGCGCCTTGAGGTAGGTCGCGTCAATCATGATGGTCTTGTGCTCGGCGCTCTCAGCGGCCAGGCCGACCATGATCCGGGCGAAGACCCCGCTGTCACTCCAACGCTTCCAACGGTTGTAGAGGGTATTGGCTGGTCCGTATTCCTTCGGCGCATCGCACCACCGCAACCCATTGCGATTGATGAAGATTATGCCGCTAAGGACACGGAGGTCATCAACGCGCGCCTTGCCATGGCTATTGGGGAAAAACGGCTGCAAGCGCGCCATCTGCGCCTCGGAAAGCCAGTAAAGATTGCTCATCGGTCAGTCTCCTTGCAGAGCCTGAATCACGCACAGAACCGGAAATCAATGGGTCCTGAACCTAATCGGCTGGAAGCGGATCTTTGCCTTTCCCGCGTGACGTTCAGCCCACAGCAATGATCCCGGCGGTGCCGAGAGCATTATGTTTGTTCATGCGGAGCAGGTGAACGCCACTGGTTCGAGAGAACCTGCGACACAATGCGGATCTGGATCTCTGCGGTTTGCCGATCTGGGTCGCGTGAGGCGATGCGCTGGCCAAAGGCCTTGAGGCAGGTCATCCGCGCCTCGACCCGACTTCGGACATGGCAGCCGACTGATCGCTTCCAGTTGGCGCGTCCGGGGCGTCGTGTTTCGTGCAGGATGTCGTTTCGGATGCGGGCAGCAGGGCAATCCTCTTTCCACGCGCGGCCGTTGCAGCGGACAGGGATGCGCGCTTCGGCTCCCCGTTCGACGATCGCGCCATGGCATCGCCTGGTGTCACAGGCGCCGTCGGCCGTGACCGCGCCGGTCTCTTCCTCCTGGGGGAGCTGCGCCAGCAGGTCTGGCAGCATCGGGCTGTCGCCTTGTCGACCGGACGTAAATTCGACGGCCCGGACATCGCCGCTCTGCGCCTCCATGCCAATATGGACCTTGCGCCACTGCCTGCGGCGCGACGCGCCATGTTTGCGCGCCTGCCACTCTTTGCGTCGGACTTACGCGGCTGCACTGCAGCCACGATTCCTCCTCACGCCGCGGAACCTGATGCCCCTCGCCGGTTCGCTCGAACCGGTGGCGCTTCACCGGCTCGATGTCGACCAACAGGGTCACGGGACCGTCCGGGCGGCGGCAGGGGATCTGCACCACAATCCGTGCCTGACGTCGGCAGAGCGTGGAATAGTCCGGAACAGGCCAGTCCAATCCCGCCATCCCGATCAGGCTGGCGACCAGCCCCACCGTTTGCCGCACTGGCAGGCCGAACACCACCTTCAGCGTAAGGCCAATCGTCGGGAAAACAGTCCCCCGGACTGTTTCCTGATCCTCCTCATATCTGGATCGCGCTCTCTGAGAAGGTCTCAGGGGGACCGCGCCTGCCAGTCTTCGCAGCGTTCCGGACCATCGCCGGATCGAACCGGATCGGGAGCGAGCCGCGGCGGCGGAGGGCCGCATTGTAGTCAGGCCAGTTCGTCCTGCGCTAGCGGGGAGAAGAGGGCTTCGGCATAGCCAGAGCCTAACAGGCGGGATGCACCACGTGAATCCTCCTCGCCGATAAGTGCAACAACGCCCAGTAAGTAGCAAAAAACGCCGTATCATGTCAGCGTTCCCGAGTGCCCCGTGCTGTGAAAACTTCTCTGACACCCAAAAATCCTCCGGCCCTGCCGCGATGGGTCCGGCGGGCAGTTAGCCTGGAAGATATTGAGACGGCGATGTTTTCTTCCAGGTCAGCTCTGGCTCCGCTGGATCCGATCGCCGGGCCTGGAGATCCGGTCTTCATCCTGTGGTGCAAGCGTCTCGCGCTCTCTGCGGCCGCAGCGGTTTCCCGGCTGGAAGGGTGCCGGGAGGGCCAGGCGCAGCTGCGTGATGCCTATACGCAGCGTAAACCCGGCGACGGTCCTGGCCCCGCCGGGCAGATGAGCGCCTTGGCGGCAGAGTTTTATACAGGCGCCAGAAAGACAGCGACCAGGCTTCTGACCCGGTGGAAGGCGGCCTCTGCGCCGGCGATGGCGCGGGCCTCTTCGGCTTTGCTCAGCGCGACGGCGTCAAGGGCCTCTTTGAAGCGACGCCAGGAGGCGGCCCGCCCCTCGGGCGCTTCGGCGAGATGGCGGGCGCCATGATCGGCGGAAAGCCCCATTTTCAGCGCGGCCTTGAACAGAAACGCAGCGCCAAGGTTCGATCCTTCGACGACATAGAGCCAGCCGAGCGCCTCGGGCAGATCCATCCCCTCTCCCGCAGGAGGCAAGGTCTTATCGTCGGCGATGGCAAGACCGATATCGTTAAGATCGGCCGCAACCGCCGCAAAGCGGGACCGGCCTGCCAAGCCCGGAAAGAGCTGTTGCAGCGCCGGATCCTGGTAAAGCGGCGCTACATCACGGTGGAAGCCTGACTGCACCTTCAGAAACCGCGCGTAATTCTGCACGCTTTCAAATGGGCACGCGGCCATGATCGCGGCGTCAAGGCGCTCATGGGTGGAATGGGTGGCCTCGCGCAGTCGCCGGGCACGGCCATATGTGCCGGTGGGTTCAGATGCGGTGGGTGTGTCGTGAAGGGTCAAGATCATGCCTGCCGGAGAGTGAGGGATGGAAAGGCCGGGCAATTGCTGCCGCCCGGCCCCGGGGAAGGTGGTCAGAACTTCATGGTGAAGTTGACCCGCGCCGTGCGGCCCGGTGCGGCCTGGGGCGTGGCGGAAAGCGGCTCGATATAGAAGCGGTCGGTGAGGTTCTCGACACTGAAATCCAGCGAGGAGGTCTCGTTGACCCTGTAAGATCCGAACAGATCGAGGATGGTGCTTTTCGTGTAATAGGTCGGCGGGTTCACCGCGCCGGCCGGCATGACATAGCCGCTGTAGCGCTGCCCGGTATGCCAGGCTCTGAGGCCGAGCGTCAGGCGATGATCCTCCAGCATCCGCGCGCCGACCGTCAGCGACCCGCTGGTCTTGGGCGGCATATTGACGATGCCGTAATCGGTGGCCCCGGTGGTGAAGCCACATGTCCCGGCGTCACACATTTCGACCTTGCTGTAATGGGTGACATTGCCTTCGACAAAGAAGGCGCCGGTATCGTAATTCAGCGTCAGTTCGGCGCCGCGGAACGCCGCTTTTTCGATATTGCCCCAGGTATAATTGCTGAGCGGCGCGCGTTTGCGGATGATGTAATCTTCGTAATCATTCCGGAAGAGAACGAACTTTACCCGCATCTGGTCATCGTCGCGCAGAAGCCCGTCCCGGGCATAATTCACGCCCAGTTCGATATTCTTCGCCCGTTCCGGTTCGAGATCCGGATTGATGGTGATGGAGCCCGCCCCGAACGCGCCCTGTTCGCGCAGGCTTGGCGGGCGCCAGCCTTCGGTATAGGTGGCGAAGATCTGCATCCCTTCGAGCGGCGCGAGGGTGATGCCGAAATTCCTGCTCAGCTGGTTGCGGCTCTGATCGCCCAGCCCGGCTGTCAGACCCTTGCCTTCAAGGCTATAGTAATCATAGCGAAAGCCACCCGAGAGGGTGAGCCAGTCATTGATTTCAAGTTTGCTCTTGTGGAAGAAACTTGCGAGCTGGCGGTTGGCATTCGGGTTCGCGCTGAGATAGCTGGTGGCCCAGGGATAGACCAGTGTGATCTGGTCGCTGCGCCCGCGTTCCAGAACGGCCTCGATGCCGTTGCTCATGGTCCACAGACCGGCCCCAGTCGAAATATGCGAGGTATTGGTGATATCGCCGCCGAAGGTGCGGTTGCTGGTCTCGCCGGTGCCGCCAAGCTGGGAACGGATCACCCCGCTGGTGGTATCGACCTCGGTGGCCCAGAGGCTGGCGCGCAGGTCGATCAGCTCGTTGTCGGGGGTGTAGCTGTAGCTGAGGCCCACGGATTTCGTCGTGGTCTTGCTGTGGATGAACTCGCTGGGCGGAATATAGATGATGCTGCCGGGCAGGCCGAAATTCAGCATCGTCTCATCGGTCTCGCCATAGACATTGCGATAATGCGAGACGTTGAGCCGCAGGCTGTGATCGCCCCAGGTCCAGGTCGCCTTGCCAAGATATGTCGCGACATCCTGCGAGGTGTTGAAAACCTCGCTGTCCTTGCCATAGACCGAGATCGGGCGATCTCTTGGCAGCCGCGTGCCATGCACCGAGGTATTGTAGTTCTCCTGGCCATGCGAGCCGGTGAAATAATTGCCTGACCTGCGTCGCGAAGCCCCGAGCACCAGGTCGAAATTCTCGCGTTTCATCGCCCATGCAACGCTGCCGTTCCAGGCGTCACCGTTGAAACCGGTGCCGCCGCTGCGACCGGCCTCAGTGCCGGTGGCCGGGGCGCCGACCGAATTCGATGCCGTGCCGAAACGCAGGCGAAAACCCTGATCCTTGCCAGGCGCCAGCACATCTTCGGCGTTGATCGTGGTCATATTGACCACGCCTCCCATCGCGCCAACGCCGCCTGCCCCGGAGGAGGGGCCTTTCGAAATATCCACGCCCGCGATGAAATCGGGGTCAATATAAGTCTCGTTGCGCGAACCGCGATAGCCGCGATAGCTGCCACTGGTCTGGCGCGCGCCATCTACGGTGACGCTGACCCGGCTCTGTCCCTGCAGGCCGCGGATGTTGAGATCGACGGATGGCCCGATGCGGTTGCCGGCAGAGATCACGCCGGGCGCCGATTTGAAGACATCGGACACGGTGCCGGTGGTGAAACGGTCGATCTGTTCGGTCGTGATCACATTGACCGAGCCCGGGGTGGCGAAAGCCGCATCCGCCGCCTGGGCGCCGCCAAGAACGATGGTGCCCAGCATGACGGATCCATCAGCGGCCGCCTGGTCACGGCTCAGTTCGACCAGGGCTGCGGCATTGGCTCCGCCCTGGTGCACAGCCAGACCACTGCCGGCAACCAGGCGTTCCAGCGCTTCGGCAGGCGACATTTCCCCCCGGACCCCGGGTGACATCTTGCCCTGCGCCGCCGAGGACGGGTAGCTGAGCTGCCAGCCGGTTGCTTTGATGAAGGCGGCAAGCGCCGAGGGCAGCGGTTGCGCCGGAATATCAAACCGGCTCTCTGCCATACCGGGCCGGGCCTCCGTTTCGGCCCGCAGTGCCGGCGCTGTCGCCAGGCAGCAGAGGATCGTTGTCAGAAGAAACCAGCCTTTGGCCCGTGACGCTGGCCTCTGGCCGGAAAAATGCGGTGCAGTCATGTCCCTATCCCTTTGCAGGTCACGGGCCGCTCACGTGGTTTCCGATGTGGATCCCCGGGCCCTTCAGAGGCATGACGTTTCGGATGCGTGAAACGGAAAAAATAGTTGAGTGTTTAACGAAGAATTATGATCCCCCCGGGAATCCTGGTCAGGCTGAGCCCGGCGGTTTCGGCCAGAATCCGCATTGCGGTCTCGACATCATCAAGGCGGTAATTGCCGCTGACGGCCATGCCGGCGGCGGCGGAATTCACCACCATCGCTGTCCCGCTGCGATAGCGCTGCAATTCATCGACGACGGTGCTGAGTGGGGTCTCGTCGAACAGGATCCGCCCCTGACGCCAGGCAAGCGCGCTCGCACTGTCGGCCGCCTGCACCTGCGACAGGCCGGAAGGCCCGAGGAAAATCATCTGTTCCGGCTCCAGCGTGACCGGCGGTGCCACCGCGGCGGAGCCCGCAACCTCGACCCGGCCCTCTTCCAGCAGGACCGTGTCATGATCCGGGCCAAGCCGCAGGCTGAATTTCGTCCCGGTCACGGTGACAGTGCCATATTGCCCGGTCACGCGGAACGGCCTCGACGTATCGGGGAGAACGCCGAACCAGGCCTCACCTTCCAGAAGCCGGATCTCCCGGCGTCCATCCGCGAAATCGATCGCGACGGCGCTTGCCGTGTTGAGGATCATTGTTGATCCGTCCGGTAAGGTCAGATTCGCCTGTTCACCGGCAACGGTGTAGAAATCCGAATGCCAGATGCGCCACAGATGCGGCCCCTGCCAGATCCCCAAAGCCAGCATAAAAACCGCCGCTGCCGCGACAAGTGCGCGGGCCATACGCGTCCAGGCGCTGCGTCCAGCAGCCCGACCGGCAGCGCGATCGGCAGAACGCAGCCCGATGACGTCGGACTGCGCAGGTGCCGCCGCAAGAACGGCATCGCGAAACCCGGGCGCGCCCCACATGTCCTCAAGCCGCAGGAATTCATCAGCATGACGGCTGTCTTCGGCCAACCAGTTCGCAAAGGCCTGGCTCGCCCGGGCAGAGGGCGCCTCATTGCGCAGGTTCACGAACCAGTCCAGCGCCTGATCGGCCACCGGATCCTCATGCGTGAAGGCCCCGCTGTCTGTTTCCCGTCTTTCTCGTGTCATTGGGTCATCCGATGATTGCCTGTGCCACTTTGGTATTGACGTTTCACCGCCGGAAAAGCGCAAAGAAACCCGTAACGTGGGGAAGGAGGGTGATGCGTCATGTTCGCCCCCGCCGTGCCATCACATCGCGGCAATGCATCATTGCCAGTTTCAGATCATTCAGCACCGTCCGCTCAGACACATCCAGTGCCGCCGCGATCCGCTTGTTTGGCCATTCTTCGATCCGGCTGAGCCGCACCACCGTCCGCACCCGTTCCGGGAGTTGCCGCAGTGCCTCGGTCAGCTGGCGCAGGTTTTCACGGTCTATCAGCACGGTTTCGGCGGTGGGCGCGCAGGAGGCGATATGTGCGACGCTGTCGGCTTCCGGATCCGACGGCGCTGCGGTCTGGCGCAAGCGGCTCCTGCGCAGATGATCCAGCGCCAGATTGCGCGCGGTGCGGAACAGAAAGGCCTCGATATGGATGATTTCCTGCTGTTGTGCCGCCTTATGCGCCCGCAGATAGGTTTCCTGGGTCAGATCGGTCGCCACCTGCCTGTCGCGCACAAGCCGCAGGACAGAGCCGGTCAGGGCCTGCCGTTGCGCAATAAAGATCGTATCCAGCGTGTTGGACATGGAACGGAAACCACGGGGGCCGAGCCTGGCGATGCTTGATGGGAAGCCGCAGGGGCGGAGGTTGTGCCTGTGCTTCCCGATGCTCTGGCTGTGCCGCTCCGCAAGACGGAGCTTACATGGCTCTGCCCCTGATTAGAAAAATAACGGCAGATCCGCAATGCGCGGAGCATTGATTGCCGTCGGAAAATACATCGCGTCAGTTCGAAAGGGGTGGGCCACGGTTGCCGGCCCATAGCCGCCGGTCGCAGAGCGAGAGTGCTGTGCGACAGTATGCCCGCTAAGCGGCCATTCGACGTGTGGCACAGAAATCCGCCCGCCCGAAGGTTGGAACGCTGACAGATACCTGCCGGGGTGGCGGCTAGTCAGCCGCTGCCGCAGCGGGCGCGGAACCGATACGCAGGATCGCCACATCGCGGAACTGGATGCCGGTCACAACCGAACGCAGGACGGGGAGGTTGCCAGCCTCGCTGTCCTCAGCCGGGGCGAGCACGATCCGCGCCGCGCAGCCGGGGGCCGCGTCAACGATCTGGCCCGTGAGTCTGGTGGCTGCGGGAACATAGGCCGGGTTCATCAGGATCCAAAGCAAAGGGACCCGCGCGAGCGCCTCTTCCGCTTCGGCGCAGCTTGGATAGGCGAGAGAAAGAACGGCCTGCGCGCCGGACGGCGTCACGACCTCGGCCAGAATGGCACCTGAATAAAGCGGCAGCCCTGCGGAGATATTCGCGACTTCGGCCTCGAATGCGGCCTGTGTTTCTTGCTGGGTCTTGCCGATCAGAAACGCAGGATCGACAGACTGAGCCCCCACCGCAAGCGGCGACAGGATCAGGGCCTGGATCACGCCCTCGCTCTCATACTCGACCCCGGCCAGAGCGATACGTCCGGCATCGCTCTCAAGGGCGGTCGTTGACGCGCCAGGCACAGGCGCGAAATCGGCCGAAGTTGCGGCTTGCAGCAGGGCCGCGTCACGCAAAGTGACTGTGGAGGTTCTGCCCATCGGGCCGCGCCAGGGATCCGCCGCATCAGAGCGGGCAAAGTCCATCGCGCCCGGATCGCCATTTGCCAGCACACCGGGCAGAAACCCGGCCCGCGCGAAGCCAAGGTCGGCCAGGCCGTCAAATGCGCCCTGAGCGGCAGACGCATCCGGGAACCCCCAGAGCGAGATTTCCTGCGGCGCCTGTCCGAAACCGGCCAGCCAGCGCAGATCGTGCAACCCGATGCCGGATCTGGCGCGAAACAGCGCCGGGTCCGCGCCCAGAGCCGCAACTGGCCGTATGTTCGCGCCCCAGGCAAGTCTGGCAAATTGCTCCGACGAGAGTGAGCCGGCATTCTCCACAAGCTGTGCAAGGCCAAGATATTCGACATAGCCCTGCTCTGCCGACGTAAAGACAGAAGCAGGCAACAGCGCCATCAGGGCGCGCAGATCGGCATCCTCTCGGGCACTGGCCGCCGCCGGAAGCCATGTCATCGCCGCCATGCCGATCAAGGCGCTGACCATTCTGTGTCTGAATGCCATGACTATCCCCTTGTTGCCGTGAAGTCGGGTGAAAGGCTGCGGCCAACCTCTCCGGGTTGCAAGTACGGGAAACCATTGCCAGCGTTCAAAAAAGGGCGCGAGATAAGAAGGGCGGCGCGGGACGCAAGTCGATCCCTGAGTCATAGCTGCGGTCGGCGACGGCGTTACGTCCTGCGCGCCGCCGGACGGCAGAACGGACCATTGGCCTGCAGGTACAGCCCCTCGCTCCTCGCCTGCTCCAGCATCGCAGGACCGATGCGGAATCCCGACAAGGCTCTGCCGCTCAGACTATCGACTTTCGCAGGCAGGGTGCAGCATTGCATCGCTTTCCAGATCGCGCCGAGGCGCCTGGCAAAAGCCTCGTCAGCGTCGCCGCTGTCCCATCGCACAGCCATTCTGCCGCAACGGACCATCCGTATCTCTGGCGGGAAAACATAGTCCGGCGCATATCCGTCGCGCGCCTCTTTCAGCACCTGCGGGCGGCAGACATGGAATTGCAGGGCTGACGGGGCAAACAGTGCGAAGGCCTGACGGCTCACCGGGTTTTCGTCACCGCATTTCAGCGCATCATTCAGCGCGGCAAATTCATGCGCCGGCACATCTGGCATCATATGCGAGCATTGCCAGGTCATTCCGGGCACGTCGCGTTGCAACGCCTCACTGATGGCGCTGACATCGTCATCAGCCAGCCAGAAATGGGTCTGTCTGGTTTTCTGCCCGCTGGGCCACATGGCACTCTCCCCTTATGACCATCTCTGCCTGCCGTGCAAACTGGCATGGGGCAATGGTGCGATACCAGCTGTCAGATACCACTGTCGCACAGTCCCGCGTGCTATTCCAGGCGTGGAAATGGTGCGCGCCCCTGACCTAAGCGCCTGAGGTTGAAGACCAGAACGGAAAGTCTGGAAAGGCCGGCCGAGGGCATGAAGGTCGATTTTCCTGCGGCAATTGCGGCCACTCATGGCGCGCCTGCGTGCCGGTTCCGCCTTTGCCAATGTAACGCTCAGCATCCCCAATTGCCTTGCTCACCAGGACTGCAACCGCCATCTGGGGCAGCGCCGCAGCGCCGCAGCGCCGCAGCGCCGCAGCGCCATGCCGCGTTGACCTTCCCCGGCGTCCGGAGACAGGGGTTTGTGTATAAGGTCGCATCGGACAGGCTGGCTGCGCAATTTCGCGCCCTTTTTGCTGATCTCGCGTCAAAAATCGCCGAAGGGGGGCAGGCCCTCGGCTTGCCGGCCATGACCGCTGGCCGGGCGGACAAAGCAGACCGGCAGATGGACTTCGACCACCCAGAAACACTGGATTTTCGGGACATTGAGGTGCTCTTGCTGACCTCGGCGGGCTATGTCGAGGATGATATGGTGATCCGCCTTTGGCGTGATGTTTCGCGAGATCTTGCCCAATATCCGTCAGGTCGTGCTGATCGAGGCGATGACGCGTCTTGGTTATGCGTTTTTCACCATTTCGACGCTGAGCTTTCTGGGCCTCGGCCTGCAACCCCCCTCAACCGACTGGGGGCTTGCGGTGGCCGAATCCTATGGGCTCCTGACGGCAGGCATCTGGTGGGTGGCGACCTTCCCCGCCCTCGCGATTGTGTCGCTGGTGATCTCCACCAACCTCATCGCCGAAGGGCTTGGCGCATTCGATGACTGAGAGGCCTCATGACCACATTGCCTGATCTGCCGCGAGAAGGCCTGGTGCCGCCGCGGATCGAATGGCCAACATGGGGCTTGCTGGCTTTGTGCTATGGGCTTTGGCTCTGGGCCGGGTTCTGGCTTTATCCGCTTTCCCCCTGGCTGGCGCTGATTGTCATCGGGGTCACTGTCGCGCTGCATTCCTCTTTGCAGCATGAGGTGCTGCATGGCCATCCGACCAGAAATGCGCGGCTCAACGAGGCGCTGGTCTGGCTGCCGATCGGCATCTTCTACCCCTATCGCAGTTATAAGCTGACCCATCTGCAGCATCATAATGACGAGCGCCTGACCGACCCGCATGATGATCCCGAAAGCTATTACATCGCGCTGTTCGACTGGCTCGGGATGCCGCGCATCCTTCGGGCGGCGCGGATCGCGAATAATACGCTGATCGGGCGGGTGGTGATCGGCCCCTGGTTTGCGGTGACCGGCTTTACCCTGGCCGAGATGCACCGTGTCGCGGCAGGGGATTCCAGGACCCGTAACGCCTGGGCGCATCATCTTGCAGGCCTCGTGCCGGTGCTGGCCTTCATCCAGTTCGGCATGGGGATCCCGGTCTGGCTTTATGTGCTGGTCCCGGGCTGGATCGGGCTGGGCCTTCTGGCAATCCGCACCTATTGCGAACATCAATGGGCCGAAGATCCGAATGGCCGCACGATCATCGTCGAGCGCTCCATTCTGGCGCCGCTGTTTCTTTATAACAACCTGCATTTTGTGCATCACAAGTTGCCGCGTGTGCCCTGGTATCGGCTGCCCGCCACCTATCGCGCAGCGCGCGGCGACTGGGCGCGGCTGAATGGAGGCTATGTGTTTCCCAGCTATTTCAGCATCCTGCGGCGCTTCGCCTGGAAAGTGAAAGAGCCGGTTCCGCATCCGCGCTGGCGTCGAAACCGGGACGGGGAAGGGGACGCGCCATGAGCCTTGTGGTCTCTTTCGGCATGTATGACTGGCCCGAGGCCCGGGCGGCGAGTGACGCGGCATGGGCGGACATCCGGCCCGGCTTGCTTGTCGCTGGCCTTGCGGCCCCGGCCCGGCTTGTCCGTCGCAATCGCGATTTGCCACCTGTGCCTGGCGGGATCCGGGGGCCCGGGGGGCGGTTGCTGGCCCCTGATCCGGCGCAGCTTGTCCCCGATGATCTCGATTTCACGGCGGTCTGGCACCATCCGGCGCTGCTCGTGGCCGAGATCTGCCATGGGGTGCTGGATCACAATTCCTTCCCGGGACGCGAACGTGTGGGTCAGCTGGATTACGACCGGATCGACGGCTGCAGCGGTGCGTCGTATTCCAGCGCCCTGATTTGCCGTCCCGAAAATGCAGCGCGTCTGGGCGATGCGCTTGCCTGCAGTTTTGCCGGACTGACCATGGCGTTTAATTCCGAAGACTCGCTTTCGGGCGTCATGGCGCTGCGCGATGATGTCGCGCAGCAGGGCGGGGCGCTTGCAGTTGAGGCGAGGCTTTTCGCCACTGGAAGTCACCGTCAGTCGGTGCGGGCTGTGATCACAGGCATCGCAGATTTCGCCTCAATCGATGCCAGATCCTGGAGCCTCGCCCGTGAGTTCGAACCAGGAGCGGCCAGGCTGACGGTATTTGGGTTCACCCGCATGCGCCCGGGGATTGCGTTGATTGCACCCGGCAACTGCGCTTCCATCATACGAGAGACATTGAGAAAACTGCGCGCACATCGGCAGCAAGGTCCGTTTGGGGCGCCAAAGTAAGCCTGACGATACAGGATGAAAATATGGGCGTTGTCGCTCTGGTCGGCAGGGCCTCATCCGATGATGGCTCACCCTGGTCTTTCTCCGGGATCGCGGGAGGCCTTTGGCCTGCGTGACCCGCCGCGAGCTTATAACGCTACGTTCACGGCGGGCCTTCGATGCGTTTTGTTCAGGTCTCAAGGATGACCCCACGGGGTCACCTGTCCCAAGAGCAAAGGCCTTGCACAGTGGACGGCAACCACAGAAATGCTAAGCCATATAGGCGGTGAGCGCCTCCGGGATATTTTGCAGCGAAAGCGGTCGCAGGAAACGGCGGATCGCCATGGTTCCGACCGAAGTTGCGCCGAAATTCGTCGAGGCGGGCCAGGGGCCGCCATGGACCATGGCGCCCACAACCTCGACGCCGGTGGGGAAGCCATTGGCGAGGATCCGCCCTGCCTTGCGTTCCAGCACCGGCAGCAGGGCTTTGACGGTTTCGCTGTCAGCGGCGTCCATATGCAGCGTGGCGGTCAGCTGGCCCTCGAAGCATTCGGCAAGCTGAAGCATCTCTTCGGTCGAGCCGACGCGCACCACCAGACCGACCGGGCCGAACACCTCTTCCGAGAGGCTGTGATCGGCGAGGAAGTCAGCGCCACTGACGTCATAGAGGCAGGCACCTGCCTCGCGGCCCTCACGGATGTCCTCATGCAGGACGCGGACAGAGGGGTGGTCGTGGAAATGGCGGATGCCGGAGCGGCAGGCATCGGCAATGCCAGTGGTAAGCATCGCCTGCGGTGCGGCTTTGGCCAGAGCGGCAACCGCCGCCGCGATCATGCTGTCCGCCTCCGCGCCATCAATCACGATCGCGATGCCGGGATTGGTGCAGAACTGGCCGGCCCCCATGGTCAGCGAGCCGGCCCAGCCGGTGCCGATCTCGGCAGCGCGGGCCGAGGCTGCGGCCGGCAGAATGAACATCGGGTTGACCGAGCCAAGCTCACCGAAGAAGGGGATCGGATCCGGGCGCTGCGCGCAAAGGTCGAAAAGGGCGCGTCCGCCGGCAAGCGATCCGGTGAAGCCGACCGCCTTGACCTGCGGATGCTGCACCAGGGCCGAGCCGACATCGCGGCGCCCGCCCTGGATCAGGCTGAAAATCCCGGGATTGAGGTCACAGGCCGTGATCGCCGCCAGGATGGCATCGGCGATGATTTCAGCGGTGCCCGGATGGGCGGAATGGCCTTTCACGACGACCGGGCAACCGGCAGCCAGCGCCGCTGCGGTGTCGCCGCCTGCGGTCGAAAAAGCGAGCGGGAAGTTCGAGGCACCGAAGACCGCGACCGGGCCGACCGGGCGCTGAACAAGGCGGATCTCGGGGCGCGGTGCCGGTTTGCGATCTGGTTGGGCTGCGTCATGGCGCAGGTCCAGATGCTCGCCAGAGCGGATATGCGCCGCGAAAAGCCGCAATTGCCCGACCGTCCGGCCGCGTTCGCCTTCAAGGCGGGCGGCAGGCAGGCCGGTTTCGCGGCTGCCGATTTCGGTGATCGCCTCCGCCCTTGCCTCGATCTCTTCGGCGATCTTTTCAAGGAAGGCGGCGCGGGTCTCGCGCGAGGTGCCGGCATAGGCCTGGAAGGCGGCGCCTGCGGCTCTGGCCGCCTGATCGACCAAGGCGACGGTTCCGACCGAGAAGCTCTGCGCCGGGCCGGAAACCGGCTCATTGCTGAATTTGGCTTCGGTTTCGACCCAGTCCCCGGCGATGAGGTGATGGCCATGTGGCGTGAAGGTCATGTCATATTCCTTACGGATCAGAGAGAAGCAGCCCGGGGCTGCGGCCCTGGTTGCGGAAGCGGCGGCGATGTGTGACGCGCGGCAAGGCCTTGCGGTCAGAATGTGGGGAAATGGGCGATATGAGTGCCGATACAGACCAGATCCCCGCCCTGACTGATCCTGACCTCGGCTTCGGTATTCGATTTTTCGGGAACAGCTTTGCGCACTGTGTAGACCACGCTCAGCGTCTTTCCGAGCGGGATGCTGCGCAGAAAACGGATCTTTTCATACCCATAGGTGACGCCCGGATGGCCTGCCTTCAGCAGGTAGCGGGTGGAGGCCCCGGCCATCAGCCCGACCAGCAGCGCGCCCTGCACTATGCGGCCACCAAGCCCGTTTTCAAGGGCATAGGCCTCATCGGTATGGTTCGGGTGATCGTCAAGCGTGATCCGGGCGAAGTCCAGCACATCGGCCTCGCTGATCGCTTTCTCGAACGTCACGCTGGTGCCAACCAACGCTTCCAGTGTTTCGGCCTGCATGGCTTTTCTCTTCCTTTGACGGATCTGTGTGTCGGAAACCCGGGGGCCCTAAGCCTGGCCACGCGGGCGGTTTATCTGTCCTGCGCCCCGCGCAGGATGCGGAGAAGCGACTGGGCCGGCCCGCTCAGCGCGCCGCCTGACCGGGTGATGATGCCGTAATCGGGATTGCTCCCCTGAATGTCGAGCGGCAGGATCTTGAGCGCATGTTCCGCCTCAAAGAAGCGGCAGACCGCTGCCGGCAACAGGGCGACAAGGCCTGGATCGCGGACCAGCAGTGCGACGGTCGCGAAGGTCGAGGAGGTCTCGATCACATTGGCCGGCAATTGAATGCCTGCATTTGACAACGTCCGCTCCAGCATGGCGCGCAGCGGCATCAGACTGGGATAGACGATCCAGGAATAGCGGGCGAGATCGGCAAGGCCGGGCTTGTCGATATGTGCCAGCGGGTGGCGGCTGCCGACGGCGATATGCAGCGGCTCGGTCCAGAGCGGTTCATAATTGTAAAGGCCGGGATTGGGGCTGACCATCACGCGGCCGATGGCCAGATCAATCCGGTTCTGATCCAGCGCTTCCAGAAGTCCGGCGCTGGTATCCTCGATGATCTGGAGCGACAGATCGGGGAATTCCTCGCGCAAGGTGCAGATGGATTGCGCGAAAACATCGGGGATCGCCCCCATGATGGTTCCGACCGAGAGCCTGCGGGCATGGCCAAGCTGGATGGTGCCGATCTCGATACACATGGATTCGACATCGGCCCGCATCAGCCAGGCATAGCGGATCAGACATTGCCCGAGTTCGGTCGGGCTGAGGCCGGAGGGAGAACGCTCGAACAGCGCCGAGCCGATGATGTCCTCGATTTCGGCAAGCGCCTTGCTGGCGGCCGATTGGGTGATCGCCAGCTCTGCCGCCGCGCGGCGCAGCGATCGGTGCTGATCAAGTGCAACCAGCAGGCTGAACTGACGCATTCTCAGGCGACTGAGGATCCGGCTTACCGAAACGACCATCTTTCTCTCCGTCATGGCGGCGACAGGGGACACCCCCCGTCGCACAACCATCCCCCCGGAAGGCGGGGAAGGACAAGCGCCCCTGTGACATGCACTGCCAGAGCGCAACATCGGGGCGTCAGTTTGGCTTCAGCGACCCCAGTGCAGAACCAGCGGGTCGAGGCGGCGGGCCAGATCCAGCAGCCCTGCGCGGATTTCCGGTGTCATCGGTGCGAACGGATGCCGCGGCGCGGCGCATTTGATCACGCCACCCTCTTCCATCAGGGTCTTGCAGGCCAGAAGCCCGCTTTGCCTGTTCTCATAATTGATCAGAGGCAGCCAGGTGCGATAGCCGTCCAGCGCCTCGTCGCGGCGCCCCTCACGATGGGCGACGATGATCGGGCGCAACCCGTCTGCATAGGCCCCGCCGGTCATCGAGCCGGTGGCGCCGGCATCAAGATCGGGCATCAGTGTAATTGCCTCTTCGCCATCCCAAGGGCCTTCGACCGCATCGCCGCCAAGGCGGATCAGTTCGCGCAGCTTGGCGGCGGTGCCGGGCACTTCGATCTTGAAATAGCTGAGCTGCTCGATCTCGCGCGCCATATTGGCAAGGCTTGCGGCAGACAGGCTGGTGCCGCTGATCGGCGCATCCTGATACATGATCGGAATATTGATCGCATCCGAGAGCCGGGCGAAATAATCATAGATCAGCGGCTCGGCCACCCGCAGGGTCGCGCCGTGATAGGGCGGCAGCACCATCACCATGGCCGCACCCATCGCTTCGGCGGCCATGCTGCGCTCGATGCAGATCCGGGTGCTGTAATGGCTGGTGGTGACAATGACCGGCACCCGGCCCGCAACATGTTCCAAAATAGCCCTGGTCAGGATCGCGCGTTCGTCATCCGAGAGCAGGAACTGTTCAGAATAGTTTGCCAGGATCGACAGGCCATCGACACCGGAATCGATCATGAAGTCGACGGCACGCAATTGGCCGGGCAGATCAATGCTGCCGTCTTCGGCGAAGATGGTGGGGACAACGGGGAAGATGCCGCTGTAGCGCGGTGCGGTGCTCTGGGTCATGTCGGGATCCTTTGGTCAGTGTGGCGACCTGTGGCCGGCCGGAAATTCGCATGAAAGGGCCGGGCCGCTGTCCAGGAGAAAGCGGGCGGGCCGGTGGAAGATGGATGAGGGGGTGGGCGGCTCTGTTCAGCCGCGGCGGGCAATTTCGGGCAGATACGCGGCGGCCTGCCCGCGCGAGACCGCCTCCTCCATGACCTGGAAAATATCCTGCGACAGGCGTGTCACGCGGGCCTGGCCGGACATCATATTGTTGAAATAGCCAATGTCCTTGGCGGCATTGCCGACCGAGAATTTCATCGCGTCATAACGCCCCTCGGCCGCGCCGCCGAGGATCATGTCCAGAAGGCCTCCGCCCAGCGGGCCCTTGCTCATCAGGGCATAAAGGGTCGCGGCATCGACACCGTTAAGCTGGCCGGCCTCGATCGCCTCGGAAAGGATGCAGGTGGTGCTGACGACGACGAAATTGTTGATCAGCTTCAGCTTCTGGGCCGAAAGAGCCGGGCCGGCATGAACGATATTCTCGCAATAGGCGGCCAGCACCGGGCGCACCACTTCCAGCAGGTCCGGGGTTGCGCCCACCATGGTGTTCAGCCGGCCTTCCTCGGCCTCGACCGGGGTGCGGCCAAGCGGGGCATCGACGAACCAGCCGCCCTTTGCCTCAATATCTGCAAGGATCCGCGCGCTGGAGCGGGGATCGCTGGTCGAGCAGTCAATCACCACCTGACCGGGCTGCAGGGCCGAAAGCACGCCATTCTCGCCATAGATCAGCGCCTCGACCTGCGGCGAGCCGGTGACGCAGATCAGGATCACATCCGAGGCACGGGCAAGCGCTGCCGGGTCGGTTGCCTCCTGCGCGCCAAGCCCGACAAGGCTTTCGACGGGCTGTCGGTTGCGATGGCCAAGCACCGCAAGTGCAAACCCTTTGCGCAGCAGACTGCGACCGATGCCATGGCCCATAAGGCCAAGGCCGATAAGACCGATGCGGGCATGTGTCAGGCTGGGATAAGTCATCTGCAATCCTGTTACTGATGTCGACCGGCCCCCTGGGGGCCGGCCGGATTGTTCTGAAGCCGAACCGCCGGGGACGGTGATCGGCGGCAGTTCTGTTACTTCGGCAGGTATTCGCTGAGATCGGCGAGCGGCATCCCGACATTCTCGGCAAAGGTCTCTTTCAGGCGACCGTTTTCGAGATTGGTCTGTACGAACTCGTTCAGGGCAGCCAGCAGCGCAGGTTCTTCCTTGCGGACGCCGATGCCGTGGGGAACGATCTTGATCGCCAGTTTGCGCTCGATGTTTCTGTCGGGTGCGCGCTGCGTGATCGAGGGCAGTAGTTCAGCCGAGGCGCCGATGGCGACGACCTGGCCGGAAAGCAGCGCCACCACGTTCGAGGCGTCATCGTCAAAGCGCACCAGCTGGGTGCCTTCGGGGACGATCGGCACCAGCAGCGTGTCCTGCAGATTGCCGCGCACCACACCGATGCGCTTGCCGGCCAGATCCTCAAGGGCAGAGATGTCCACGTCGGCGGGCGCCATGATCGAGCTTTCCGACGCCGAATAGGGGTAGGAGAAGTCGATGACTTCCTGACGTTCGGGCGTGATCGAGAAGCTCGAAATCACCACGTCCACGTTGCTGGTCAGCAGGTAGGGAACCCGGTTCGGGCCGTTCAGCTCGACGATCTCAAGGTCAACGCCCAGATGTTCGGCCAGCAGTTTTGCCGCCGCCACATCAGAGCCTACTGGCTTCAGATTTGCGTCCAGAGTGCCGAAGGGCGGGAAGTTCAGGTCGATTCCGACAAGGATCTTGCCGCGTGCCTTGATGTCATCCAGCGTATCGGCAGCGGCAAAGCCGGCGCCTGCCAGGGTGGTTGCGCCGACCAATGCGGCAAGCAGTGTTCTTCTCAACATGGTTCTCTCCTCCTCCTGTTGGTTTATTTCTTTCAGAGCTCGCTGCTCAGGAACCTGGCGAGCTCCTGGGTCTTCGGATTGGCAAAGATCTCGCTGGGCGGGCCGGCTTCCCACACCTTGCCTTCATGCATGTAGACGACGACATCCGCCGCCTTTTTGGCGAAACCCATCTCATGGGTGACCAGCACCATGGTCATGCCGCCTTTGGCGAGGCTTTCCATGACCTTCAGCACCTCACCCGTCAGTTCCGGGTCCAGCGCCGATGTCACCTCGTCAAACAGAATCAGTTCGGGTTCCATCGCCAGTGAGCGCGCAATTGCCACCCGCTGCTGTTGCCCGCCCGAGAGCTGTTCGGGATAGGATTCTGCCTTTTCGGTCATGCCGACCTGGTCCAGCACACGGTCTGCAATGGCATCCGCTGCGGCCCGCGCCATCTTTTTGATGGTGGTCAGGGCGAGGGTGATATTCCTTCGCACGGTCAGATGCGGAAACAGGTTATAGCCCTGGAACACGATCCCGACCCGCATCCGCAGCCGGCGCAGCTCTTGCCCCCCGATCTCATTCACCGGCACGTCGCAGATGGAGATTTTACCGGAGCTGATGCTTTCAAGCCCGTTGAGGCAGCGCAGCAACGTG
Source organism: Pseudogemmobacter sp. TB195 (assembly GCF_058313095.1). Lineage (NCBI taxonomy): Bacteria > Pseudomonadati > Pseudomonadota > Alphaproteobacteria > Rhodobacterales > Paracoccaceae > Pseudogemmobacter > Pseudogemmobacter sp. TB195. The sequence goes on from NZ_JBZEGG010000008.1 coordinate 62,909, forward strand.
CTTTTGCCCGAGCCGCTTTTCCCGATGATCGCTACCATCTGGCCGCGCGCGACATCGAGGGAGACCCCTTTAAGAACCTCAAAAGCGCCAAAGCTTTTGTGGACATCCTTGACACTAACGACCGGAGACATTCAGGGCTCCTTCCAGTTTCTTGCTGAGTTGGGAAAGCGGGTAGCAGATCGCGAAATAGATCGCCGCGATAAGCAGGTAGATCATGAAGGGCTGGAAGATCGCGTTGTTGATAACCTGCGCGGCCCGGGTCAGTTCGACAAAGCCGACAATCGAGGCTAGCGAAGTGTGCTTCACGACCTGCACCATGAAGCCCACTGTCGGGGGCGTGGCGATGCGAACGGCCTGCGGAATGATGATCCGGGACAGCTGTTGAAAGCGGTCGAAGCCAAGGCAGGCCGAGGCCTCCCATTGCGAGCGGTTCACCGATTCAATGGCGCTGCGCCAGATCTCGCCCAGAAAGGCCGAGGCATAGATCGAGAAGCCAAGCGCTACCGCAAAAAACGGGCTGGGCCGATAGCCGAGCAGGCTCATGCCGAAATAGCTGAGAAACAGCAGGATCAGCAGCGGTGTGCCCTGGATAAGCTGGATATAGACCCAGGTTGCCCCCCTGACCCAGCGATTTGGCGAGACCCGCATCAGGGCAATGATGAAGCCGAGCAGGCCGCCCCCGATAAAGGCGATCAGCGACAGCCCGACTGTCCACATTGCGCCGGTGAGAATGTAGTTGAATTGCGTGAATGACATCATGATCCGGTCCCCTTCACACGCTGGTGCCAAGCAGGCGCTTGCGGCGGAAGAGCACCTGGCCGATCAGCCAGAAGCCGAGCCGGAACAGCAAAGACAGACCGATATAGATCACACCGACCACGATATAGGTCTCAAAGCTGCGGAAGGTTTCCGACTGGATGATATTGGCGATGCCGGTCAGTTCCTCGGCCGAGATTTGCGACGTGACCGAGGTGGCCAGCATCATCAGGATGAACTGGCTGGTCAGTGCCGGATAGACGCGCTCGGTCGCGGGCAGCAAGATCACGTGCCAGTAGATCGCGCTTTTTGACATGCCCAGCGATTCCGCGGCCTCGATCTGGCTGCGATGGATCGATTCGAGGCCGGCGCGCATGATCTCGCAGCTATAGGCCCCGACATTGAGCGTGATCGCGAGGATGGCGGCGGTCTGGGCGGAAAGCTGGATCCCTGCGGTGGAAAGGCCGAAGAACACCAGGAAGGCCTGGACCAGAAACGGCGTGTTGCGGATCACATCCACATAGACCGAGACCAGCGGGTTCAGGATGCGCAGGTTCTGGTGGCGCACGATGGCGCAAAGCGTTCCGAGGACAAAGCCGAGCGCGATAGAGATCACCGAAAGCTGGATCGTATAGATCGCACCTTCCAGCAGTCTCGGCCAGGCCCTCAGGACGGCATCGAATACGAAAACATAAGTCATACCTGTGTTGAGCTCCTCCCACCGCACAGCATTCGGCATCGCCGGCCTTTGCAGGCCGCGAGCGTTCTGACTGATTTCTCCAGATTACTCCGGCGGATTGCTCCGCTCCCTGTTCTTGGGGTAGCCCTGCCGCCGCAGGATTGGCAAACGAAATATTTCCATAGTGCGTTCACTTTTGCGACTACCCCCCCCCGACAGGCAGCCGCGCGAAAAGGGCAGGGGAGGCACAGGAAAGAAGGCCCGACCGACAAGGGCGGCTCACCATGACCGAAGGCAGGAAAAAGGCGACGCCGGTCCGGCGCGACTCAGCCGCAGGGTCGGGTTTCGGCCCGGTTTTTGGCCGGGCATGTGAAAATTATAAGCCAATATCAATATCATAATTTCGAACTGCCCTGCTGTTTTGCGCTTTCGCTCTGAGGGCAGTTGACAGCGGCAGAAATATTCCTTCAGAATTGTCGTACATCGTACGGTATAATCGTACGATCTCTGGGAGGAGAAAAATGTTCAGATCTACCATCGCAGCCGCGGTCACCGCGCTGTTCTTCGGCGGTGCTGCAACGGCGCAGGAAATAACGCTTTCCGCCGGTACCGAGGGCAACCAGGACGGGCTCTATTACGCAACGCTGACCCTGCTGGATGAAGAGCTTCGGGCCCGTACCGAGGGCCGGGTCGGGCTGCGTATCTACCCGAACCAGCAGCTTGGCGATGAACTGAGCATGATCGAAGGGCTGCGCAGCGGATCGCTTGATATCGCGGTGGTGGGCGGGGCGAATTTCGCAACCTATGTGCCGCAGCTTCAGCTTTTCAGCGTGCCTTATATCTTTGCAGATTATCAGATTTACCGCGCCGCGATGGCGCCGGACAGCCCGGTCTGGACCCTGTTGGAAGATCAGGTCGCCGCTGCCGGTCTGGGCATTTCCCTGAAGGCGCCCTCGACCGTCGGCAGCCGCTGGGTCGCCAACAGCAAGGGTGAAATCACCAGCCCCGCCGATATGGCGAAGCTTGCGCCACGGATGCGTGTGCAGGCCAATCCCATCGAATCAGAAGTTTGGTCGACCTATGGCGCCAGCCCGGTGAATCTCCCGATGCCTGAAGTGGTTGCGGCAATGCGCCAGGGCGTGGTCCAGGCGGTGGAAAACGCACCTGACGTGCTTTTCACCTACAAGCTTCACGAAGTGGCCAAATACATCTCCAGGACCGATCACTCCTTCTATGTTGCGCTTGTGATCGCGTCGGATCCGTCGCTGGCTAAGATACCGGAAGATCTGCGCGACGAGGTCGAGGGGGCTTTCGATGCGGCCGGTCAGCGCCTGCTTGATCTGTCGCTGGAATTCCAGGAGCGAGCGATCGAGGGTCTGACCAAGGGCGGTGCGGTGATCTCTGAAGTCGATATTCCGGCTTTCCGCGCGCCGCTGGCCACGCTTTACGAGCGGGTGGCAACCGAAGCCGACGCGATTGATCTTCTCACCGCGATTCGCGGTCTCTGAACGCAGACAACCCGACCCGGGCGCCCATGTTGCGGCGATCGGGCCCCTCAAGGACAGTTCCGATGACCCATCGTCCCGGGCGGGTGGCGCGGCTTTTTGCTGCGGCCGACAGCCTGATCCTCAATTTCTGCACCATCTTGCTGGTGGTGATGTGCGGCGCGCTTCTGCTGGAGCTGGTGGCACGAAATCTGTTTCGACATTCCTTTATCTGGTCGATGGAGACGGCGACGATCTGCTTTGTCTGGATCGCTTTTCTTGGCGGTTCGGTGGCGGCGCTGCGCAAAGAGCATTTCGCGGTTGACCTCCTTTCCGGCTTCGTGGCGCCTGGCAGTCCGGTTGCGCGCGGGCTGGAGGTCCTTGGCCATGCGCTCTTCACCGGCCTCGGTCTTCTTTTCCTGGTCTATGGCTGGAAATTCGCGATGGCAGGCATGATGCGGCACTCCTTCTCGCTGGGAATCCCACAAGGCTACACAATGCTGATCATGCCGCTCAGCGGGGCTTTGTTCACGATTTCAGGGCTCTGGAATCTTTTCGGCGTGGTTTCCGGCGAGCGCGGAGAAAACGCATGAGTGAGGCCTGGCTTGTCGTGCTGCTCTTTGGCAGCCTTTGCACATTGCTCTTGCTGCGGGTTCCGTTGGCCGTTGGCCTCGCCACCGCAACCATGCTGACCATTCTGTGCACCGGTATGCCGCCGATGCTGCTGGTCGAGCGGATGTATGCGGCGCTGAATTACTTTCCGCTGCTGGCGATTCCCTTCTTCATCCTGGCCGGATACCTGATGAACCAGGGCAATATCACCGACCGCTTCATTGACCTTGCTCAGGTTCTGGTCGGCCATATCCGGGGCGGCATTGCCCAGGTCAATGTGTTCTGCTCGATGATGTTCGCCACCGTTTCCGGCACCGCCACCGCCGATACGGCCGGGATGGGATCGATGATGATCCCGGCCATGGTCAGGCGCGGCTATTCGCCGGGCTTTTCGGCAGCGATCACGGCGGCCTCCTCGACCATGGGCGCGATCATCCCTCCCAGCGTGCTGATGATCGTCTATGGCTCGCTGACCAATATCTCGATGTCGCGGCTTTTCCTGGCCGGCTTCATCCCCGGCGCCTTGGTCGGGATCTCTCAGATGGCAATGGCCTGGTTCATGGCAAAGCGAATGGGGGTCGAGTCGACGCCGCGCGCCCGGGCCCCTGAAGTCATCCAGGCTTTCCGCCGCTGCCTTTTGCCGCTTGGGGTGCCGGTCATTATTTTTGGCGGCATTCTCTCGGCGGTTTTCACCCCGACCGAGGCCGGCGTTGTCGCGGTTGCCTATACATTGGTGGTGATCGTGCTGCTGCGCAGCATCCGGCTGAACCAGCTGCCGCAGATCGCAAGGGATGCTGCGCTTATGGTGTCTTTGCCAACTTTCGCCATTGCCGCTGCCGTGGCTTTCGGCTGGATGGTGGCCTATCTCCAGGTGCCGGAAATGGTCGCCGGCCTCATCGAGGGGCGTGACATTTGCCCGACCACCGGCCTTTTGCTGATCGTGGCGATCTTCTTCACGGTCGGCCTCTTCATCGACGGGGTTCCCGCGATGATCATCTTCCTGCCGATTGCGCAGCAGATTGCGGCCTCGGTCGGGATAGACCCGCTGCAAATGGCGATGGTGATCGTGATGACAGCAGCCCTTGGCCTGATCACGCCGCCTTTTGGCCTGTGCATCCTGATCGCGGGCTCTATCGCCAAGGTGCCGATGCCGGTGGTGATCCGCGAGACCATGCCTTTCGTCCTCGCCATGCTCCTGCTGATCCTGGCGCTGATCCTCTTCCCGCAAATCGTTCTCTTCCTGCCCGACCTTATCATGGGAGCCGCCTGATATGACCATGAACCCGATCCATGAAATCAGCATCGGAGAGAGCGCGACGCTGCGTCGAACGGTCTCGGAATCGGATGTCTATCTCTTTGCTGGCATCAGCGGGGATATGCATCCGAACCATGTGAACCGCGAATATGCCGAGGGGCGCTTTGGCGGGCGCGTCGTGCATGGCGCTTTGCTGCCGGGCTATATCTCGGCCTGTGCGGTGAACCTGCTGGGCGAGCGGCTTGAGCCGGTCGGCTATGCGGCGCAGATCTTTTCGGTGAAATGCCTTGCGCCGGTGATGATCGGCGACACCGTGCAGTGCACGGTCACGGTCGATGCGGTTGACGTTGAGCGGCGCAAGATCTTCTTCGCGGCAGAGGTGCGCAACCAGCGTAGCGAGCTTTGCGCAACCGGTGAAAAAGTGGTCAAGGTTTTGCGTCCGCGTCCCGACAGCAAGGAGCCCAGCCCATGACAAACGCGCCGGAAGGCACTGACCGCAAGTTGTTGCGCTCGTTGTTGCGGGCTGTCGATGTGCTGGAAAGCATCGGTTCGCATGGCAAGGGCATCAGCGAGATCGCCAAGGACCTCTCGGTCTCCAAGGGGACGGTCTATGATATCGTCCGCACCCTGGAATCGCGCAATTTCCTCAGCCAGGACCCGCAGACCCAGGCTTACCGGCTTGGCGGAAATCTGCTGCGGCTCGGGGCTGACCGGCTTGCTAGGCTTGATATAGTCGAGCTGGCGCGCCCGCATCTTCAGGCGCTGACCGATGAGGTCGGCGAGGTGACCCACCTTGGCCGGCGCGAGGGATTTTACGCCTTCTATCTGCTCAGGGCCAGCAGCCGGCGCGTCAGCCATATGCTGAACCTGCATTCGCGGGTGGGCGCACCGTCGCCGCTGCATTGCACCAGCATGGGCAAGATCTTCATGGCGCATATGAGCGATGAGGACTTTTCCGCCTTCCTCAAGGAACCGCGTGAGCGCTTTACCGAGCGCACGATCACCGATCCATTGGCGCTGGAAGCCGAGCGCCGCCGGATCCTGCGCGAGGAGTGCTCTTTCAATATCGGTGAATTCGAAGAGGGCGTGTCGTCGATCGGCGTGCCCTTGTACAGTGGCGGCGGCACTCTGGTCGCTGCGATCAATTTCGCCATCCCTTCCGTTCGGATGCCCGAGGAGTCGATCCCCCGACTGTTGGGCAGGTTGCGTGAAACCGCCGCGCTTATCACGCGCGGGCTGGGGGCCTGACAGGAAAAACTCATGAAGACTATCTCTGTGGTGACCGCCGACGAGGCCGCAGGCCTTGTCAAGGATGGCGATACGCTGGTGATCTGCGGCTGCGAGAATGTGCTGACGCCCGATGCGCTGCTGGGCGCGCTTGGCCGCCGCCATGATGAGACCGGCGCGCCGAAGAACCTGACCGAGATCCACCCCATTATCGTCGGTATGGGCGCGGGGCGCGGGCTTGAAAACCTCGCCCGCCCCGGCATGGTCGCGCGCGCCATTGGCAGCGGCTACTCTTTCCTCAAGGAATCGCGTTACACGACACTGCTCAATGCCAATGCGTTCGAGGCGCATTGCCTGCCGATGGGCACCGTCTTTCAGATGCTGCGCGGCATTGCGGCGAAGCAGGAAAAGACCGTGACCGAAGTGGGTCTCGACACCTTTGTCGACCCGGATCTTGGCGGCGGCCGGATGAATGCCGCCGCGAAAGAGCCGATTGTGCGCAAAGAGATGGCCGATGGCAAAGCGCGCCTCGTCTACGACAATCCGCGCATAGATATTGCCTTCCTGCGCGGCACCTCGGCTGATGAGTTCGGCAATATCTCGCTTGAGGATGAGCCGGTCTCGCTGGGCATCCGCACCATGGCCATGGCCGCGAAGAATTCCGGCGGCAAGGTCATCGTGCAGGTGCGCCGTCTGGTGAAAGGCGGCTCGCTGCATCCGCGCATGGTCGAGATCCCCGGTATTTTCGTTGACGCGGTGGTGGTCGAGCCGGAGCAATTGGTCTCGGGCGGCGCTCTGAACCCGGCCCTGACGGGCGAGGTGCGCATTCCCTACCAGGGCCAGAGCCGCGTCGAGCCCGGGCCCTCGCGCATCATCGCGAGCCGCGCCGCCCAGGAAATCCGCGACGGAGAGGTGGTCAATCTGGGCGTCGGCATGCCGATCGAGATCCCGCGCATCCTGAATGAGCGCAGCGAAAGCGGCGGCACCACTTTCTTTCCCGAACATGGTTCCATCGGGGGGGTGCCGGGGGATCGTGCGATCTTCGGCACCAATGTGAACCCCGATGCGATAATCGATTCCACCAATGTTTTTGACTTTTTCCTTGGCGGCGGGCTCGACATCACCTTCCTTGGCTTTGGCCAGCTCGATGCGCAGGGAAATGTGAATGTCAGCCGTTTCAACGGCATCGTGCCCGGCTGCGGCGGCTTTGTCGACATCACCCATCAGACGAAACGGGTGGTGTTCTGCGGCTCTTTCAATGCCGGCGGCGTCGATATTCGCTGGCAGGACGGGCGTCTGGTCGTGGCGTCTGAGGGGCGGTTCCCGAAACTCATCCCGGCAGTCGAGCAGGTCACCTTCAATGCGGCCTCGGCACGGCGCAAGGGGCAGCAGGTGCTTTATATCACCGAACGTGCCGTCTTCTCCTTGCAGGAAAACGGCCTGCGCCTTGATGAGGTCGCCCCGGGGATCGACGTGAAAAGCCAGATCCTCGATCTGGTTCCCTTTGCCATCGAGGTCAGCCCGGCGCTGAAGCCGATGGATGCCCGCCATTTCGGAGATCAGTGATGCAGCGCGACTGGAATGAAAAACCTCTGCGCGAGGTGGAAACCGATGTCCTGGTGATCGGCGGCGGCGGTGCGGCCTTGCGCGCCGCGCTTGAGGCCCGCGAGGCCGGAGCCGACGTGCTGATCGCCGTCAAAGGCAATCTGCGCGGCAGCGGCGCCACCTTCTACAGCGTCGCCGAAGTGGGCGCCTTCAACGTGCCGGACGGGGCAGGGGACAGTTCCGACAATCCGGGCGTCCATGCCGGCGATATTCTGTATGCCGCCCAGGGCATGGCCGATCCGCGGCTGGTTGAGATCCTGACCGAAGAGGCGGAAGAGGCGCTGCATTACCTGGAAGGCAAGGGCGTGCCGTTCGAGAAGACCGAACAGGGCGGCTATCTGACCTTTCGGGCCTGCTTTTCCAGCCGGCCGCGCTCGCATGTGATCCGCGACCATTTCAAGCCGATCATGCGCGCCCTTGGCAGTGAGGTGACGGCGAAAGGCATCCGGGGGCTCGATCAGCTGATGGTGGTCGATCTGGTCGTGCGCGACGGTATCTGTCTTGGCGCGCTTGCGATTGACCGCGAGGGCGCGCCGGTCCTGTTACGTGCCGGTGCGACGATCATGACGACGGGTGGTGCGAGCCAGCTCTTCTCGAAAAACCTCTATCCGGCCGATATCACCGGTGATGGCTATGCCATGGCCTGGCGGGCCGGAGCGCATCTGACCAATATGGAATTCATGCAGGCCGGGGTCAGCATCCTGTCGCCTTTCGTGAATCTCTTCGGCAATTACCTCTGGGATGCGCGTCCCAACCTGACCGATGCCGAGGGTCAGCCGGTGATCCAGCCTTTCCTGCCGGAAGGTGTGACCCGCGATGCGGTGCTGGATGCCAAGGAGAACCACTTCCCCTTCAGCGCGCGCGGCGTCTCGCGCTATGTCGAGATTTCGATCCAGAAGACCATCAACAGCGGCAAAGGCACGCCCGAGGGCGGGGTCTGGATGGATTTCCGCGATACCGATTTCGACAAGGTGCTGGGCGACAGCAGCCGCTCGATCGCGCATATGTGGCCGTTGACCTATGACTGGTACCTGGCCAAGGGTGTCGATCTTTACAAGGACCGGGTGCAGATCACCTGTTCCGGCCATGCGATCAACGGGGGGCTGCGCATCGATGCCGGGGCCGGCTCGAACATCCGGGGGCTTTTCGCTGCCGGCGAAACCGCCGCCGGCCCGCATGGCGCCGACCGGCTGGGCGGCAATATGGCGATGACATGCCAGGTGTTTGGTGCAAGGGCCGGGCGGGCAGCGGCCGCGCTTGCGCTGGCCGAGGGGCGGCGGCCTTTGCCGGATCGCTGCGCGGCGGAACAGGCGAGGCTCAGCGCGGTCATGGCCCGCAAGGGTGAGGAAAGCGCCGAGGCGGTCCGGCTTGATCTTCAGGCGCTGGCAACCCGGCATCTGCTGGTCGTGCGCGACGGTGCGGGGCTTGCGGCCTTCCTGTCGGGGGCAGCGGCGCTGCGCGACAGGCTGGCGCGGGTGCCGGTCGACAATCCTGCGGCGCTGCGCTTCGTGCTGGAAACCGAGAACCTGCTGGAAACCGGCTGTCTGATGGCGCGGGCGGCGCAGGAGCGCACAGAAAGCCGGGGCGGCCATTACCGTGAGGATTTCCCCGCCGCCGATCCGGGCCAGGAAACCAGCATCATCTTTGACCGCAATCGGCCGGAAGGCTTCTTCCGCGCCGCGCTCGGCTCGCTCTGATCTGATCTCGCGGAACGGCAAAGCCGGCCCCCGGGCTTCCGGGTGGCCGGCTTTTTCTTATCGGGTGCATTCTGCCTCTTGACCCTGCACTGCCCTATTAATGTATATTGCCAGCATTAGCCATTAATGGAGCGAATGATGCAGCAGGCCCCTGTTATCCAGCTTAACCCGGCCGACAGTGTCGGTGTGCTGCGCCGGATGCTGAAGATCGGTGAGCCGCTCGGGATTGCCGGTCTGAGCGCCACGGATCTGCTGCCGCGCGGCCATAAGGTCGCGCTTCAGGACATTCCGGCCGGGACAGAGGTGCGCAAATTCGGCCAGGTCATCGGCATTGCCAGCACCGGCATTGCGGCCGGCCAGCATGTCCATCTGCACAATCTTTCGATGACCGACAGCGCGGTGCGCCATCAGTTCTGCACCGAGACGCAATGGCCGGGGCTGCTGCCCGAGGCTGAGCGCGCGACATTCATGGGCTATGATCGTGGCTATGGCGGCGTCGGCACCCGCAACTATATCGGCATTGTCTCGACGGTGAATTGCTCGGCCACGGTGTCGCATTACATCGCCGAGCATTTCAACCGCTCCGGCGGGCTGGATGGCTATGACAATATCCATGGCGTCGTGCCGCTGACCCATGGCGGCGGTTGTGCGATCAACACCAATGGCGAGGGCTATGAATATCTGACCCGCGTCATCAGCGGCTATGCCACGCATCCGAATTTCGGCGGCATCCTGATGATCGGCCTGGGCTGTGAGACCAATCAGATCCGCCCGATCCTGGAGCATTACAAGCTGGAAGAGGGCAACCGCTTCCGCACCATGACGATCCAGCAGCTTGGCGGCACCCGCAAAACCATCGAAGCCGCCTGCGGGATGATCCGCGAAATGCTGCCCGAGGTGAATGCGGTGAAACGCAGCCGCCAGCCGCTTTCACATCTGAAAGTGGCGCTGGAATGCGGCGGATCGGATGGCTATTCCGGGATCACCGCCAATCCGGCGCTCGGCTACGCCTCGGACCTTCTGGTGCGCAACGGGGCTACGACGGTGCTGGCAGAGACCCCGGAAATCTACGGTGCCGAGCATTTGCTGACCCGGCGTGCCCGCAGCCCGGAAGTGGCGGAACGGTTGCTGGAGCGGATTGAATGGTGGCGCGGTTATACCAGCCGCAACGGGGCAGAGCTGAACAACAACCCCTCGCATGGCAATAAGGAAGGCGGGCTGACCACCATTCTTGAAAAGTCGCTGGGCGCGGTGGCGAAGGGCGGTTCGATGCCGCTGAACGCGGTCTATCACTATGCCGAAAAGATTACCGAGCAAGGGTTCGTTTTCATGGACACGCCCGGATATGACCCGGTGGCGGTGACCGGCCAGGTGGCGGGCGGCTGCAATATGGTCTGCTTCACCACCGGGCGCGGCTCGGTTTCGGGCTGGAAGCCCAGCCCGACCATCAAGATCGCCACCAATACCGTGATGTATGACCATATGAAGGAAGATATGGATATCAATTGCGGTGATATTGCCCGTGGCACTGATACGATCGAGGCGGCGGGCAGGCGGATCTATGATCTGGTCCTTGCCGTCGCCTCGGGCGAGCGGACGCTTTCCGAGCAGTTCGACTATGGCAATAATGAATTCGTGCCCTGGCAGGTCGGGGCGGTAACCTGATCCTGAGACTTCGCCCCGGATCCCGCCGGGGCGCCCGCAGTTTCAGGGCCGGAAGAAGGGCTGCGGCGTCGGCTGATAGCGGTCGCGCATGGCGGCGGCGCGCGCTGCGACCTTCGCCACCGAATTCGACAGATGCAGTGCCATGGCTTCTTTGACCGCCGTCGCATCCCCTGCTGCCATAGCGCGGAGCACGGTCAGATGCTCGGCCAGGAATGGTTCTGTCTGCGGCATTTCCAGTCTGCGACCCAGAACCTGGCGACTGAGCAAAAGGAGGCACTGTGTTCGACGGAGCACGGAAACGAAAGTCGCATTCGGACAAAAGCCCAGACAGGTCACATGCAGATCAAGTTCAAGCGCATACAGATCTTCAGCGCTGAGCGAAACATAGCGTCGTAGCGCGCCCTCATGGCGCGTGATCATGTCGGTGAGCAGATCCAGGGGAATAAAGGGGGTCGCCTCTGCAAGGGTGCGTGGCTCCAGCTGCAGGCGCAGTTGATAGAGCTCATGAATCCTTTGATCGTCCAGCGGGACCACCAGCCAGCGCTGGCTGGAATCCTTGCCGATCAACCCGAGCGGTTCAAGATGCTGAAGCGCATCTCGTGCAACGCTGCGCCCGACATTGAAGTGGCGCGCCAGTTCCGCCTCGCTCAGCCGCACAGCCCCGAAGAAAGCCTGATGGACGATAATCGCTTCCAGCTCATTGCCGAATGTCTGCCAGGCGAGCGCGGGCGGTCGTTCTTCAAGGATCAGGCTGGGCAGGACTTTCTCCAATAGCTCGCGTCTTGGTGGCGTTCCGGGCGGCCCAACCACCAGGCCCCTGCCATCGAAGCGATACGCCTTGCCCTTCCCCTCCAGTCGGGCGATGGCCTGACGCACAGGCACACGGCTTATGCCGAAATGCTGCGCGATCGGCCCTTCGAGCATCACGGTGCCGACCGGAAGAATGCCAGCATCAATGGCTGCTTCCAGACAGCCTGAGGCGAAATCATGAAGAGATTGTTTCGGCATGTGGTGCATTTTGCCATCGTTTCCTCCGCGTATCTTATCAGGCCGGAAGCCGCAGTGCCATGCAGAGAGACTTTCACATACCGCCCCGTTTGCCCTGGATATGCTCATAGCCCCTGCAACTTGTCTGACTGCCGGGTGACCGGCGCGCGGCCCGCCAGAGCTGCCGCCCGGACCAAATGCCGTGCCAGGCAGCAGTTTTCGTATAGCACGAAAGGCGTGGTTCCTTCTGAGAGGAGCTTAGACAAGCCGGAAATCTGTCCGGGGATCGGGGAGTAACTCAGATCTTCTGCCTGCGTGTTCGGGGGTATCCTGAGTCGGGCGGTACACGGCAGGCAAAGGAGACGACTGAGCAATTCAGTATCGAAAAAATATGTTAAAACAGTTATTTAAAATAACTACAGCGACCGGATCTGCCGCTCCGAGAGTCTAGTTTTCCAGCAGAATTTCGCGCCAACCTAGCCTTGAGCGCCGGGTCTATTTATCGGCGGCGTAAGGTTTGCCCGCCACCACCCAGTCCGACGGCGAGACCTCAGTGAAGACGATTGTGGTCGCCTCGGGTGCGCTGCCGGCCTTTTCCTCGAACAGGCGGGTGATACCCTCGGCCAGCTCCATCTTCACTTCATAGCTGCGGCCGGGGAACAGCTCGACACGGATAATCGGCATGGGTCTTCTTTCTGATCTGAAGGGATCGGGTCAGCCGCAAAGGGCCTCGATTTCGGCAAGCAAAGCGGCGGGAACCTCGATCAGCTGACCCTGATGTTGCGCCCGGGCCGCGTAACGGCGTGCCGAGGGCATGCGCAGACCGGGCTCCGCCGCGAAATCCGCCAGAAGCCTTTCACCGAGCGCGCCGGCATCATGGCCGAAAGCGGTCGGGTCTAGCGCCAGGATCAGCTCACCGCCTGGCGGCGGGCCAATGTCCGCAATGCCGGTGGCGACGATCTGCCGGCTGGTCATCTCGCCGATCAGCGGCCCGGCGATCAGTTCCACCATCAGCGACATGGCCGAGCCTTTATGGCCGCCAAAGGGCAAAAGCGCCCCCTGCAGGACGGAGGTCGGATCAGTGCTGGACTGGCCCGCCGGGTCGATCCCCCAGCCCTCCGGTAAATCCTCACCGGCGAGGCGGCACAGCTCCACCTCACCTCTCGCAGCCGCACTGGTGGCGAAGTCGAATATCATCGGCTCGCGCCCGGGTCGAGGCCAACCGAAGGCCATCGGATTGGGGCCGAAGAGCCGCTTTGTCCCGCCATGCGGCGCCACCGCACATTGCCCGATCACGAAGGCCCAGGCGACCAGTCCGGCGGCGGTCAGAGGCTCGATCTCCGCCCAGAGCGCCGAGAAGTGGTGACTGTTCTGCACAGCCAGCGTGGCGATGCCCTGGCTGCGTGCTGCACCGATCAGCGCCTCGCGCGCATGGGCAAAGGCAAAGGGCGCGAAACCGCGATCACCGTCACAGCGCAGAACCGCAGGCGCGGTTCTGGTCAGGCGCGGCTTTGTTGCGCAAATCCGGTTATGTCCGGAGTTCCCCTTTCCCCTGACAGACCTATCCCGCGCGCAGCGTGAGGGGCGTTCCAAGGGCGGTGAAGCGGTTCAGGATGGCCGCCCTGATCTGAAGCTCGGCCACCTGTCTGTCGAAGTCGCGCGACATGACGCGCTCTCCCAAGAGTTTGAAGCAGCGCATCTTTGCCTTGACCAGGCTTCGTCGGTGATAGCCGGCCCAGCGTTTCCAGATCGCTCGGCCAAGACGGCGGCAACTGCGCAGGGCGTTGTTGCGCGCGACCGCCCCTGCCGTGTGTTCCTTCCACGGCTTGCCGTTCCTGCGGGGCGGGATGACTGCCGCTGCCCCGCGCGCCGCAATGGCGGCGTGACAGGCCCGCGTGTCATAGGCCCCATCGGCGGTGACCATGCCCAAGGGCTGATCGCCAGGGATCTGGTTCAGCAGGTCGGGCATAACGGGCGCATCGCCGATCCGGCTGCCTGTGATCTCGATAGCCCGGATTTCCAGCGTCTCAGCATCAATCCCGAGGTGAACCTTGCGCCAGTCCCGCGGCTTCGACGGGCCGTGTTTCTTGGCCAGCCACTCGCCATCGCCCTCGGCTTTCACGCCAGTGCTGTCGATCAGCAGGTGCAGAGCGCCTGAGCTGGGGCGGTAGGGGATGTGGACGATCAAGGTCTTTTGGCGACGGCATAGGGTGCTGAAGTCCGGCACCGGCCAATCCAGCCCGGCAAGCTCAAGCAGACTGGCGATCATGCCAGTCGTCTGCCGTAGCGGTAGTCCGAACAGGGTCTTCAGCGTCAGGCAGGTCTGGATCGCGGCATCAGTGAAGACGGGCTGACGACCACGCTTGCCGGTTGGCGCGGCAAGCCACTGCGTCCTGGGGTCAAACCAGATCGACAGCGACCCACGCCGCGCAAGCGCAGCATTGTAGTCATGCCAGTTCGTGGTGCGGTAAGTCGGCGGCTTCGGTCTGCTCATACCGCCTGACTAACAGACTGGATTCGTGAGGTGAATCCTACGCTTCATTTGCGCAACAAAGCCGGATGAGAACCACACTGCGGTCCTCAGCGACTTCGGCTTTCAGGAGATGATAAACGGCTGACGTCAGCGCGGCGTCCCCTCCTTCAGAAATCGCCTGCATGTAAAGCGCAGATCCGACCTGAAACGAGCCTTGCCGGCGTGACAGTTACCGTTCGGATCCCTGATTGCCGCAGGTGCAACGCGGGTTTTCCGGAGATTGCGTTAATCATGACACGCCTGATGTTTCGGGGCGTTACGCTGCATTTCTTGCGGTTTCATCTGATGAATTGCTGCATGCCTTCGTGATGGGTATCGCCTTTAAAGTGTAACCAGGTCGTCGCGATTCAACCTGATATCAGGTGCCTTTTGGGATCTGTCAGGTGCAGCGGTCCGGCCCAATCCGAAGGGAAGACCGATGCGGCTGAGCAGTGCCGGCATAACTCCATCTCCAGATTTTCGCGCCTTCCGACCTCTGGTCTGGCTTGTCGGTCTGATCGCGGCTCTGTGCATCGCGCTGGTCTCGCCGGCCCTCGCGCAGGAGCGCCAGCAGATCGCCGCCGTCGATCTGTCGAACATCTCTGTCATGGGCAATGCGCCCAGCAGCCGCACATTTACGGTTCCGGCCGGGAGCCGTGTGACCGAAATCGAGACGGCAATCGGTGTTTCGCATCGCGGCAGCAGCTATGGCTCCGAAACCGTGCTGGCGCTGATCGCGCCGGGCGGGCAGCGCTTTGAATTTACCGGGCCCGAGATGAATTTCGCATCGCAGCCCGGCTACTATCGCGCCACCAGCAGGTTGCAGGTCAACCCGCCGGTGCTGAATGCCGGCGGCACCTGGACTGTCGAGCTGAGTGATACATACGACGATCGCGCCAACCCGGATTACATCACCGACAGCAATTCCGGTATCGTCCTCTACGACCTGCCCAACCCCGAGCTGAGCCTTTCAGGCTCGTCAGCCGTTCTGGTGATGGGAACCGCCATTGACCCGATCCAGGCCAGCGCTACCGGTGGCGTCGCGCCTTACACCTATTCCATCAGCCCGGCTCTGCCGGCAGGTCTGACGCTGAACGCAAGCACCGGCGCGCTGACCGGCACGCCGGAAGCAGGCAGCCCGGAGACCACCTATACCATCACTGCCGTCGACAGCCGCAACCTGGGCGATGAGGCGACGCTGACCCTGACGGTGGAGGACCGGTCGCTGGTCCTGACCCTGTCGGATAGCAGCATCTCGGCGATCCGGGGCACCGCGATTACCCCCGTCACTGCCAGCGCGAGCGGCGGGGATGAGAATTTCAGCTTCTCCATCACGCCCGCCCTGCCCTCAGGTCTGTCGATTGACGCAGTCACGGGCACGATCAGCGGCACGCCGACGGTTGCCAGCCCGGTCACTGGCTACACGGTCACCCTGACCGATGGCAACGGCTATACCGAGACCGCCGCTATCAGCATCGGGGTCGAACACCCGCCGCTGGGCCTCAGCCTGTCGCAAAGCTATCTGCGCCTGACCCGTGGTGTGGCGATTGATCCGGTGGTCACCGCAACGATCACCGGCGGCTCGGGCACGGTCAGCTTCTCGGTCAGCCCGATGCTGCCTGCGGGGATCGAGCTTGACCCGGTGACAGGCACGATCAGCGGCACGCCGGGCGCCATCCTTTCCGCCACCGCCTACACTGTTACCGCCACCGACCAGACCGGCCCCTCGCTCAGCGCGATCCTGACAATCAGCGTCGAGAATGATGATGAGCGCGTCGCCGAGGCGTTTGAGCAGGCCACCACCCGCTTTATGGCGGCGCGGATCGAGCGCATGCTGGCCTCCGAGCCGCGCGGCTACCGGCTGGAAAACCGGGGCGATACCTCGGGCAATGGCATCACCTCGCGCTCGACCCAGGACGGCACCGATCTCAGCTTTGCCGCCGGCCGGCTCAGCGCGGACGGGCTGTGGTTCCTCTGGATTGAGGGCGAATATGCCGAATACCGCTACAGCCACAGCGGCGAAGCGACGCGCAAGGGCGATTTCGGACTGGTCTCGGCAGGGTTCGACTATCTGCTGAACCCTGATCTGACGCTCGGGATGATGGTCCAGGTCGACCGCATGTCCGAGACGGCAAAGGATGCCAGCGACATTTCCGGCAATGGCTGGATGGTCGGGCCTTATATCGCCGGCCGCTTCAGCACCGATCTCTATTATACCGCCCGCATCGCCTATGGCCGCTCTGACAACGACGCGGCGCTCGACGTGTTCGGCGGCGGTGCGGAGTGGTTCCGGGGCGGCTTCGACACCGAGCGCAGCCTTGCCCGTGCCAGCGTCTATGGCATCCGCGATCTGTCGTCCGGCGTCACGGTTTCGCCGAAGCTCGACCTCGCCTGGATGCGCGAAAGCCAGCAGGATTACACAGTGAGCGATGGCGTCAGCAGCGTCGCCGTTGACGGGCTGGCCGTTGAAGTCTGGCGCCTGACGCTGTCCTCTCGCTTCGAGGGGCCGGCGGGACAGAACCTGCGCGCCTTTGTTGAGCCGTCGCTCGCCTGGGACTTCGCGGGCAGCGGCACTGAGGAAAGCGACGATCTGATCGGCGCGCTGGAGCTGGGCCTGCGCTCGGACGCGGCCAGCGCCTGGCAGAGCCTTGTCGCGCTGCGCTATGAGGGGATCGGGGCTGACGACCGGGAGGCGGTCGCGGTGCGGCTCAACCTCAATCGCAGCTTCTGATCTGCCGTGCTTTGACCGGGTTTCCGGCTGTGGCCCCATCGCCGCAGACCGGTACCCGGCCAGACTCTCAGCGAGGTCCGGGCTCAGGGACCCAGCCGCGTCAACGGGGGTACCAGTGGCACCTCCGGAGCAAACCCGGAAACGTTTCTGCAACAAATGGGTCGCCAGTGACACGCATTATGTTCCGGGGCGTTACATTCTGTTTCGGACGGTTGCCTCTGCCCGCTTGATCGCGTGGCCCGCTCCCTGCGAAAGATACCTGCTGCCTTCGCGCAGTCGTTAACGCGGCTTCTGCCAGCGGGTTCCAGTGCCAAATTCCCCCAAATTTCCGGTTCGGAGACGCTGATGACCCGTGAGCTGATTTCCTCGTTTCATGAGCTTTCCGCAACAGCCGGGCCAGTTGGGCCAGAGCTGGCAACGTCCGGGCTGGTGACACCGGATTTCGTGCCGCTGGAGCCGCGTGTTCTGATGGATGCGACGCTGGGCTGGGATATTTCGGGCGCCGATGACCTGGCGGAACTGCTGTCGGGCGTGCACCACCTGCTGGAAAACCAGCTGTCCGGCATTGATGATATTCTGTCGCAATTCGACACCCTCGCCAGTGCCGCGCTTGGCGTGCTGGATGTGCTGGGCGGTGCCGGCAGCCAGGCCGGCGTCGGCGGTGCCGATCAGATCCAGGACATTGCCGACCGGCTGCGTGCGACGATGGCCGAGTTGCGCGACAGCTCTGCCCTTGCGCTGCGGCTGCTTGGCGCGGATACGGCAGGTGGCGATACGGCTGCCGATCTGGTCGGACTGCTGAATGCTGAGCTGGGCGCATCGGTTGTCACAGGGGACGACATCCGCGCGACCTTTGATCTTGCAGCCTTCACCGGCAATACGGTCGGCGCCAATATCGTCACGCTGGTCGAGAGCCTGCTGTCGCGCAATCCTGGCGCCGGTTTCACCGCCGAGGGGCTGCATGCCACCATCACCTCGGTCACCGATGACTATTACGCCGCCGCGCTGAACGGGCTTTTCAGCATTGAGCTGTACGATATCACCATCGGCGGCCAGACCCTTGTCAGCTTTACGCAAAACGTGCTGGACCCGACCCGCGTCGATGTGGCGATCAACCTGCCGCAGTTCGATTTCAACTTTGACGCACTTGCCGAATGGGCGTTCGGTTCTGCCGCGCTGCCCTTCGATCTGGCGATTGAAAGCGATGCGACGCAGTTCCGCTTCCAGCTGGGCGGCGAGATTGCGGCGGTCGAGGGCGGCACCCAGATCCGCCTGCATGTCGACAATCTCGACTTTGACCCGCTGGCACAGTTCGGCGGGCTGCTGGATGTTTCGGGCTGGAATGAGACGGTCAGCCTTGGCCTCCTGTCGCTGGGGATCGACGCGATTGCACTGGCTGAGTTCCGCGTCTCGGTCAGCTATGATGTGGATGCCGATCTCGGCTGGGGCCTGACCATCGGCGCGGCGGGGATCACGGTTGAGCGGCTTGATACCGATACCGGGCTCGGCATCACCACCGAAATCCGCGAGATCGGGGCTGCGGATTACACCGAAGTAACCGAGGGGGAGATGTACACCCTCGCCGCCCTGCAGCTGAAGGGCGGGCTTGATCTCTTCGGGCTGGTTGACGGGCCGGATGGCGCGGGGATGCCTTTCGCAATCAACATGACCTTGTCCTCGGCGCTTCTTGGAGCGGGCATGGGAGATGCGGGGATTGCCGACCGGCTGTCGCGCTTCCTGTCGGATGCCCGGATCGGCTTTGATGTCGATCTGTCGGGATCTGTGGCAGATGAGGGCCTGCGCGAGACGCTGGAAGGCGCGATCGAGGGACTGGCCGCGATGGGGATGGCGCAGATTTCCTCCTTCCTCTCCGATATCGGCGATGTAATTGCCGGCCTTTTGCAGAACTCGCTCCTGAATGTCGAAATCCCCTTTACCAGTATCGAGTTGTCCTCGGTGCTGGCTGAGATCGCCGATGCCTTCACCTCGATCAGCGATCTGTTCCATATTGATCCGGCGGGGCTGGGCTTTGATCCGAAGGCCAGCTCGGTCGCGGTGATTGCGACGGCGGTGACCGAGCTGACCGCTGGTTTCGACCCCTCGGTCCTCAGCGGCCTTGATCAGATCACCTTTGTTGTGGTGACCGAGACCGGGCGTGAAACGGTGAATGTCAGCCTGACCGGCAATGCTGTCCTCGCCGATCCCACGGCAACGGCTGCGGCGAAGACCGCAGCTCTGGCCTCGCAGATGAACACCGCGCTGGCCGCCTATGGCTTTGCCGTCACCGCCAGCGGCCAGGACCTGCGCATTGCCACCGCGAATGGTCAGCCCGCCGCCAATGCGCTGGCGCTGCTGGGCGCGCGGCGCACCAATGGTCAGGCGACGGAGTTCGATTTCACCGATCTCGGTTTTGCCGAAGATCAGCTGGCCGGTGCAGCCGGGGTCTATGCCGATGGCGAGGAGGAAATCCTCGGTCTGCGCCTGGTGGATGCCCAGGGGCTGACCTTCACCCCTGGCGCAGATTTTGCCGAAACCATGATCGGTGTGGAGAAGCTGATCTTCACCGCCGTGGTCGATGGCAAGACGATCCCGGTCCAGGTGCTGAAACCGGCGGATGGCTGGTATGATGCGGATGGTACGCCGAACCTGACCGGTATGCTGGCGGCGTTTGAGGCCGCGCTGGCGCTGAACGCGCTGCCGCTGGAGGTCACGCTGGAGGATGGCGGCTTCAGCTTCGCCGCTGTGGGGCCTTCGGGCACCTCGATCACCTTCGGCGCTGATCCCGAACAGATGACGCGGGCCTTTGACCTCGCCTCGCTGATGGAATGGGTCAATCTGCAACTGGCGCAGACCGAGACACTGGCCGGTGCCGAGCTGCGGCTGACCGCCGACGGCGCTCTGATGTTCACCTTCCCCGAGGTGACGGTGCATGCCGAGATCGAGGGCAATTTCTCGCTGGCAAATCTCGGCCTCGACGGACTGTCGAACCTGTCGCTTGCCGCACGCGTGCAGGCGGCGCTGTCGGCGAGCTTTGACGCATCGGTCGGGATTGACCTGATCGGCTTTGCCTCGGCCATGGTGGCGGCAGCGGGAGAGGGTGCGAATGCCATCGAGGCGCGCCATGCGCTGGACAAGGCCGACGGGGGCGAGGCCTCCATCGGTTCGGCGCTTCTCGACAATATCTTCTTTGCCGACCTGGCGCTTGAGGCGCAGATCACCGGAAGCGCCAGCAATATCACCGGCAGCGCCGATCTCGGGCTGATGTCGCTGACCTTCGGGTCGCAAAACTCGGCGCTGAACTTCCTGGAAATCGACACCCAGTTCGATTTCAGCATCGTGGGGCAGGGGGGTGACGGCTTCTCCAGCCGGGTGACGCTGCAGAACATCCTCGACGCCTTCCTTTATGAGGATGCCGACGGCAATCTGAACGTCACGCGCGGGCTGAACACGCTGATTGGCCGCGCCGATCTGCAGGGCGGTATCGTCACCGATGGCAAGGGCGCCGCGCTGGACGCGGATGGTGCGGCCACCACTGACCGCGCCGATCTGCGCCATGTGGATGCCGATGGCTATACGCTGTCGGAAGGCGAGATCCTGTCGCAATTCTACCTGCAGCTTGGCGATGTGAAGCTGAATGTGATCGGCATCGAGGGGCTGAATGAGGGCCTGATCGATGGCATCGCGCTGACCATCGACGATCTCGCCAGCCCGCTTAACAGCCTGAACTACCGCCTGCTCGGCGACGGGACCGAGGCGATCAATTCGCTGGCGACGCTGGGCGATGGCGACATTCTCGACAGTTTCAGCACCATCCTGAACCTCGTCAGCCTTGCCGGCGAGACACTGAAGGAAAAGCTGCCCTTCCTGAACCAGAATATCCCGCTGCTGAATTTCTCGGTGCTGGATGCGGTGGATTTCGCCAAAGATCTCGCCGCCGAGATGCAGGAGTTGCGCGACAACCCGCAATCGGGTCTGGCAAAACTGGAGACCATGCTGGAAGGCGTCTTCGGCCAGGACACCGTCAGCCTCGTCTGGGATGCGGATGCGAAAACGCTGCGCTTCGGGCTCAGCTTCTCGTTCCTGCAGGATTATGCGCAGTCGCTGCCGTTCAACTTCGATCTGCAATCGCTGATCGGCGATCAGCTGGCCTCGATCGTCGGCGCTGATGCCGCGAAGATCCTGACCAATCTGGCCGATGTGAAGGGCGATGGCCGTCTGGTCTTCGACCCCGATCTGACGATGAATTTCGCCTTCGGGATCGACCTGTCGCAGGTGTTGCTGAATGACGCGCCCACTGCAAGCGGCGAGACGCTGCTGACCGATCTGGCGACGGTCGGCGCGCTGGTTGAATCCGCCGAAGGGGCGAATGATCTGCGCATCCGCTGGAAGGATGTGACCACGGGCGCGGCAAAAACCGTCAATATCGACATTGCCGGTGCCGCCACGCTGGAAGAGCTGGTCGCGAAGATCAACACGCAGCTGCAGGGCGCGATAGGCGCCAATGTCAGCTTCACCTTTGACGCTGAAACCGGGCAGATCACGCTGGCCGATGCCAATTCCGGCATCATCCTCGCCGATGATGTCGAGGCGCTGTTCGGGGCCGAGACGGCTGTCGCGGAAGTGGTCGACGGCGCGACCGTTCTGGCGTTGGCCGAAGGGTTTGAGGATTACGCCGCCGGCTACAGCTTCCACATCGCCTTTGGCGCCGATGCCGGCAAACTTGGCGCGGGCGTGGATATCACCATCGCCGCCGAAGAAGGCCGCACGGCGGAGGAATTCGCCGCGGCCCTGAACGCTGCCCTTGCCGCCGCCGATGTGGCGCGCAGCGAGGTTTCCGGCCGCGCGGTTTCCGGCTGGGCCATCGCGGTCAGCCAGCTGGTCCGGGCCGAACTGGTCGATGGCGAAATCCGCCTGACCGGCACCAATTTCGCCGAGAGCATCGGCGCCGGTCCGATCACCTTCGGCGTGTCTGGCACCGATGGCGGCCATGCCATCACCTTCGAGATTTTCGAGTTGGGCGGCTCCAACGCCGCCCGCCTGCTGGGCTTCGACAGCATCGGCAAGGTGATCTCGGGCGGTGTCACCTCGAAAACCCTGCTGCAATCGCAGGAAATCGGCGCGCCCCGCGTCTATCTCGATACCGAGGCCTCGGGGCTGAAGCTGGAATTCACCGCTGGTGCCGAGGATGGGCTGAACCTGAAACTCGGCTTCGGCCCGATCTCCATCGGCGTCGTCAACGGGACCGCGCTGCTGACGGCGGGCGCGGGCAGCACCGACCCGGCGCATCTGTCGCTTGGCTTCAACGATATCGATGGCGACGAACACGTTGGGCAATACAACCTCGGCGACCTGGCCGCGCTGGTGATGGATGGCGGGCGCTCGCTGCTGGATCTGTTCAACATCGACGTGGCCATCGGGATCGTGGTCGATCTGGCATTCGAGGACAGCCTTGGTTTCCTCAACAGCAACGAACATGGGCTGACCTACCGCGCCGATCTGGTCACGACCAATGGCCCGGTCTCGCTGTCGGGCCAGGTGCTGGACGCCTTCTCCGGCGATCTGATCAATCTGTGGAATGGCGATGATCTGGAGGGCGAATTCGATCTGCGCCTGCCCTCCATCGATGACATCACCAGCTTCCTGTCGGATTTCAACATCCTGGCCTTCCTGAACGATCCGGCGGCGGTGCTGGATGGTCTGGACATGATCCTCGACCGCATGCAGCAACTGTTCGATGACTATCTGAAGGGAATTGATCTGCCGGTGGTCGGCAATGCCATTGGCTCGGCCGTCACCTTCTTCAGCGATTTCCGCTATGGCATTCTGGCCGAGGCACGCGAGATCGCCCATACGCCGATGGAAGATGGCAGCCTGCCGACCACCATCGACCTGCTGACCGGCTGGTTCAACGATCAGCTGAACGCGGTCTTCAACCCGAATGGCGAGAAGATTCAGTTCATCCAGGCCGCCCTTGATACCGAAGGCGGCATGACCGACAGCTACCTTTACGGCGCGATCAATTTCGCGGCGGTGATCTTCGACGAGTTCCTCGACATCGCCTTCGATCTTGGCCTGCCGGGCTTTGATCTGGCGGTGAAGGAAGGCTCGGGCATCCGCATCACGCTGGATTACAGCGTGAACCTTGGCTTTGGCCTGAACAAGACCGGCTTCTTCCTGCTGAACGACACCGATCAACAGGAGATCCGCATCGGCGTGACGGCGGATGCCGGCACCTTCCAGGGTTCGGCCAAGTTGATGGGCATTCTCGGCCTTGATGTCGATGCGATCACCAAAGTGGATGGCAGCTATATCGGTGAGGGCACGGGCGAGGGCACCGCGATTGTCACCGGCACGCTCGGCGTCGATCTTTACGGCGATCAGGGCCTGACGATCATCGACCGTGACGCCACCGAAGGCGCGGGCGAGATTGCGATTGATCTGAGCGGCATCACCCCGCTGACCGGCACCGGGGCGGAACTCAGCTATGAAAAGCTGGTCTATCTGACCCGGCTTTCCACCACCAATCTGGTGAATTTCGTCTTTAACGCCTCGGTCGATATCCAGCTGGGCCTGACCGCGAACATCATCGACCCCACCAAATCCGGCAACCAGCCGCTGCTGATCGGCGGCTATCAGGTGATCCCCTCGGTCAAGACCGAGCTGATCGTGCTGGGCGGCTATGATTCCACCAGCGGCGCTGGCTTCACCTTCGAGACGGTGGCCTTCGAGAATGTCCGCATCGACGCCAGCGTGCTTTACGACGCGGTGATCCGCCCGATCCTTGACCCGCTGATGGCCTTTATCGAGCCGCTGGCCGCTGCTTTCAGCTGGATGCAGGAGGTGCCGTTCAGCTTCGTCGTCGACGCGCTGTCGCAGTATTTCCCGATCTTCGGCGTGGTGAACTCGGTTCTGAAGACTATCTCGGACATCGCGAATTTTGTGGAAGCGCTGCATGCCTCCGGTGGCGAATTCGTCTTCGGCACCTTCGATTTCACCGGCAGCTTCGTGGGTGACGACGCAACGGGCAAGATCGACAGCTCGTCGATGGTGATGGATGCCTCGTCTTCCTCGACCGCGGTTCTGGCGGGCAGCACCAGTGGCAATGCGCTTGGCGTTTTCGGCAGCCTTTCCAGCGGTTTCGCGCTGGAACTGCCGCTGCTGAGCGACCCCTATTCCGCGATCAACATCCTCCTGGGCAAATACGACCAGGTTGATCTGGTGAAAGTCCACTTCACGCTCTTCAACCTGAACCTGCCGAAGACCGATTTCGTGCAGCTGATCCTGGGTGAGATCGGCGCGCCGGGCTGGGTGAAATCGATCATCTCGGGCGCGCTGAAATTCGAGATCGGCGCGCATGCCTATGCCGGTCTTTCGGCGGGCTATGACCTCTCGGGCATCGTCAATTTCGTCAATACGCTCGATCCGGTCCGGCTGCTGGACGGCGTCTTCCTCGACACCAGACCCTTCATTGATGTGGGCTTCCAGGTCGCGGCTTCGCTGAACCTTGGCATTGCGGGGATCAAGGTTGGCGGCGGCGCCAGCGTCTGGCTGGGCTTCAACGACCCGAATGACGATGGCAAGCTGCGCTTCCCTGAGCTGCTGGCGATCATCGATGCCGGGATCGAGAACCCGTCGAAGTTCCTTGGCTATCTGTTTGAGGGTGGCTTCAACGTCAATTTCTACCTCTCGGTCTGGGCGGGGATCAAACTGGGCTTCATCAATCTGACCTTCGACATTGATGTGGTCGATTTCGATGTGACCATTCCCTTCGGTGGCTTCCAGCTGCCGCCGCGCCTGACGCCCGCCGTGGCGGATGGCGGCACAGCTGTGCTGGCCGTCGGCTCGAACATCGGCAATTCGATGTCGACGATGGACAAGGATGGCAATGACGTCATCACCCTGACCGGGCCGCATTCGCCGATCCAGATCGGCCTCTCGAACGAGCAGGGCAGCCTCGGCGGTTCAATGAACCAGAATGTCGGCGGCATCATCATTCCGGCGGGTGAGGGCAACAACACCATCAACCTGTCGCAGCTGGAGACCGATATTCCTATCGTGATCTATGCCGATGGCGGCAATGACACGGTGATGCTGCCCGATGAGGGGCTGATCGTGGTCTTCCTCGGCGATGGTCAGAACAAGGTCACCGCCAATCCGGGCGCGACGGGCACCTATGTGATCTTCGGCGGCTCGGGCAATGATGTGATCGACATTCCCGGCGGCAATGTCGTCTTCTTCGGTGATGGCGATTACGGACTGCGCGACATTTTCCTCGCGCGGTTTGCCAGCACCGATCTGTCGGTGGCCGAGATGACCGCGATCCTTGGCATCACGGCGGATGGTCAGGTCGACACCTCGGTCCGGGCCGAGGCGAATTACGCGATCACCGATGTGGACGGGGTGGCGAAGAAGGTGACGCTTGCGGCCTTCCTTGATGATTACACCCGTTACACCCAGACCAGGGCCAGCACCGCTGCCGATACCGTCACCACCGGGGCCGGCAATGCGCTGATCATGACCGGCGCAGGGGCCGACAAGATCAAGGCAGGCGCGGGCAGCAGCGGTGTGGTCAAGGTCTATTCCGGGGCGGGCGATGACGATGTCACCGTCGCCGGTGCCCAGGCTTATGTCGAGGGCGGGGCGGGCGCCGATATCATCCGCACCGATGCGGCGGCCTCCGAGATCTGGGGCTGGGGCAAGGCGGCGGGCGAGAGCGGGCTGCTGGACACCACCGGCAATCCGCAGGCGGCCAAGATCAACCAGCTCGCCAGCCGCGACGGCGCCGATATCATCCTCGGCGGCGCCGGCAGCGACACGATCTATGGCCAGCTTGGCAATGACGTGATCGAAGGCGGCGGCGGCAATGACGTGCTCTATGGCGGGCGCGGCACCGATCTGATCACCGGCGGGCGGTTCGAGATCACCTCGGCCAAAACCGGCGCGTCGATCTCGGTCGAAAGCTACAACAAGAACACCGGCTTTGGCCAAAGCGTCTACCTCTCGACCCAGGATCTGGCCGATGGAAATGACGCAATCTATGGCGGCGATGGCGATGACATCCTGCTGGGCGGGGGCGGCGACGACACGCTTTCGGGCGGGCGCGGCGCCGATGTGCTGATCGGCGATTTCGCGAAGATCCGGCTGTCGGCGAACCTCGTGGCCGAGGATATCGAGACGCAGTTCGACAGCTCGGCCAATGCCGGGGTGGACCATCTGAACGGCAATGAGGGCAATGACATCCTGATCGGCGGCGGGCGCGGTGACATCATCACCGACACGCTGGGCGACAATATCATCCTCGGCGATTTCGGCGTGGTGCGCGGCACCCGTCTGAATGAGGCGGTCTCCTCGGTCGAGACCCGCACCGATGCGATGGGCGGGGCCGATCTGATCACCACCGGCGCGGGCAATGACTATATCCTCGCCGGGATCGGCAATGACACGATCTATTCGGGCGATGGCAATGATGCGATCCTGGCCGATGACGGGGTGATGTATCTGCTGCGCGACAAGGATGGCACGGTTACGGCCACGCTGGTCGATACCGGCACCTCGACCGGCAATGATGTGATCGTCACCGGCAATGGCAACAGCCGGGTGATCGCGGGTCTGGGCGATGACCGTATCACCGTGGGCGAAGGCCATAATGTGATCATCGGCGATCTGGGCCGCATCGACGCGACCTCGGCCGAGGGGATCTGGACCGCAACCGATGGTGCCGACACGCTGTTCGGCGGCAATGGCCGCAACAGGGCGGTGCTGGGCGGCGGCGATGACCGCGCCACTCTGGGCAATGGCGGCAACCGGGTGATCGGCGATGCCGGCACCCTGTCCTGGATCGGGCTTTCCGATTTCGGGGGCGACGTGATGGAGACCACCTATGCCAATCGTGGTGGCAATGACGTCATCACCACTGGCTCGGGCGCGGATGTGATCATGGGCGGCTTCGGCAACGACACGCTTTACGGCGGGGCAGGCAATGATGTCATCCTTGGTGACAACGGGCGCTATGCGGCGCCGCTGAACGGCAAAGCTGGCCGCATCACCTCGCTGGTCGGTGAAGAGGAAGGCCGCGACCTGATCTATGGCGGCGCGGGTAATGACATCCTGATCGGCGGCCAGGGCGATGACAGCCTGTATGGCGGCACAGGCGAGGATGTGATCTTCGGCGACAGCGGTGAGGTCACCTTCACCAATGCGACCGATATCGTCACCCTTGAGATGACCGATGTCACCCGGGGCGGCAATGATTTCATCCATACCGATGCCTCCGACAAGGGCGATGACATCCTGCTGGGTCAGGCCGGGAATGACACGATTGAGGCTGGCGGCGGCGATGATCTGATCCTTGGCGATATCGCCACCTTCCTGTTCTCGCATCCCGATCTGCGCCTGCCGGGCCAGTCGGCGGCGGACCGGATGATCCGGCTGGAATCAACCCGGATCGACGTGGGCGGCGATGATCTGATCTATGGCGGCACCGGCAATGACATTGTCGTCGCGGGTTTCGGGGCCGATACGCTTTACGGCGGCGATGGCCAGGATCTGCTGATCGGCGACACCGCGATCATCACCCGCCGCTGGGAAGACGCGGCTGCGGGCGGGCTGATGGAATGGCTGACCATCGACACCAATTTCGCCTTCGAGACCGGCGGTTACGACCATATCTACGGCGAGGGCGGTCATGATGTGATGATCGGTGGCCTTGGCCCGGATATGTTCTACGGCAACACCGCCGAGGATGCGATCTTCTCGGATGGCTATGCGGGCCTGTTCCGCGCCTGGCTGCCCTCGGGCTTTGTCGACCGGGCCGAGAAGGATCAGCGCTACCTCTACACCTCGAACTTCGCGGGGCGGGGTGCGGTGGATGTGGTGTCGAACGCACAGCAGAATGCGGCGATCGGCAACCCGCTGGAGGCGGTGCTGGAAAGCCCGCTGGGTAAGGTCGTGCCCTTCCCGGGTCTGTCGCGCCATGCGCTGGACCCCGATCTCTGGCGGCGCAGCATCGACATGCTGGACGATCCCGACGTGCTGCGCGCCCTGGCGCAGCTGATCGCAATGGGGGCGGGGTCCGACCTCTTGGCCGAAAGCATGCTGGCCACGCTGATCGAGGCGGGGCTGCTGTCGGGCGATACTGATCCGGTGATGCTGGAGATCCTGATCGGGCGTCTTGCCCAGGTGCTGCAAATGCGCGCCACCAATGCCGAGGCCGTGACGGGTGATCGACCGCTGGCCGCTGAATAAGACAAAAAAGGAAAGAAAAATGACCGATACCCCGGCCACCAAAGGCAAACACACCACCTCGATGAACGGCATGACCATCCATTGGCATGACGACAAAATGGAAAGCGTCTACGCCAATATCGGCACCGCCACCGCCAATCGCGAAGAGTTCTATCTGCTGCTCGGCACGCATCAGAACTGGCGCGGCAATGCCGGCGACAACAAGGAAATCGACGTGAACCTGTCGACCCGCGTCGTGCTGAACCCCTATGCGGCCAAGCGCTTCGCCGCGATCCTGACCGGCTCGATCAAGGCCTATGAAGATCAGTTCGGCAAGATCGACATCTGACCATAACTTCCTGAAAGACCGCAGTTTTGCTTGATCAGGCCACATCTGTCTTCGTGACCGGTGCGGGACGCCATGTCCTGCGCATCTTCGGCGAGCCCCCCTCGCCGGAGGAGCGCGCGCTTATGGATGATCTGCTTCAGGAGCGCCCTGCGGCGCGCAAACACGGGCGCGGCATGGTGATCTCTGTGCCGCTGCCGGGCGCGCATTGGTGCATCTGGGTGCTGGAGAGCGTGCCGGCGCTGGCCGGGATCGGGCCGATGCTGGCGCGCGCCCAGGCGATTTCGGGCGGGCTGGCGGGGTATGGCGCGTCGCAGGCGCGCCCCGTCGCTCAAAAGGGGCCGGAACTGGCGGCGCTCGCGCTGGCGCTGAAGGCGCCGGTGAGGCGCGCCGAGAGTGTGGTGCAGTTCCTTGGTGAGCGGCTGGTCGAGGCGGGTGAAGGCTCTGGCCTTGCGATCTTCACCCTGAAAGGCGAGCGGGTCGCGAAGATCTGGGCCTCGGACAGCGGCATTGCGGCGGCCTCGGATCTGATCCGAAACCTTTTGCCCCGGGCCATCGGCGTCGCGGTCAACAACCCCCTGCACTTCGATCTGGGGACGGACGCGCAGGGGGCGCTTGAGGCCGGGCTGATCCTGGAACGGCTGGGCCGTAAAAGCCTGACCCTGCTGCCCCCGGCGCAGTCTGGTGGATATGGCGCGGTGCTGTTTGATACGGAAAGCGCCGATCAGGGCATGGCGCCCGCGATACCGGCGCTGATGCAGCTGATCCACCCGCTGCGGCTGCAGGAAAAGGCGGCGCGCTGGCGCTGGATGAAGCCGCTCGGCTGGGCGGCGGCGGCAATGCTGGCGCTGTTCCTCGCCTGGCCGGTGCCGGAGAGGATCACCCTGACCGGGGTCGCCACGCCCGAGCATTCGGTGATCGCCGCGCTGTCGAGCGATGCCGTGCTGGAGGAGATGCTTGTCCGCGTGGGCGATCAGGTGGGCGAAGGCCAGCCGATGGCCCGCTTCCGCTCCACCATCCTCTCGGAACAGGCGGCGCAGGAGCGGCTGAACATCTCGGTCGAGGAGCTGAACGCCCAGGCCGCGATGGCGAAGAATGATTACGGCGCGGTGCGGTTGCATGAAAGCCGCCGCCAGATCGCCGAGGCGCGGCTGGCCGAGGTGCAGCGGCGGATTGATCAGCTGGTGATCCTGGCGCCGGCGGCGGGGCGGGTGATCTCGGCTTTGCCGCCCCATGCGACCGGCGGCAGCTTCACCACGGGGCGTGAGGTGGCGCAGATCCAGACCGGGTCTGATTTCGTGATGGTGCTGACGCCCTCAACCGGCGATGCGCGCCGACTGACAACCGGCATGAAGGGCAGCGCGATGTTTCGCGGCCTCAGCGATGCGGAATACCGCGTGACGGTGATCTCGCCCCCGGCGCTGGTCAGGAACAGCCAGACCGGCACCGATCATCTGGAACTGATCGCCCGCATTGACCCGGGCGATGACCGCCTGCTTGCCGGCCTGACCGGCTATGCCCGCCTTGAAGGAGAGACCACACCCCGCATCCTGGGCCTGACCCATTACCTGACCGAATATGCAAGGACCACGCTATGGACCTACCTCGGCCTGCGCTTGTGAAGCAGGTGGAGTTGCATCTCTCGGCCGAGGGGCGGGGGTTCAGCTATCTGCTGGTGGACCGTGTCAGCGGTCAGATCCTGCGCCTGAGCCGGGCGGCAGCGGCAGGCTATCGCCGTTTTGCCAATGCTGCGCTCGGCGATGCGGCGGCGCGCGAAGGGCTCGGGCAGGAGGAGGCAAAGCACGGCTTCACCGCCTTGTCCTGGCTCAGACAGATGCGCGAGGGCGCGCGGTTCCAGCGCAAACCCTTCAACCCGATGCAGATGCAGCTGCCTTTATTCGAGGCCGCACCGCTGCAACCACGCCTTCTCCACCTGTCGCGGCTGGCCTTTGGCCTGCCGGGCATCCTGATGCTGGCCGTGCTGGCGCTGATCGTTCTGATGCTGGGCAGCCGGAACGACTGGAAGATCATGGTCGAGTTCCGCGAGGTGTTTTCGATCGAGGCGCTGCTGACCTTCGGCCTTATCGCGCCCTTTCTGAAGCTGATCCATGAATTCGGCCATATCCTTGCTGCCACCGCCTGCGGTGTACGCTTGCGCAAGGCCGGGGTGAATGTGATCGGGCTTTACCCGA
Source organism: Pseudogemmobacter sp. TB195 (assembly GCF_058313095.1). Taxonomy (NCBI): domain Bacteria; kingdom Pseudomonadati; phylum Pseudomonadota; class Alphaproteobacteria; order Rhodobacterales; family Paracoccaceae; genus Pseudogemmobacter; species Pseudogemmobacter sp. TB195. The sequence continues at coordinate 93,880 of NZ_JBZEGG010000008.1, forward strand.
TTCCCTATGTCGATTGTTCCGAGGCGGATCTGACCGCCAGCCGCCGCCAGCGCATCCTGATCTCGGGCGCGGGGATCCTCACGGATCTTTGCGTGGGCCTCTTGCTGTTCATCGCCTGGCACCTGGTCTGGAGCGATGAACTGCACCAGGTGCTGGGCCGCGCCTTCGTCTTCTCGGTGTTCAGCTCGCTTCTGTTCAACGCCAATCCGCTGATGCGGATGGATGGCTATTTCATTCTGGCGGATCTCCTGAACCACCGGAACCTTGGCACCGATGCCACCACGGCGCTGCGGCGGCTCTGGCGGTCGGGCCTGGGGCTGGCGGCGACGCCGCAACGCTTCCCCATGCGCCATGAGCTGGCGCTGGCGGGGTATGGCCTCGCCTCGATGATCTATCGCTGGGTGATCCTGCTGACACTCGTGTGGAATTTGTTGCCGCGTTATCTGGGGCTTGGCCTGCTGGTCGGCGCGTGGGGCGGCTGGCTGATGCTGGCGGCGCCAACGCTGAACCGGCTGAACACGCCGCCCCCGGCCAATGTCGCACCGCAGGCGGGCGGGCGGCACCGCCGGATGCTGGCGGCGGGCGCGGGGCTTTTGCTGACCGGCGCGCTGTTCATCCCGGTGGCCCCGGTGGCGGTGATTGAGGTCGCGCCGGATGCATTGGGGCGCTATGCGGTCACCGTGAAACAGCCGGGTTTCGTGCGTGAAACCGTGGCCGAGGATGGCCATGTCGCGGCAGGCGCGGTGCTGCTGACGCTTTCAAACCCGGCGAGTGAGGCGCGGGTTTCACTCGCCGCACTTGGCGTGGCCGAGGCCGGGCTTGCCCGCCAGATCGGCACCGCCAGCGGGGCTGCTGGACTGCGGCGGGGCGAGGATCAGGTGATCGCCGCCGAGGCGCAGTATCACCTGGTCGAGGCCGACCGCGCCGCACTGACCCTGACCGCGACCCTGGCCGGCCGCTTCACCGTGACACGCAGGCTGCGGCCGGGCGAGTTCCTGCCCGCCGGCACCGTGATCGGACGGCTTTTGCCCGATACGGCAGAGGTCGTGATGGTCGGCGCGGTGCCCGAGCGGCTGGTCCAGCATTTTGAGCGGGGCCTGAGCCGCGCGACGCTACGTCTGGATGGCCACTATCTGCCGCTGGACCCGGCCATGCTGCATCTGGCCGAAGAACCGCGCCAGGAGGGGCAGCCCGGCCAGCAGGATGGCCGCAGCTTCACCCTGCGCCTGACCGCACCTGTCATGGCGTCGGGCCTTGAGGCGGGCGCGGCGCAACTGCGGCTTTCGTTCGAGACGATCCCGGTCTGGCGCCACGGCGCGCTTTGGGTCGCGGACAAGATCACACAATTCAGGAATGCCGAAATTGCCGAGCGGCGACAACGGCTTGAGAACAATGGCGGGCAGTAGACCCCCGAAAGGATCAGAGGGTAAGATCATGAACAAGGGAGCGATTTCGCTGCTGGCACTGGTGGCAGGCTTCGGGCTTGCGGCCTGCGATGGCATGTCGAACAAGGCCACGCCGGAGCGGCTGGACGGGCTGGTCACCAATGGCGTCGATGGAAAAAAGCGCGAAAAGGCCGAGGGCGCCTTTGACAAGGCTATGGCCCGCGCCAATTCCATCGCCGGTCTGAATGAGGCGCTTGGCGGCGACGCCACCATGAACGCGGGTGCCGTGCCGCTGAACACGCTGCTTGAGGCGGCGCTGGAGCATAACTCTGACCTTGGTCGTGCCGCCCAGGACATCAACCGCGCCGATGCGCAGCGGATGCGGGCGATCTTCGGCTATCTCCCGCAGCTGAGCCTGAACTACACCTCCACGACCGTCGATACGACGGTGGTGTCTTCGGATAACCAGGTGTTTGAGCTTGGCACCGCGAATTACCCGGTGACCACTCTGTATGTCGAAATGCGCCAGCCGCTGATCGATATGAGCCGGATCTATGGCATCAAACTGGGCTCCACCGCCCGCACCGCCGCCGAGGTCCGCTATATCGCCACCGCGCAAAAGGTGCTGTTCGAGACCTTCGACGCCTATCTGGTCGCCAGCCAGAGCAAGGCCAAGATCACCGAGCTGAAGGCGCGCGCCGAAAGCCTGCGGCGGCAGTCGAGTGCGGAAAGCGTGCTGACCGATGCGGGTCTGGCCAATGACACCTCGCGCCGGGCGATCCTGACCGAACAGGCCCGCGCCGAAAGCGATCTCGCCATAGAGACCACCCGCTATGCCGAGGCGCTGAGCCGCCTGTCCTGGCTGACCGGCACTGCGATTTCGGATGTGCAGAAAGTCGATGTGCCGGGCTCGATCATGGGCAGCGAGCGCAATGTCACCGCCGAAGCCGCTAAAGAAGCTGCGCGCAAGAACAACCCGGAGCTTCTGAGCATCGCGATTGGTGTGGTGCAGGCGGATCTGGCGCGCAAACAGGCGATTGCCGCCGATTTCGGCCCGGTGGTCGATCTGTTCATGACGATGGAGACCGAGACGCGCGAGGGCAGCCGCTTTGGCGGCGGTTCGGAAACCGAGGAAACCACCACCGGCGTCCGTGTCACGCTGCCGATCTTCAACGCGCGCGGCGACGGGCTGCGCACGCTGGATGCCAATGTCGATCTGCGCGCCGCCATCGTCGATTTCCACGCCTCGCGTCGCCAGGTCGATACCGAGACGGTGATGGTGCTGGAGCGGATGAAACAGCTTTCGGCCTCGATCGGGCGGCTGGCGCAGGCGGCCTCCAACGCCAATGCCAATGCGAAGACCGAACGTGACCGCGTGGCGACCGGCGAGTCGAATGAGCTGATCCTGGCGGCGCGTGAGCGTCAGTCCAGCGAGATGAAGATGGAACTGGAAGTGCAGCGCATCGAATATCTGCGCGCCTGGGTGAAGCTGCAGCACCTGACCGGAGCGATGAATAAGAATGTTCTGCGCTAAACCTCTGCTGCCGCTCGGCATCGTCTGCGCGCTGCTGCCGGGTCTTGCCCCGGCGCAGGCACAGGACCTGGCACCCGGCCTTGCGTCAATGCCGGTCTCCTGCGCGGTTCGCGCCTTGCGCGAGGTCAGGGTGGCGGCGCCGGTCTCGGGCGTGATCGCCAGCGTGGCGGTGCGGCCCGGCCAGAAAGTGGCTGAGGGCGAGGTGCTTGCACGCTTCGATTCCCAGCTGGCCGAGGCGGAACTCGCACTGGCCGAGGCGCGGGCCAGCGATACTGCGGCGCGCGACAGTGCAACGGCGCGGATCGCGGCGCTGACCTCACGCCTTGCGCGGCTGGAAAAGGCGCTGCGCAGCCGGGCGGTCTCGGAGGCGGAGGTGGAAACTGCGCGCCTCGACCTTGATCTGGCGAAAGGCGAGCTGCTGCGCGCCGAGGCGGAGCTGCGTTTCGCCGGGCTGGAAGCCGCGCGGGTACGGGTTGGCGTCGAGAAAGCCGTGATCCGCAGCCCGGTTGCCGGCACCGTGGGTGAGATGCTGATCGATGCCGGGGAGGCGCCCGACAGCCAGCAGCCAATTGCGGTGATCACGGTCACCGATCCGCTCCGGGTCGAGGCCTGGGTACCATCGTCCGAGGTGCCGGCGTTTCTTGCCATGACCAGCTTCCGCGCCCGGATCGGCGGCACCGAACGCCCGCTCGATTTCGATTATGCCGCGCCGATGGCCGATGTTTCCTCGGGCACCATCTCGGTCTTTTTCACGCTGACGGCCCCGGATCTGCTGCCGGGGCTGGATTGTCAGATCATCACTCCGCCGCACGGCGGTGAAGGAGCGAAGCTATGAGCCGCCACATCCTTTCATCTCTCGCGGCCCTTCTTGCGCTGGCCGCGCCGGCGGCGGCGCAGCAGACCGGCGGCGGGGCAGAAGTGTCCGCCGGGGCGGCCTGGTCCTCGACCAGGGGCGCGATTGTCAGCATCGGGCTGGAGGGGGAGAATATCCTTCAGAGCGGCATCGATCTGGGCCTCGAATATCGCGAAGGCGAGAAGGGCCAGGATGGCCGGCTGCGGCTGCGCTATGTGCATGAGATGGGCAATACAAGCCTGGGCACTGACACGCGGCTGATCCTGTCGGGGCTGCACAGCCGCAGCAACTGGGATGATGATGGCTATGCCACCGCGCGCTCACGCCTTGGGCTGGCGCTCTCGGCGCGGGTTGCGCCTCGGGTCCGGGTGCAGGGCGGCGTGTTCTGGCAGGAAGATGCCATCGACGATATCGAGATCGACACCTCGCCGCTGATCCTTGCCGAACAGGGCCATTCCGACACTGCCGGGATCGAGCTGACGCTGAGCTTCGGTGAGATCGACCACCGCCAGTTGCCCGGTCATGGCCAGATGCTCGACCTGACCTGGACCAATGCTTTCGCGGGCGACCGGCATTTCGACTCGCTGGAGATGAATGCGGTGATCGCCCGCAGGCCGGCCCCCGACTGGGCGCTGAGTCTGCGACTGGGCGGGGGTGCCATCGAGGCCCGGGACGGCCAGAGCCTCTCGATCCATGACCGCGCCTTCCTCGGCGGCAAGGCACCACGCGGCTTTGGTATCGGCGGCGTCGGCCCGCGCGATTACCTTGCGGATGTGACCGACACCGCACTTGGCGGCAGCCGCTATGTCCTCGCCAGTGTCGAGCTGCGTCGTGATATCTCCGAGCGCTTTATGATGGGGGCCTTTGTCGATGCCGGCAGTGTCTGGAAGCTCGACGGTGCACCGGTCGGTGCCGGTGGCCCGGTGGATGACAGCTATGACCTGCGCAGCGCCGCCGGCCTGTCGCTTTACTGGAAGACGGGGCTTGGCATTGTGAATGTCAGCTTCGCCGCGCCGCTGTCGCACCGGGAACATGATAGCCTGAACCGGGTCTCACTGAACCTGATCTCCAGCTTCTGACCGGCGCATCCGGCCGCCCGGAGCCACCGGTTCCGGGCGGCACTGCCGAGGCGGTCCGACTGTTACCCGCCCGCATCACTTTCAAACACGCGCTGTTGCCCGGTGTTTCATTATGTTACTTTATGACAATTGCCCGGTTTTCCCTGAAACTCTATAAAATAAATCATTGCAGCTTTTGTGAGTGGTGTCGGGTTCCGACAGAAAACAGGAACAGATGCAGCCACTGCCTGCACGGTCTGATCCGAGCACGCGGAGAGCCATCATGAAAACTGAATCATCGTCAGAGCTGGCAGAGCGGATCCTGGACTGGCTGGAGCATTACGCCAGCACTCCGGGCCCGGCTTCTGGTCCGGGCGATGACGCTTTGTTTTTGCTATTGGCGACGCTGAAAAGCGATCTGCAATATGTCAGCAACATGGCAAAGCCGCCGCCGCCCTCGCGTCGGCGACCGGGCTTTTCGCCTTTGGCTGTATCACGCTGACGAAATCGGGCTTCGCCTGAAGCAGGGGAAGCGCTTCAGGCGGCGGCCTTATCATGGATACAAGAATGACCAGGCGATTTTTCACATGTCATTGCGGGCATAAAGTCCGCTTTTTGTCCGTGCATTGCGGCCTCTGCTGGGCCCCGACGCCGTTGCGCAACAGAGGCTGGGTCTGGATCGGCAGCGGGCTTCTGGTGACGGCCGCCCTGCTGGGGTTACTGATGTCTCTGGTGGTCTGAGGCATCCCTGTGTCAGGCCCTTCCAGAAGCGAGGGCATGACACCGGAAATCCGGCTCAGGTGATGATGATAGGTTCAAGCAGACGAATACCCCCGCCGCGAATGATCTGGACCGGCAGTTCCGTGCCCGCCGATCTGATTTTGATCCGCAGCCGGCTGATCGCCACATCAAGTTTGCGGCTTTCGACCGGCACAAAATCTTCCTCATAGATGCTTTGCAGGCTGTTGCGGCTGATAATCTTGCCGACCTGGCCCGCCATCTGCTCCAGCAGGAGTGACTCCTTGCCGGAGACCGCCAGCGTCGCGCCATTTGGGCAATGCAGCGCCTGACGCGCCCGGTCCAGTACCCAGCCGCCGGTCTTCGCCGCAGGCAAGTCCGGCTCCGGGGCGGTATCGGGCAGCGGAAGAACCGTCTCAGACCTGTCCTGTGGCTGGCTCGTCACTCCGCGCATCCGGCGCACCCGCAGCCCCAGATTCCACGCCGCGAGCGCCAGTTCCTCACTGTCGACCGGCTTCGTCAGATAAAGATCGGCCCCGGTCTCATAGCCCCTGACGCGGTCCTGCCGGCTGCCCCGCGCAGTCAGCACGATAATGCCGGCATCGCCTTTTGCGGCCATGAACCGCGCCAGATCAAAGCCGCTGACATCAGGCAGGTTGACGTCCAGAATGACCACGTCATAACGATTTTGCTGCAGGGCCGCGAAGAAGGCCGCCCCCGTTGCCGCCTCATCCACCACGAAATTGCAGAGGCTCAGATACTCTGCCAGGCCACGCCGGAGATCCTCATTGTCCTCTACGAGAACTACCCTCTGCCGCGGAGAGTCAGGGTTTCTTGGCATCAGGAGCAGGCCTCATTCATATGTCTCAGACCCGTCTGCGGGACGGGGCGGGAAACGTGCGGTTCGGGGCGTGGGGAAAAGGAAAGCACCTGGCCGCAGAATGGCAGCCGCACTGAAGCACATGGAATGGTCTGGGTCTGTTAACACATTCCGGGCCTGTGCCGGTAGGTGGTTAGGCACCGTTCTGGTGATCTTTTTAATCTTTGTATCTGCAGGCACCGCCGGTGCCGACATGGTTCCGGGCGCGCCGCTCTCGCTGGAGGGCCGCGTCGCCATGCTGCGCGACAGCACCGGTCAGATGAGCCTGACCGACGTGCTGGAGCGCCAGGACAGCTTCGTCCCGACAAAGCCCACCGCAAGCTTCGGCTATACCAGCGACGCGATCTGGCTCAGGCTGGAGATCACTGCGAAAGAGCGCAAACGTGCGGTGCTGAGCCTGCAGCCGAACTATCTCGATCTGGTGGATTTCTACATTGCCGAAGAGCGCGGCGGCCTGCGCGCCACCGATTTTGCGCTGTGGAAAGGCGGCGATCACCGGCCGTTTCAGGAGGACGGGATTTCCGGCCTGATGGATGCGGTCCGACTTGATCTGAAGCCGGATCGCGCGACGGTCGTACTGATCCGCATTGAAAACCGCAATTCCTCCACCCAGGTCGATCTGCGACTTCACCCTGAGCAGAATCATCTCATTTTCGTCACCACATCGGCCCTGATCTACGGGCTGTGGTTTGGCGGCATGGCGATCATGGTGATGATCCAGTTCGTATTTCTTTATTATGATCGCAAGCCGCAATATTTCTGGCTGGCGATGGCGACATTCGGCGTCTCGATGATATATTTCGGCAATCTCGGGATCAGCCGGGTCTATCTCTTCCCGGGGGACGGCCGTGCCAATGATTTCTTCATCGGATTCAATGCCTGGATCGGGATGACGATCAGCGTGGTGTCCTGCATAAGTATTATGGATATTATGCGGAAGAATATTTTTCTGCGCATCGCCTATGCCATTCCGGCGATGCTTGGTCTGGTCGGAGGTTTATTCTCTGCGCTCGGTATGAACCTCGTCTTTGGTCCGATCGGATCGCTCGCTGCCTTGGCAATCGCCATCCTGAATATGTGCGTGGCAATCTACTATCGTAACGAAGATGGTTTTGCCGGCAAGATGCGGGCCACCGCCTATTCTTTGACCGGGATAGGCGTTTCAATGGCGCTGATGCAAAGATTAGGCGCGCCTTTGCTGCCGAATTTCGTTATGCACGCCTATGGAATTGCCGTTCTCGGCCAGATGCTGCTGTTGACCGGCGCAATGGCGGTGCGGATGCGCGATATGGAATCCCGCAACCGCATGATCCGACAGCGCGAGCTGGAAAGCGCGAAAACGGCCGAGAAGAAGGCGGCAGATCTGGTCGAGGAACGGACAGAAGAGCTTGCCTCCGCAAAGCAAGTGGCGGAGGAGGCTCTGCAGGCCGAACTGGAAAGCCAGCGCCAGAAGATCAGTTTTTTTGAGGCGGTATCGCATCAGTATCGTACCCCTCTGGCAGTCATCCGTGCAACAGTAGACGCGATCGGTATCTCGCTTCCCACTGAGGATGATATCAACAAAGAACGTATAACCCGCGTGCGTCGCGCCATATCCCGGCTTGTCGATATTCTTGAGGTGAACCTTGTCCGAAGTCGCGTCCAGGGCGCGTCTTTCCAGGCAGAGCTCGAAGCACATTCTGTCAGAAATCTGATCGCCGCCGGTACCGGCCGCGCAATGGAACTGATGCCAAATGCGCAGTTGGAACTGATTATAGAGCCAGATACAGAAGATGCCCTTATTATGGCCGATCTGGAAATGTTCGAAATCGCCCTCGTCAGCGTGATTGAAAATTCCACCAAATATGCCTCAGATGAACGCAGCTCTGAAATAGCGCTGACGGCTGGACTGGAGGGCGATGAAATCGTCATCAGCATCAAAGACAACGGCGTCGGAATACCCGAAGACGAGATTCCCAGAATATTTGGAAACGGCTATCGTGGCCGCAGCACGATAAATATCGACGGCTCCGGCCTTGGACTGTTCCTGGTCGACCGGATCATCGCATCCCACTCCGGCACAGTCACGGCAGAGAGTAAGGTGGGAACCGGCACGACCTTAAGCTTCCGCCTGCCACAGGCGCCGTCAGTCTGAGCCGGAGCTTTGGGGAATTTCTTGCGCAATGTAGGTGTTCAGATGAGGTATTCGGCCGGCTTCCCATCCAGGCTCCAGACTCATTGACTTTAGAGCCAGAAGAGGACGGTTGCGGCGAGTGCTATGGCCGAGGGAAAGACGATGGGGCACCTGGCTTCTCTTGTCGCAACCCGCCGCCAATCCTTGAGCCTGCCGAACATGATCTCAATGCGGTTGCGGCGTTTATAGCGGCGTTTGTCGTGCCCGATGGCTTTCTTTCTGCCCTTCCTGCCGGGGATGCATGCCTTTATCCCTTTGACTTTTAACGCATCTCTGAACCAGTCAGCATCGTATCCCCGGTCGGCCAGCATCCACTCTGCCTGCGGCAGGCTGCGCAGCATGGCAGCGGCTCCGGTAGAGTCGCTGACGGGGCCTGCGGTGATGAACATGCTGATCGGGCGGCCCTGAGCATCGGCGAAGGCATGAAGCTTCGTGTTCATCCCACCCTTCGTGCGCCCGATCAGCCTGCCGCGCCCAGCTTTTTTAACCGCAGGCTGGAGGCCTTGCGATGCGCTTTCAGATACTTGCGCAGGCTCACTCGAACGCATGGCGTTCGCCTGCTCACTTCGATCATAATCGTCTTCTCGTCAGCAGCCTCGGCGGCCAGGCCGGTCATGAAACGGGTGAACACACCCATCCGGCTCCAGCGATTCCATCGGTTGTAGAGGGTCTTGGGCGGGCCGTATTCACGGGCTGCGTCACACCAGCGCAAGCCATTGCGATTGATAAAGATTATGCCACTCAGCACACGGCGATCATCGACGCGCGGCTTACCATGGCTCTTGGGAAAGAACGGCTCAAGCCGCGCCATCTGCGCGTCTGTCAGCCAGAAAAGATTGCTCATCAGAAGGGCCTCCTGGCGCCTCCTGAATCATCGAACAAGGCGATATTCAATGGGTCCTGACCCTGGCAACCTCATCGACCCGGTCACGCCAGCGGTCGAGATACCATTCCATCTCCTCCCGCCCTCCGGCGCGGAACCGCACGGTCAACGACCCGTCCTCCAGCCTTTCCGAACTCTGCTTTGGATGGAACATGCAGCTGCGCGCCTCGTCGCGTGCCTTGGCTGGTAGCCTTCAACCCGATCACAGGAGCCGTGAGTGTTGCAGCACATCCATGAAAAAGCCCGCATTTCTGCGAGCCTTTTGCCTTTCTGTCCTGCATCCGTCGTTCAGCCGCGCGGTTTGCCGTAGATGTCGAAATCGAAATATTTGTCGGCAATCTCATCATAGGTGCCATTGTCGAGAATGGCTTTGAGCCCGGTGTTGAATTTTTCGATATTCTCGTCGCCTTTACGGAAGGCAGCACCGATGCTCAGCGGCGGATAGGTCTCATCTTCAACCACTGCGAGAGCTTTGAAACCGGCCCCATCAGCTGAGCCGAGAAAGGCGAGCGAGCCCATCCGGCCCGCGAGGACGACATCGACACGCCCGGCGACCAGATCGGCCAGCAATTCATCCTGCGCCTGATAGACCTTGATCTCAGCCTGGCCATCAAATTTGCGATTCAGATATTCCTCATGAGCGCTGCCAGTCTGCACGCCCAGCAGGGTGCTTTTCATGATATCGGCATCATTCGGATCAAACTTCATATCCTTCTGGCCGATATAGATCGCGTTGGAGGAATAATAGGGGTCTGAGAAGTCAACCACTTCCAGCCGCTTCGGCGTGATGCTCATCGAGGCGATGATCATATCGATCTTTTTGGTTTCCAGCGCGGGAATGATGCCATTCCAGGCCACCGGCTCAATGACGCAATCCAGTGCGGCAGCGGCACAGACCGCTGTTACCAACTCAACCTCAAACCCATGAAAGGAGCCGTCCGCTTCCTGCCAGCTCATGGGTTTATAGGGGGCGGAATCCATCCCGACTTTCAGCTGCTGGGCCATAGCCGGCGCGGCAAAGGCCAGCATCGCGGCAAGGGTAAGTGCCGTTTTTTTCATTGGTGTTTTCTCCATGTTGGTCGTTCGTTTCTTGTTAAAACCGTTTAAGCCCCTGAAATTGCGCAGAGGAACATGCCCGCCCTTACCTTTTCGCCAGGTTGAAACGCCTCTCGACGAGGCCAAGCGCCTGCACGACCAGGAAGGTCAGAACCAGATAGATGCCGGCGATGAACAACAAAGGCTCATAGGTCAGCAAAGTGTCGTGGCGCGCCTGGACAACAATCGCATACATCTCGGGCACCGTGACTGTGGCGATCAGGGGAATTGCCTTCAGCTGCAAAACCGTTTCGCCCGCGAGGGTGGGCAGGGCCTGGCGCAGGGCCAGCGGCAGCCAGATACGGCGAAAGATCCTGGCCTTTGACATGCCGAAGGCCTGGCCCGCCTCGATTTCACCGCGGCCGACTCCGGCGAAAGCACCGCGCATGATCTCGCCCGAATAGGCAGCGTAGTTCAGCGACAGGGCCAGAACCGCAAAAGGCCAGGCCTCGCGCACATGGGGCCAGAAAATGGTTTCACGGATGCCCGGAATTTGGGTGATCATCGCTCCAACGCCGAAATAGAACAGCCAGAGCTGCATCAGGAGCGGCGTCCCCCGGAACGTCGTGCAATAGGCGACGGAAAGCCAGCGCAGTGGCCCGCGCGACACCACCTGCGCCAGCCCCAGTGGCAGCGCCAGCAGGAAGCCGAACACAACCGATGCGGCCCAGATCGCGATGGTGATTTTAAAGCCGTTCCAGAACTTTGGCAGATATTGGGGCAGCCAGTCCCACTGGAGTCCCGTCACAATCGCGTAAAGAATGGCCAGCCCGATCGCGATATAGATGACGCGGTAAAGGGGCAAAGCGGCGCGCAACCCGCGTCTGGATGAAAAGGCAAGCTCGCTCATCTGTGTTTCACCGTGCCGCGGCTGTAGCGCGCCTCAAGCTGATTGAAGACGACCCGCGAAATCAGCGTTATCGTCAGATAGAGGGCCGAGGCCGCAAGAAAGAAGGTCATGTAATGTTTGGTGCTGCCCGCCGCCTGTTTGGCCACCAGAGCAAGTTCCGAAAAACCGACCACCGACAGGAGTGCGGTCTCTTTGGTGGCAATGACCCAAAGGTTTGAAAGGCCTGGCAGGGCACGTGGCACCAGAAGGGGCAGCGTCACGCGACGGAAGGCCGTCCATTTCGCCATGCCATAGGCTGAGGCGGCCTCGTGACAGCCGGTCGGAATGGCCTGGATCGCTCCCCTGATCACCTCGGTGCTATAGGCGCCTTGCACGGTTGCGATCACCATCACGCCTGCCATGGCGCCATTGACGTTGATCGGGCCAAGGCCAAAGTGGCCAGCCAGGGCGTTCAGACCCGCCGTCCCCGCATAAAAGAGGATCAGGATCAGGATCAGCTCCGGCACGGCCCTGATCAGCGTTGTGTAGATAGCCAGCAATTCTTTCAGCCAGGGAGGTCCGTAAACCTTGCCCATTGCGCCGCCAATGCCGATCAGCTGGCCCAAAAGATACCCCCCCAGGGCGATCTGCACGGTCTTGAGCGCACCCCAGAGCAGCGCGCCGCCCCAGCCGGGGGAGTCCCAGGCGAGAAGGCTCCAATCGGTGATATTCAGAAGATCCATCAGCCCCGCCTCAGTATTTCGGTGCGAGGAAGGCGCGCAGTGCCTCGGATTTCGGCGCGTCGAAAACTTCCGCCGGATGGCCCTGCTCTTCGATCACCCCATTGCGCAGGAAGATGATTTCGCTGGCAACATTGCGGGCAAACTGCATCTCATGGGTCACCAGGATCATGGTCCGGCCTTCGCGGGCGAGATCAGCAATGACCGAAAGCACCTCGCCCACCAGTTCCGGATCCAGGGCAGAGGTCGGCTCGTCAAACAACATGGCATGTGGGTCAACCGCCAGGGCGCGGGCAATCGCGGCGCGTTGCTTTTGCCCGCCCGAGAGCATCTCGGGAAAGGTGTCGCGCTTGGCCAGCAATCCGACGCGGTCGAGCAGCCGTTCGGCATTGGCAATCGCCGCATCACGGTTCTGGCCCAGCACCTGGACCGGCGCCTCGATCACATTTTCAAGCACGGTGCGATGCGGCCAGAGGTTGAAGGCTTGGAACACCATCCCGAGCCGCGCCCGCAGGCGGTTAAGCTGCGCCGCGTTAGCTGCGCGCAGGCCCCCCTTTCCGTCAGACCTGGTTTCAACCAGCTCGCCATGCAGCCGCACCTCGCCCGCGGTCGGGGTTTCCAGAAAGTTGATGCAGCGCAACATGGTCGATTTGCCCGAACCCGAGCCGCCAATGATCGCAATCACGTCACCGGAATGGGCCGTCAGAGAAACCCCTTTCAGCACCTCCAGGTCGCCAAAACGCTTGCGCAGCCCGGTCAGCTGAACCGCCACCTTTCTTTCCGCCATCAACTCGCCTCTCCTGTGGTGGTCGTCGGTTGTCTCATAGCCTTCACGCGCTGTTTTTCGGCTGCGGGGACAGCCCGGGCGTTCCGATATCCCAGAAAAGACCCGTCATCCCGATCAGCCCCTGACGCAGTACTGGCATCAGAGCATGTTCATCCGGCGCGTGCTGGTTGCAGCCCGCATAGCTGTGCGGGATCCAGATTGTTGGCAGACCCAGAATATCGGCAAAGCAATCATTGGGCAGCGAGCCGCCCAGATTGGGCAGGATATGCGGCGCAAGGCCGGTGCTTTCCTCCAGCGAACCCGCCGTAAACTGCACCCAGGGGTGATCAGGATCCAGCCGCGTCGCGGGGAAATAGCCGGTGTCTGTCATGGTGATCTGCACCATTCCGAAGCCCGCCTGATCCAGGTGGCGTCGCAGGGCCGGAAGGATTTCCTCCGGATCGGTCCCGACCACATAGCGCAGCTGACAGGTGGCATGGGCTTCACCTGCGATGGCATTCACCGGCGCTTCGGGCCGCCCCGATTTCATCGCCAGCACCGCAAAACTGTTCCACCCAAAGACCCGCTCTGTCTGGCTCAGGCTTTCCTCTCCCCAGTCGGGGTCGAGGGCAAAGCCGGCCTCCGGTACGGGCAGAACCGCCAGCACCTCGCGAATGCGCGGGGTCAGCGTGTCGGGACGCCATTCCGGCACCTGGAGCTGGCCCCGCTGGTCAGTAATCACCGCCAGAGCATGGGCCAGAATGATCGCAGGATCTGCGATCAACCCGCCAAAATTACCCGAATGATGCGCGCCCTGGCGCAAATCAACGCTCAGCCGGAAGGTCAGTGAACTGCGCGATCCGGTGAAAATCATCGGCCTGGCGGGGTCAATGCGTGGTCCGTCCGAGGCGATCAGCACATCGGCCTCCAGAAGCGCGGCCTCGCTGCGGCAAAACTCCTGCAACCCGGGGGAGCCCGCCTCTTCCCCCATCTCTATCAGGAGTTTCGCGTTGAAGCCCAGCCGGCCGCGCGATGCGATCACCTGCTGAAGCGCGGTCAGGTTGACCAGATGCTGGCCCTTGTTATCTGCCGTTCCCCGGCCATAGACCCGGTCATCTTCCTGCTGCAACCGGAAGGGAGAGAGCCCTTCACGCCAGTCTTCGGCCTGGCCATGAACGACATCCCCATGGCCATAGATCAGCACTGTCGGCAGGCCCGGATCTTCGATGCGACTCGCCAGCAGAAAAGGCGGCCCGCCCTGTTCGGGGTTGTCATGAAGGACGGATCCGAAGCCAAGCGCCTGCAGCCTTGGCTGCAGATCCAGGGTCAGATAGGCCAGCAGCTCGGGCGCGGCTGCGGGGTTCTGGCTTTCACTGGGGCGGGACACAAGGGCGGCAAGGTCCGCGAGAAAAGCCCCGTTGTCGAAATATGCGACGGCATTGCGCAGCGCGGCGTTACGGGTGGGCAATGTCATGGTGCCTCATGGAGTTGGCTCTGGGTTTGCCCGGAGGCGCTGGATCCGTCCGGATCGGGTGCGACCGCGGAATATTGCTCTCGCAGCAGGTTTTTTTGCACCTTTCCCATCGTGTTGCGCGGAAGCTCTGCGATGAAGATCACCCGTTTTGGCTGTTTGAAACGTGCGAGCTGCGTTGCCAGCGCGGCGATGATCGCGTCTCCGGTCAGGGCCGGAGTGCCGGTGGGCACCACGATTGCCGTCACCGCCTCGCCAAAATCCGGGTGCGGCACGCCGATGACGGCGGATTCCAGCACCCCAGGGATCTCGTCGATCGCGGCTTCCACTTCTTTGGGGTAGACATTGTAGCCGCCGGTGATGATCAGGTCTTTGCCGCGTCCGACGATATGGACATAGCCCCGGTCATCGATGCGGCCCAGGTCGCCCGTGATGAAGAAGCCATTGGCACGCAGCTCTGCCGCCGTTTTCTCCGCCATCCGCCAGTAGCCCCTGAAGACATTGGCGCCGCGCACCTCGATCATGCCGATCTCGCCCTGCGGCAGCTCCGCGCCGGTCTCCGGATCGGTTACGATCACCTCGGTTCCCGGCAGCGGCAGTCCAACCGTGCCTGCCACCCTGTCTCCGGCATAGGGGTTCGAGGTGTTCATATTCGTTTCGGTCATGCCATAGCGTTCCAGAATGGCGTGGCCGGTGCGTGCGCGCCATTCGCGGTGGGTTTCCGCCAGCAGCGGCGCCGAGCCGGAGATGAAGAGGCGCATATGCGCGGTGGTTGCCGTGTTCAGCCGCGCCTCGGCCAGCAGCCTTGTATAGAAGGTCGGCACCCCCATCAGCACCGTGGCGCGGTCCATCAGACCGAGGATGCGGTCAGGGTCAAATTTCGGCAGCAGGATCATCGATGCGCCCGAGAAAAGCGTCACATTGGTCGCGACGAACAAGCCATGGGTGTGAAAGATCGGCAGCGCATGGATCAGCAGATCGCTTGCCGTAAAGTGCCATGCCTCGCGCAGGCTCAGCGCGTTCGAGACCAGGTTGCCATGGGTCAGCATCGCCCCCTTTGACCGCCCCGTCGTCCCCGAGGTGTAAAGGAGCGCCGCCAGATCATCGGCCTCACGCGGCAGGGTGGCGAAATCACCGGGCGCGGCCTTTGCCGCTTCGGTCAGGCTGCCCTGGCCTTCTGCATCCAGCGTCAGCATCCGCGCCCCGGCCTTTTCGGCGGTCGCCGCCAGATCGCCGGCGCGGGCCGGATCGCAGACAAAGAGCGCGGGCTCTGCATCGCCGATGAAATAGGCGATCTCGGCCGAGGTATAGCCGGTGTTCAGCGGAAGGAAGACCGCGCCCGCCCGCAGCGTGGCAAGGTAGAGGATGATCGCCTCAAGCGATTTTTCCACCTGCACCGCCACCCG
Organism: Pseudogemmobacter sp. TB195; assembly: GCF_058313095.1. NCBI lineage: Bacteria > Pseudomonadati > Pseudomonadota > Alphaproteobacteria > Rhodobacterales > Paracoccaceae > Pseudogemmobacter > Pseudogemmobacter sp. TB195. Next base: position 109,691 of record NZ_JBZEGG010000008.1, read on the forward strand.
GTCGCCGGGGACCACGCCAAGCCCGGTCAGCGCATGCGCCATTTTCCCGCTGCGCCGGGTCAGTTCGGTATAGCTGATCCGCTCGCCGCCCGGGGTTTCGATGGCGGTCGCCCCGGGATCTGTGATGGAGCGGGTCAGAATGTCGAAAAGATTGGCGGACATGGCATATTCCTGCAAAGGCGGGCTGTCAGAGGCGGGGGACGGGCTTCGCGGCCTTCACCGCGTCTGAGGCGACGATGTCACCACGCTCGGCAAAGCCCTCATGGTTCACTTCGATCTGGCTGAGGTCATAGAGGTAATTGACCATCAGCCCATGCGACTGTTTCAATCCATTCTCCGAGACATCGCCCAGAAAATTCAGCCGCTCCAGCCGGGCGCCGTTGCCCAGATGGAAGCGCGCAACAGGATCGATAACACGCCCTGCTTTGTCGCGGGCGCTGAGGAAATAGCTGGCCGCGGCAGCCAGAAGCGGCGCGCGGATCTCGGCGCCATCCTCATGCCAGCCCGGCTGGTCGAGAGCGGTGAAAACAAGACGTTGCTCCGGGGTGATCAGGTCGGAGGTCTCGTCCTTGCGCTGCGCATAAAGCCAGGCGGCAAAGCCCGGCACCGGCGACAGGGTGACGAAGGTCCGAATATTCGGGCATTCGGCCTTCAATTCCTCGACCACCTGTTTGATCAGGAAATTGCCGAAGGAAACCCCCGCCAGCCCTTTCTGAGTGTTGGAAATGGAATAGAAGACCGCGGTATCGGCCTCTTCCGCGCGGATCGGCCGGCGCGTGAGGTCCAGAAGCTCTGCCACATTGTCGGGACTGGCGCGGGTCAGCGCGACCTCGACGAAAATCAGCGGCTCATCGGTCAGCTGCGGGTGAAAAAACCCATAGCAGCGCCGGTCGCCGGGCTGCAGGCGGTTGCGCAGATCGTCCCAGTTGCGGATCGCATGCACGGCCTCGTAGCGGATGATCTTTTCCAGAATGCTGGCCGGGGTGTTCCAGTCGATACGGCGCAGGCCAAGGAAGCCCCGGTTGAACCAGGAGCCGAAGAGATGCGCGAAATCCTGATCGACCCGCCGCAGCTCCGGCTGGTCGCGCAGATGGCCGATGAGCTCCTCGCGCATCCTGACCAGCGCCGCAGTGCCGCCCGGTGCAAGGTTCAGGCGCCGCAGCAATTCCTGGCGGCGCGGCTCGGAGGCGCTGTGCAGCGCCTCCATCGGCCCGGCTGCGTCGGGAGCCTGTTGCAGGGCGGCCAGCGCGGCCTGCACCGCCTTTGGGTCGGGGCCGAAATCATCGGCCAGTGCCCGAAGGAAGGCCAGACGCCCCTCAGGACCCGCATCTTCAAAAGCTGCCAGCAGGGCACGCGCAATCACCACGCCCGAGGCCTCTCCGCGCCGCGACAGGAGGCGCGCGCCCAGCTCCGTCAGATCAGGGGGCGGGAGCCTGTCGCGCCGGACCCCTGCGCGCCAGCCCATGAAGCGCCGGCCACGTTCGCTCAGGCTCTCAAACAGATCGCCCAGCAGCGAAGGGCGGGATGAAGCAGATCCGGTTCTGGACATGACATGGTTTCCGGTTTGATGCGCCGGTAAAGTGCTGACCCCAAGGCCGGCAAAGGCCCGCGATCACCTTCATGATATATGCATTATAACAAGCGTTGTATATAACAATCTTGAAGATGGATTAACGACGGCTAAAAGAAGAGACAGTTTGCATCGCCATCGGTTGAGACGATGGCACCAGGGGTTCCCACTGTCCCCTGTCCCTGCGCTTTTTTGCGGGAATGGCCATCGACCGCCCAGGTCTCGAAAGCCAGTAACTGTCTGCCCGGCAGCGTGTCAGACTCATCGCACACGGGCGCATCCGCGCGGCACCAGGCGCTGCCCGGATCGCGGTCTCATCCGCCCTGGCGACCTTGCAAGTGGTGTTGTAGAATTTCAGCCCGTTCCCGTCAGCCTGGATTTGGCTGCCGGCCACCATCACCGCGCCGCAATCGACCACGGCCTTTGCGGATCCTGCGCCGTCCGGGCGATGGTCGGCGCGACCACAAGGCCGCGCAGGCCACCGGGTCTGAATCTCGGGCCATGGGTCCTGTGGCTTCTGCCGCAGCCGCGTCACATCTGGCAGATGGCCGGCGCCTCCCGCGGGGTATTCGGATCCGAAAAGACGGGGCTTTGCACCTCACGCAGATAGCCCGGGACAGGGACGGGGGCAGCGCCCCTCCTATTCCCGGTATTCCGGCTGCTGCGCCCATGTCCAGGCATCACCGATCATCTGCCGCAGGGTCGAGCGTTTCGGCTCCCAGCCCAGTTCCTCAACTGCCCGGGCCGAGCCCGAGACCAGCGCCACCGCATCGCCTGGGCGGCGCTCACCCTGGATGATCGGCACCTCTCTGTTGGTAACGGTGCGGGCGGCATCGATCACCTCGCGCACGGAAAAGCCTTTGCCGGTGCCGAGGTTGAAGGCCCGGGTGCCCTTGCCGTCCAGCAGCCATTTCAGCCCCAGCACATGAGCATCGACCAGATCCGAGACATGGACATAGTCGCGCACGCAGGTGCCGTCGCGGGTGGCGTAATCGGAGCCGAAGACGGTCAGCGCGGGGCGCTTGCCCGCCACCGCCTCCAGCATGAGCGGGATCAGATGTGTCTCGGGCTGGTGCTGTTCGCCCAGCTGCCCTTCGGGATCGGCGCCCGCGACATTGAAATAGCGGAAGATCACATGGTTCAGGGGATAGGCCGCCGCGAAATCGCCAAGGATATTCTCGATGGCCTTTTTCGAGCCGCCATAGGCATTGATCGGGTATTGCGGCGTGGTCTCGGTCAACACCACCCCATCCTGATCGCCATAAGTGGCGCAGGTCGAGGAGAAGACGAAATTGCCGATCCCGGCTGCCACCGTTGCCTCGATCAGGTTCAGCGCGCCCTCAACATTCACCCGCCAGTATTTGCCGGGATCCTTCATCGACTCGCCCACCAGTGACAGCGCCGCGAAATGCATCACCGCAATGGGCCGGTGTTCGGCCAGCGCTGCATCGATCGAGGCGCGGTCCAGGAGATCTCCCCTGGCCAGCGGCCCGTATTTTACCGCCTCGGCCCAGCCGGTCGAGAGATTGTCGAAAGCCACCGGCAAAAACCCGGCCCGTGCCAGCGCCTTACAGGCATGCGACCCGATATACCCGGCACCACCCGTCACAAGAACGCGGTCCATCAGATGTCCTTTGCGAATCTCATCCGCCCGATGCCTAGCGCGCAGAGAACGCAAAAGCCAGAAAGTCCGGACCGGAAGCGGAGCAGATATGCGAGGCTGGTCAATTCAGATCCAGACTGCCTGTACCGGGTACGCTGCAAGCGGCGGCCCGGTATTGCCGGGCCAGCGCTTCGGGCAAAATCAGTCCGATATCAGCCCCTTGCGCCCTGGCCGACAGCATAGGCTTCCACGTAACGGATGATGTCATCCTCGCTCCCTTGCCGGGTTTCTCGATCCTGTGGGCGGCGCCCGGTCTCACGACGATGCGCCTGACCTGAAGACACTCGCCGATGACCAGGCTTTGCAACATGCCCCGGGGGCGGTGCCCGGTCCCCTGGTCGGATTTCGAGAGCAGGAGGGGGCCGCCGACAGTTCGGCAGCGCCGTATTTCAACGTTCCAGATCTGTCAGACCCTGTTGGGGCGCGATCTCGATCCCGGCCAGCTGTTCAGCCTTCCTCTCCAGGGAGCGCCCCCCATCGAGCCTTGAGTTCAGACACCTGAGGAACTCTGTTCAGCCACACTATAAAAGCGTGCGCCCTGTGCGCCGTAAGCACAGATGTCCGGGTCTAAGTCAGCCAGCAGATCCAAGGATCAGATCGGCGGCTTTTTCCGCGATCATGAAAACGGCCGCCTGGGTGTTTCCGGCAACCACTGTCGGCATCACGGATGCGTCGGCAATGCGCAACCCTGCCAACCCGTGCAGCTTCAGCGACGGGTCAACCACAGCCATCGGGTCGGTGCCCATCTTTGCCGTTCCGGCATTGTGATAGATGGTCTGGCCATTGCGGCGGGTGAACTCGTCCCAATCGGCCTCGCTTGCGCAATCCGGGCCAGGGCTCATTTCATGCGCGACATAGGGCGCAAGCGCCTTTTGCCCCACAATGTCACGCGCGATCTGCATCCCGCGGCGCATGACGATCAGATCCGCTGGTGACGAGAGGAAGTTCGGAGCGATTGCCGGCTGCGCGTATGGATCGGCGGTACGGATATGAATGGAACCAACGCTTTCCGGGCGCAGCTGGGTGACGCCGATCGTCATACCGGGCTGATGATCCAGGATCCGCTTTGCCGCATCGGCGTAGCTTGCATGCATGAAGAAGTACTGAATGTCGGCATCTTCCAGATCGGGGCGGGTTTTGACGAAGCCCGCCGCCATCCCGGTGCCCAGTGTGAGGATCCCTTTGCGGGTGCTGAAATATTGCAGCACAGCGCGCGGCAGAGACAGGCCACGGGTCTGTTCGTTCAGCGTGACCGGCTTTGTCACCCGCCAGTTCATCCGCGTGCAGTAATGGTCCTGATAATTCTCGCCAACGCCGCGCAGCGCATGGCGCGTTTCGATCCCGCATCGCGCCAGCAGATCCGGATTGCCGATGCCCGAGAGTTCCAGGATCTGTGGGGTCTGCACAGCGCCGGCGCAGAGAATAACCTCACGACCTGCGGACATGGTGATGTCACGACCGTTCTTGCGCCAGGTCGCGCCGGTAACCCTGCGGCCCTCGATTTCCAGTCGCAGGATATGGGCATTGGTTTCAACCCGCAGATTGGGGCGCTTGCGGGCCGGGGCCAGATAGGCCTTTTCGGCAGAGATCCGGCGGCCCTTCTTCTGGTTTACCTGATAATAGCCGAAGCCTTCCTGGCTGCCGTCATTGTAATCCGGGTTGCGCGGATAACCGGCCTCCTGGGCCGCGCGGATGAAGGCCTCGGCAAGTTCCGGTCGCAACCCCACCTCTGTCACCGGAACCGGACCGCCCTTGTGACGTGTCTCGCCCTCATCTCCGGCGAAATCCTCGATTTTGCGAAACCAGGGCAACACATCGGCGAAGCTCCAGCCTGTTGCCCCTTTCTGCGCCCATTGGTCGAAGTCACGCGCCTGGCCCCTGACCCAGATCATTCCATTAATCAGGGTCGAGCCACCAAGGCCCTTGCCGCGCGGGATCGATATCTGGCGGTCATAGGTCGCCGGCTCGGGCTCCGAGGTGAAACGCCAGTTGTAAACCGGATCGACCAGCAATTTGGAAAAGCCCGCCGGGATATCGATCCACATGCTTTTCGGCTCGCCGCCACCTTCGACCAGCAGCACCCGGTGGCGGCCATTCTCTGACAGCCGGTTCGCCAGCACGCAGCCCGCCGTGCCGCCACCCAGAATGATATAGTCGAATTGCTCTGTCATGGATCAGGCTCCGGGAATGAGTTTGCCGGGATTGAGGAGGTTCAGCGGATCGAGCGCCGCTTTGATCCGGCGCTGCAACGCCAGCTGCGCGGCCGGAAGCAGGCGCCCGACCTCGGTAAGGCGGTAGCTGCCAACACCGTGTTCGGCCGTCACCGAACCACCGCAGGCAATCACCAGATCATGCACAGCGCGGTTCAGGGTGCCTGCGGCCCGAGGCCGGTCGGTGAGAATGTTGAAATGCAGATTTCCATCTCCGATATGGCCGAAGATATGCGGTTGCAGACGGGCGCCGGTCTGCGCGGCGACATCCGCCAGCACGTCCCGGCTTTTCAGCAGGAAATCGGGGATCCTGGCGACAGGCACTGAAACATCGTGCTTTACAGAGGTCCCGCTGGCGGCTTCGGCCTCGGTCAGGCTTTCGCGCAGATGCCATATCGCCCGGCGCTGCGCTTCATTGGTGGCAATCGTGCCGTCATGGCACAGACCGGCCTCGAAGGCCTGACCGATCAGCGCCTCAAACTCCGGCGCGATATCCGGCGCGGTTGAACTGGCTTCGATCAGCAAGAGCCATCCGTCTTGCACGGTGACCGGGCTTGCCACTCCCATCCTGTCACCGGCACGGAGGCTGGCCTCGGCAGAGATGATCTCAAAGGCCGAAAGACGCTCGCCCATCCGGTCGGTGGCAAGGCCGTAAAGCTCCAGCGCGCGTGCAGGGTCCGTGACCGCAAGCAGCGCGGTCGCGGTCGAGACCGCCAGCGGTTCGGTCTTCAGAACCGCTTTGGTGATGATCCCCAGACAGCCCTCCGAGCCAGTGAAGAGCTGCATCCAGTTCAGGCCGGAATTGTCCTTGTGCAGACCGTCCAGCCGCGAGACCACACTGCCATCGGCCAGCACCACTTCCAGCCCAAGCAGGCGTCGGGCCGCCATGCCTGCCCGCAGCACATTCGCCCCGCCCGCATTCGTCGCAAGGATACCTCCGACCGTGGCCGAACCCGTTGCTGCGAAACTAACGGGCAGATCACGGCGGATGGCGGCGAGTTCGGCGCGCAATGTGTCGATGATGACCCCGGCCTCGACCGTGGCCGTCATGCCGATCCGGTCGAGTGCTACAATACGGTTCATCCGGGCAAGGCTGAGAACAATGGCCGGGCCTGCGCCACCGGGCACTGCGCCGGCGGCAAGGCCGGTATTGCCCCCCTGCGGCGTGATCGAGATGCCGTGGCGCGCGCATAATGTGACAAGAGCGGCCACCTCTTCGGTCCGGCGCGGAAAGCAGACCGCGATTGCGTCGCCTTTTGCCATATGTCGCCAGTCTGTCAGGAAAGGCGACATCGCCTCGGGCGCGGTCACCAGATCCTTTGACGCCAGCACAGGGGCGGCCTCTTGCAGAAATACGTCTGTTGTCATGGCCCCGGCCATTGTCTGGGGCCGCCGATCCGGCCCGCTCTGGGTATGAAAAGCTTGTGGCAGAGAGCGAAGCCGGGAGTGGTGCCCCGCTCTCTGCACGACGAACTGGCCGAAAGGCTCAGTCGTAATAGTCAGGAGCCTTGCGGAAGGATGGCCAGGCGTCCGGGTCATGGCCCGTCACAACCATGGCGTTTTCGCGTTCGGCCAGACGGCGCAGCTTGCCGACAGAGGCGGAGGTCTCGATCGCCGAAGTCAGGAAGCCCGGCAGGCATTTATTGTCCCAGTGATCGAATGTGTAAGCGGCGTCGATCACCAGCAATACCGCGCCGCTGTTGGGCAGGCGCACCATGATTGACTGATGGCCCGGGGAATGGCCCGGCGATTTGTACAGCTGGATGACCCCGTCGCCATAGAGATCAAGGCCGTCTTCCTCGATCAGATCCCATTTCACGCCGGGTTTGGTGATGTCTTTCATGATATAGCCGCCAGCCGCGAACCAGTCGGCGCTGAAGGCGTATTCATATTCGCGTTTCTGCACGATATGCGTCGCATTCGGGAAATTCCCGATAGCGCCGGTATGATCCAGATGCAGGTGCGAATGGATGACATATTTCACATCGGCGGGGTCGAAGCCTGCTTCGGTCAGGCGGTTGATGCAGCCATCTTCGGGGTCCATCACGGGCCAGTAGACATCCGCGACATCGCCCCAGTGCCCCTTCGGATCAATGGCCGCCTCGACAGCGATACCGCCATCGATCACCACATTGCCGCGCGGATGGGTGATCAGGAACCAGGGGATCGGCGTGAAGAATTCACCCTGACCGGCCCCGAGTTTGATATTGACCTCTTTCTGCCGGATCCGGCCGGTCTGAAAGAAGTAGAGTTTGATCTCGTCTGACATGTTTCTCCTCCAGGTGTCTCACATCGATTTCCGGATAAGATCGGCGCCCTTTTCGCCGATCATGATGGCGACCGCGTTCAGATTGCCCGAGGTCATGGCAGGCATGACCGAGCAGTCGACGACCCGCAGCCCGTCGACCCCACGCAGCCTCAGCTCCGGCGTGCAGGGGTCATCGTCATTCGGCCCCATCGCGCAGGTCGAGGACGGATGATAAACCGTCGAGGCGGTGGCGCGGATATAGGCCAGCAGATCCTCATCGCTGACGGCAGCGGGCGGCGGCTCGGTCTCGCGCCTGATCTGGGCCGCCATGGCCGGCGCCCGCATCATCTCGCGCAGGCGGCGCAGGCCGGCGATGTTCACCTGACGGTCCGTCTCGGTCGCAAGGTAATTCGCAAGGATCGCCGGTTGCTGGCGGATATCGGGGCTTACGGCATGAACATGGCCCCGGCTTTCGGGCCGCAGCTGATAGAAACTGGCCGTAAATCCCGAGAACGGGTCAAAGGCATCGCCCATTTTTCTGAGCGAGAATATCAGGAACAGGCTTTGGATATCGGGTTCTGACAGCATCCCGGAGGTGCGGTAGAACGACCCGGCATAGCCTGCCGAAACCGTCAGCGGCCCCCGGCGGCGCAGCAGGAATTCCAGCCCGATCCCCATCCGCCGGACGAGATTATTGTAGCGGGCATTGAGCGTATTGCTGCGCTTTGCCTCATAGACGCAGCGCACCTGCAGGTGATCCTGCAGCCTTTCACCGATCTGCGGCGCGTGATGCACCACCCCGACGCCAAGCTGGCGCAACCGCTCGCCATCGCCGACGCCCGAAAGTTCCAGCAACTGAGGGGTCGCAATCGAGCCGGTCGAGAGCACGATCTCGCGGCGGGCGCGCAGCGTGATGTGCTGGCCGTCTTTTTCGTAAAGGATGCCGGTCGCGCGCTTGCCTTCGAACAGAACCTTCAGCACGCGGGCCCTGAGGATCACCTGTAAATTCGGGCGTTTGCGCGCCTCGCGCAGATAGCTTTTCGCGGTCGACCAGCGGATGCCGTTCAGATGGGTGGATTCGTAATAGCCGGCACCTTCCTGATGCGCGCCATTGAAATCCTCATTGCGCGGCAGGCCCGACTGCATACAGGCCTCGATATAGGCGTCACAAAGCTCATGCGGGCCGGTCGGGCCCGAGATCGGCTGTGCCCCATCCCCGCCCCGCAGCGCATTGCCGCCCGCAATCCGGCGCTCGGCGCGACGGAACATCGGCAGCACATCGGCAAAGCTCCAGCCCGTGCAGCCCATTTGCGCCCAGGTATCGTAATCCGCCGCCTGGCCACGAACGTAAAGCAGCCCGTTGACCGAACTGGAGCCGCCGATCACCTTGCCACGGGGATGGTAGATGACGCGATTGTTCAGGCCGGGTTCCGGCACACCCGTGTACATCCAGTTGACGCCCGGGGCCCGAAACAGCTTGCCATAGCCCAGGGGAATATGGATCCACGGATTGCGGTCTTCTCCCCCGGCCTCGACCAGGGCAACCCGGATCGAGGGATCCTCGGTCAGCCGGGCGGCAACGACGGCACCAGCAGACCCTGCCCCGACTACGATGTAGTCGGGGATTTCTCCTCCCAGAGACATAGTGTCCTCCTCAGAACAGCCCGTAGAGCCGTCTGTAAACATCAACGGCCGGGCTGATATGGCCCACCGTCACTTCGATCAGGCGCGCGACATCGCCATCTGCGATGGCGCTGATGATGGCGCGATGGTCTTCGCGCGACTTCTGCGAGAGGCTTTTATCCGTCAAAGCCCGCGAGATGATCGCCGAAGCATTCAGCCAGTAACTGTGCTGCAGCTTTGCCAGTTCGGCATTGCGGCAGTAATCGAACAGCATTGTATGGAAAGCGTCATTTGCCTCGGCGGCAGCCTCCAGCCGGTCTTCTTCCAGGGCCTTTTCGTAATCGGCATTGACCGCTGTAAGCCTGGTCACCAGCTCCTCCCGACGATCAAGGTCAAGAAAGCGCGCGCCCTCGCGTTGCAGCATGACACGCACCTCATAAAGGTCGGTCAGCTCCTGTGCGGTCATCGCCTTGACCTCGACACCCCGATTGGCCTTGCGCTCGATCAGGCCCACGCGGTCCAGCAGCTCGAAAGCCTGGCGGACATTGTGGTTTGTGGTCCCGAAACGTTCACAAAGATCGCTTTCGACCAGCCTCTGACGCGGCATCAGCCTGCCAAAGGCAATGTCGTGGCGCAGAGCCTGGTAGATGACTTCGGCCATGCGGACCTTGCCGGCTTCCGGTGCTGTCGCGGATGCGCTGAGCACCCTTTGATTGCGTGGCATTGACCCCCTCCTTCCGAGCCAGAGCGATAGCGGCCCCCGTGCGGGCTGTCAATTCACTCGACCAAATAATCATCATAATCATCGAAATTATTATGGACTAGATTGTCGATAATCTGTAGTTCGACACCGGCACCAGCCAGAGAGGAGTCCGGCTGGCGATTTCATCTTCAGGGAGGTACCAATGGATTTCATTGCAAGAAAGAAGCTTGCTGAGGCCGCGCTGTCCGCCGCGAATCTCTCGCGCAGGCAGATGCTGGGCGGGACTGCGGCAGCCCTTGCGGCAACGACGCTCTTTGCGCCTTCCGTCCTTCGCGCCCAGGGCGCGCCGGTGCGGGTCGGGATCGGTCTCAATTATGGCCCGTTCAACCAGCCCTGGCGGCGTGGCTGCTGGAAGATCGCGCAGACCGTGACCGAAGGGGGCGGTGAGGTGGTCGCCGTGCGCGGCGAGCCTTCCAAGCAATCCGAACAGGACGCAGCGCTTGCGCTCCTTGACCGTGACATCAATGTGCTTGTTCTGGGGATCTATTCGCTGGAATCCGAGACGGCTTTCATCGTTGACGAGGCGCATAAGCGCGGCATCAAGACCGTCGGCTTCTGTGTGAACGTCAAGGATTCGCCTGCGGTTCTGGAAGATACCTGGGGCGCCGCGATCACCATGGGGCATTTCATCCAGAACGCGCTTGGCCGCCAGGGCCGGATCGCCCAGACCGCCGAATCGCGTGGCTTCTACACGCCGTTCGACATGCAGTCGGACATGCTTTCGCTGATGACCACCTTCGAGCCGCGCATGGAAATGCTGCCCTTCATTTCGGGTTCCGTTTCAAGCGAGGACCAGATCTCGAAAGGCCGCGAGAATATGCTCGCCCTGCTTCAGGCCAATCCCGAGCCGGGCTCGATTGCCGCCTTCATGTCCTGGTGGTGGCCGCTGACCATCGGTGCCATGCAGGCCGTGCAGCAGATGGGCCGCAATGAAGTGAAGCTGTTCAACAACTTCACCTCGGATCAGCTGCTGGGCGAGATGGCCACGGGCAATTCGCAGATCGAATTCTCGACCGACGTCCCCTATCACATCATCGGCGAAGAGGTCGGCAGGATTGCCCTCGCGCTTGGCCGTGGTGAACAGGTGCCGAATATCAGCCATCGCGCGCCGGTGCAGACGATTTTGCCGGAAGAAGCCGCGAAAGTGCATGACGAAATCCGCGCCATGGATGAGGCGGCGATCGCCTTTCTGAAGCCTTTCGGCGGCTGATCCGCCGTTTTGCTTCGGGTGCCCTGACCGGGGCACCCAATCTCCGCTCCAACCTCGCGCGCCGGCCCGACCGCAATGCGGTCAGGGCCGTGCCGCCTGAAGCCCACGGGACATTAAGATGACAACCGCAACGCAAGCCGCAGCCGGACGGTCCGAGGCCGCGGGTCAGGACAAAACCCACCCATTCGTCAGATTCCTGCGGGTCTGGGGCACGATCCTTGTAATCCTTGCCGTCGCAATCGGCTTTTCGATTGCGTCACCCTATTTCCTGACCGTCTCGAACATGAACAATATCGTGTTCTCGATGTTCACCTGCGCCCTGTTGTCGATCGGGCTGACCTATGTGGTCGCCGCCGGCAGCTTTGATCTGGCGATCGGCACCACCGTGACCACGGCATCCATCGTCTGCGCCATGCTGATCCCGGTGACCGGAGCACCCATGGCCATTGTGCTGGCCTTGCTTGCCTCGATGGCGATTGGTCTCGTCAACGGGCTGCTGGTCACGTGGTTTCGTATCTCGGGGATCGTCGGAACCATCGGGGTGATGTTTCTGCTTGAAGGCCTGAACCAGTATCTGACCGGCGGCTATCAGATTGCTGTCGGTTATGAGGAAACCTTTTTCCGCTGGCTGGGACAGGGTCGCTACGGCATGATCGCGGTGAAATCGGTCTTCCTGTTCTTCTTCTTCGCCATCGCCTTCATCATCGCGAACAAGCTGCGCACCGGCCATTATATCAGCGCGGTCGGAGACAATCCGCTGGCTGCCTTCTATTCCGGCATTCCGGTCTATCGCTGGGTCACGGTCAGCTTTGTGCTTTGCGCCTTTTTCTGTGGTGTGGCCGGTGTCTTCCTTGCCGCCACCTCGTCCTCGGCGCAGCCGGTTGGCGGTGCGGGTTACCTGCTTGAGGCCTTTGCCGCCGTCTTCCTGGGGGCGACCATCCTTGGCAAGGGCAAGCCCCATGTTCTGGGAACCCTGCTCGGCGTCTTTTTCCTCTACATGGTCTCGAATGGCATGACCCAGTTCGGCATCGACAGCTCGGCGCGCAAGCTTTTCAACGGCTTTGTTCTGCTGATCGCGGTCGGGGCGAATGCCTTCCTGAACCGTGAAGAGCTGCATCTGAAGTTCATCTGAGGCGGGGTGCAGTACAATGGCAAATTCAGATGATCAGACCCCGCTGGTTGAGATCCGCGATCTGCACAAGGATTTCTCAGGGGTTCAGGTGCTCAAGGGCATAGATCTCGCCTTCGGCAAGGGAGAAATCCATGCCCTTCTGGGCGAGAATGGCGCCGGGAAATCGACGCTGATCAAGATCATGACCGGGGTCTATACCGCCTCTTCGGGCGAGATCCTGGTCGATGGCCACGCCTTTCACGGTGCCTCGCCCAAAGCCGCCAATGCGGCGGGCCTCGGCGCTGTCTACCAGGATGCAGAACTGGCCTGGCAGATGAGCGTCGCGGAAAACCTGCTGCTGGGAGAGGAAGGCGGCTGGGTAAACCGCCGGGCGCTGGAACGGCGGGCGAAAGATATCCTGACCCGGATCGGGCTCGATATCGATCCGGCAGCGCGGGCCGGGTCACTGACGGCGGCCCAGATGCAGATGCTGACGCTGGCAACCCTGTTCCACCGCAAATTCCGTCTGATCATCCTTGATGAGCCGACCGCCCGGCTTTCGGGGCGCGAAAGCGAGCTGCTTTTCGACCTGATCCGCCGGTTCAGGGACGAAGGGCTGACCATCGTCTATATCTCGCACCGGCTGAACGAGGTGAAGCTGCTTTGCGACCGCGCCACCATCCTGCGCGATGGCAAAGTGGTGCGGACCCTGGAACGCGACGAGATTGACGAGGCACTGGTCACCCGGCTGATGGTCAACCGTTCCGCCGGAGAACTGGCCGTCACAAATCCCGGTCATGCCCGCCCCGGGATTGCGCTTGAGGTCCGGGGCCTGAGCACCGCCCGGCTGGAGCCGGTGGATTTCACCCTGCACAAAGGTGAGATCCTCGGCATTACCGGGCCGATTGGCGGTGGTATGGAACAGATCGAAAAGGCCCTCTCCGGGCTTGTCGACTATCAGGGAGAGATCCGGGTCGACGGGCAGGCAGTGCGGTTGCGGGCGCCGCAGGACGCGCTGGCAGCGGGGATCGCGCTGATCCCCGAAGACCGTCGCAAGCAGGCTTTGTTCCCCAATCTCTCGCTGGCAGAGAATGTCTCGCTGCCGGTGCTGGACCGCCTTTCGCGCCTTGGCGTGGTCGGGCATTCGGCGGTCCTTCGCCATGGTCGCGCGGTTGTCGGGCAGCTTGCCATTCACCCGGCTGCGCCTGCGACGAAAATGCGTTACTTCTCGGGGGGTAACCAGCAAAAGGCAGTGATTGGTAAATGGCTGAAGCGGGAGCAGAAGATCTATATCTTTTCCGAACCCACCTCGGGCGTTGACGTGGGCGCGATCCGACAGATTTACGAAATCATGCTGGAAATGGCTGCGGGCGGCGCGGCGATCATCCTGCTTTCCACGTCTTTCGCCGAGCTGCTGGCCCTCAGCGAGCGCATTCTCGTCGTCCATTCGGGCAGGGTCGCGGTTGCGGCACCGCGCGCGGCGTTCGACCGGGATTCCCTTCTGGCGGCAACTCTTGGCGCCGGACTTCCTGACAAGGTGATGAATGAAACTTGATCTCGTAGTGGTCGGGGGAGGGATTGTCGGTATTGCGACAGCCCTTTCCTATCAGGACCGCTATCCCAACGCTAAAATCCTGATCCTTGAGAAAGAGGCCGGGCTGGCCCGCCATCAGACCGGTAACAATTCGGGCGTCATCCATGCCGGGGTCTATTATGCTCCGGGCTCGCTTAAGGCAAAGCTGTGCCGCAAGGGTGCGGTGATGGTGAAGGCCTTTTGCCGTCAGGCGGATATCCCGTTTGAGGAATGCGGCAAGCTCATCGTGGCGACCGATCCGCTGGAGGTTGCGCGCCTTCAGGGGCTGCGCGAACGCGCGGCGGCCAATGGCATTCCTTTCTCCGAAGTGAGCGGCCCAGAACTGCGTGACCGGGAACCGCTGATTAACGGGCTTGAGGCGCTGTTCTTTCCCGAAAGCGCGATTGTCGATTTCGGTATCGTCACCCGCCGCATGGCCGAGCGCATAACCGAACGCGGTGGTGCGATCCGGCTGAATGCCAGAGTTACCGCAATCCGCGAGAGCCTTGACGGCGTCAGCCTGATTGCCGGTGGCGAGAAGATCGAGACCCGCCGTCTGGTGGTTTGTGGCGGGGCACAGGCGGACCGGCTGGCCCGGCTGGCGGGGCTTAAAACGGATTTCCGGATCATTCCGTTCCGGGGGGAATATTATCAGGTCGATCCCCGGCTGCGGTCGCAGATAAAGCATCTGATCTACCCGGTACCCGACCCCGATCTGCCATTCCTTGGCATCCATCTGACACATGAGGTGAACAATCGCCTCAGCGTCGGGCCGAATGCGGTGCTTGGCCTTTCACGCGAGGGTCTGCCGCGGTTTTCGGTCAATTTGCGCGATCTCTTTGCCATCCTCAGCCATTCCGGCTTCTGGCGGTTTCTGAAGGGCAATCTGCGCTCAGGGCTGGCCGAATTGCGCAACTCGCTTTTCACCTCCAGCTATCTGGAGGCCTGCCGCAAATATATGCCCGGTCTGAAACGCAGTGATCTGAAGTCGCGCAAGGCCGGTGTGCGCGCCCAGGTCATCATGAATGACGGAACCATCATGCATGACTTCCTCGTGCTTGAGACGCCCCGCATGGTTCATATCTGCAATGCACCCTCGCCCGCTGCAACCTCGTCGCTGGCGATCGCTGAATATATCCTCGACACATATGTGAAGGAGCACTGACATGTTTGATCAGGCAGCACTTATTATTGGCGGCGAGAACCGCCACAGCGGCAGCGCTGGTCTGCTGGAAGTCATCAATCCCGCGACCGATGAACTGATCGTCGGGCTGCCCCGTGCCGGGGCCGCTGAAGCGGCCGAAGCGGCGCGCCTGGCGCTGGAAGGTTTCACCGAATGGTCTGCGAAATCCGCATTTGAGCGCTATCAGATCCTGCGCCGCGCCGCGCAGCTGATGCGGGAACGCGCGGCCGGGGCCGCCGCAGTCATGACGCGCGAACAGGGCAAGCCCCTTGCCCAGGCGCTGGCAGAGTGGAACGGCTCCGCCGATCTGCTGGACTGGTCCGCCGAAGAGGGCCGACGCACCTATGGCCGTATCGTGCCCGGACGGGCCGCGGATATCTCGCTGTCGGTGCTGCACAGGCCTGTCGGGCCGGTTGCGGTCATGGCACCGTGGAATTTCCCTGCCTGGGGCCCGATGCAGAAAATCGCGCCGGCCCTGGCAGCCGGATGTTCCATCGTGGTGAAACCTTCGGAAGATACCCCGGTCACCGCCTGGGCCATCGGGCGCTGCCTGCTGGATGCCGGTGTTCCGGCAAAGGCTGTCAGCGTGATCTGGGGCCGCGCCTCCGAGATTTCCGACACATTGATCAGGGCGCCGGAAATCCGCAAGATCTCGCTTACCGGTTCGACCCGGGTTGGCCGCATCGTCGCCGCGGCCGCCGGGGCCGAGCTGAAAAAAGTCACGATGGAGCTTGGCGGACATGCGCCGGTCATCGTGGCGGCAGATGCGGATCTCGATGCGCTGGTACCGCAGGCGGTGACCTGGAAGTTCCGCAATGCCGGGCAGGTCTGTGTCTCGCCCACCCGTTTTCTGGTGGATGATGCAGTGCATGACGAATTCGTCACGCGCTTCACCGCCGAGACGGAAAAGCTGGTCATCGGCAATGGGGCAGAGGCGGTAACCCAGATGGGGCCGCTGACGACGCTGGGCCAGCTGCAATCGGTGGATAAACTGGTTCAGGACGCGGTGGCGGAGGGCGCCAGGCTTGAAACCGGCGGCGCGCGGATCGGCAATACCGGTAATTTCTACAGGCCGACCATCCTGTCTGGCATGACCGCTGACATGCGCGCGATGAATGACGAACCCTTCGGCCCTCTTGCGCTGGTCATGCGGACCGGCTCGCTTGAGGATGCCCTGGCCGAGGCCAACCGCCTGCCGGTCGGGCTGGGCTCTTATGCCTTTACCCGCTCCGATGCGGTGGCCGCACGGATCGCAGCCTCGCTGCATACGGGTATGCTCGGGCTGAATCACTTCGCCCTTGCCCTGCCGGAAACGCCTTTTGGCGGTGTGCTGGACAGTGGCTTTGGCTCCGAGGGCGGGACCGAGGCGGTCCAGTCTTATATGACCACCATGCTGGTCACGCATAAGCACTGAAAGGCTCTCAGCATTTCCGGTCTCCTTCGCAGGCGGCTCGTACCGCCTGCGAAGGAGACCGGTTGTCAGGATTGCGATATTTCCGCAGTCCTGAGCTGATTGTTCCTGGTGACCCGCGGGACCGGGCCGCACCTGTGCAGTTCGGACGTTCAGATCAGGGGGCTGCGGCCCGGTCCCGCACCATGTTCAGGAATGCTGTAAACCCTGCCGAAGGGTTGCGGCGGCCGGGATAGTAGAGGCTGAAGCCAGGGCGCGCGGGCGTCCAGTCTTCCAGCAGGCGGATCAGGCGGCCGACGGCAAGGTCTTCGGCCACGTCTTCTTCAAAGAAATAGCCGATCCCGGCGCCCTCCAGCGCGGCGGTGCGGGCGATGGCGGCTTCATCCAGCGTCAGGCGGCCCCTGGCTTCGAACAAAACCTGCTCGCCGTCCTTTTCGAACGGCCAGCGCAGCAGCGCGCCATTGGGAAGGCGGACGCGGATACAGTGCTGTGGCGCCAGATCGGCGGGAGATTGCGGGGCGGGATGATGGGCCAGCCAGCCGGGTGAGGCCACCACGGCATGGCGCAGCGGAGCGCCGAGCGGCAGCGCGATCATGTCGCGCGGCACCAGATCGGCGGGGCGCAGGCCCAGATCGAAGCCTTCGGCGACGATATCGACCAGCCGGCCCTCGGTCACCAGATCGACCTGCATCTCAGGGTAGCGGCGCAGAAAGGCCAATACGAGCGGCGCCACCGCCCGCCCGGCCTGCACCGAGGCATTGATCCGCAAAAGGCCGGAAGGTGTCGCGCTTTGCGACCGTGCCCCGTCCATAGCGGCGCGAATTTCGGCCAGTGCAGGGGTGACGCGCGCCACAAAGGCCCGCCCGGCATCGCTGAGCGAGACGCTGCGGGTGGTCCGGTTGAAAAGCCGCACGCCGAGACTGGCCTCCAGCCGCCCGACCACATGCGACAATGCGGTGGTCGACATGCCCAGATCCAGCGCCGCCGCGCGGAACGATCCGCGCCGCGCAATGGCCAGAACCGCTTCCAGCCCGTTCAGCCCGATCTCCGCCATTATCCCGATCCTGTCATTATAAGATGCCAGTTTATCCCGATTATCCACAGGCCCGTCGAGAGTTATGTTGCTGTCAGACCAGACAGGAGCACGCGATGACCCTTCCCCCCCCGATCCAGACCTATTTCACGGCGCAAGCCCCGCAGGACGGCGATGCATTGGCGGCAAGTTTCGCGCCGGATGCTATTGTCCATGATGAAGGGCATATCCACCGCGGCCCCGAGGCGATCCGCGCCTGGTGGCTGGCCGCCCATGCGAAATACCGCCACAGCGCCGCGCCGCTTGAGCTGAGCGAAGCGGATGGCAAGGCGAGGGTGCGCGCGCGCGTGGCCGGCGATTTTCCGGGCAGCCCGGCGGTTCTGACCTTCACCTTCGGGCTGACGGGCGGTCTGATCAGCGATCTGAGGATCGGCTGATGGGCGGCTTTCTGACGCTGCAGGGCAAGCGCGCCCTGATCACCGGCGGCACGCAAGGCGCGGGGGCGGCCACGGTTACCTTGTTCCGGGAGCTTGGGGCGACGGTTCTGACCACTGCCCGCCGCCACAGGGGCGATCTGCCGGAAGAGATGTTCGTCGCCGCCGACCTGACCACCCTGCAAGGCTGCGAGGCGGTCGCGGCGGCAGTGCAGGACCGAATGGGCGGCATCGACATTGTCATCCATATGCTCGGCGGCTCTGCCGCCCCGGCAGGCGGCTTTGCCGCGCTGGAGGAGGCGGAATGGCAGGCCGCGCTCGATCTGAACCTGCTGCCCGCCGTGCGGCTCGACCGGGCCTTGCTGCCGGGAATGGTGGCACAAGGCGCGGGCGTGGTGATCCATGTCACCTCGATTCAGCGCGCGCTGCCATTGCCCGAGGCCACCACAGCCTATGCAAGCGCCAAGGCCGCCCTGTCGGTCTACAGCAAGAGCCTGTCGAAAGAAGTGTCGCCGAAAGGCGTGCGGGTGCTGCGCGTAGCCCCGGGCTGGATCGAGACCGAAGCCTCGACCCGTCTGGCCGAACGGCTGGCGGCCGAGGCGGGCACGGATGTCGAGGGCGGCAAGCGGCTGATCATGGCCGCGCTTGGCGGCATCCCGCTGGGGCGCCCTTCCTCTCCCGCCGAGATCGCGAACCTGATCGCGTTTCTCGCATCGGACCGTGCCGCCAGCATCACCGGGGCGGAATATGTGATCGATGGCGGTACCGTGCCGACCGCGTGAAGGGGCGTCAGCCGGCCTCTGCCCCCTCCCGGTCATAGAGGTCCCGGCTTTGCAGCACCTGATCGACATTGGCCTCGGCCCAGATGCGCAGCGCATCCACCAGATGCGCCAGCGAGTGGCCAAGAGGGGTCAGTGTATATTCCACCTTCGGCGGGACTGCGGCAAAGACCTTGCGCCGCACGAGGCCATCGCGCTCCAGCGCCCGCAGGGTCTGGGTCAGCATTTTCTGCGATACGCCCTCGATGCCACGGCGCAATTCGCCAAAACGCCTGGTGCCCCCCATCAACAGGCCCACGACCAGCACCGCCCATTTGTCGGAAATGCATTCAAGGATTGTCCTTGTGGGGCATGTCGCCTGAAACACATTCCAGGCCGGGGGGTAGGCGTATCCATTGGTTACCTTTGGGTAGCTAGAGCACAAAAAGGTGCTTTCTTGCGCAAAGATACCAATGCTGCCAGGCCGGGAGCAAGCCTTCACCCCGTTGGAAAGAGATTGCCATGAGCACCGAGATCCTCGATATCACCCGCCGCTATTTTGCCGCCGTCGCGGCAGGCGACATCCCCGCCCTGACTGACCTTCTGGCCGAGGATCTGGTCTGGCATCAGCCGGGGCAAAGCAGCCTGTCGGGCACCTATGCCGGCCGGGATGCCGTCTTTGGACTCATCGGTGCCTTCATGGAGCGCAGCCAGGGCAGCTTTGTCATCGACAAGGTTGGCCCCTTGCTGGCGAATGGCGATCTGGTTGCCACCACCTTGCAGTTCCGCGCCAGCCGCGAAGGCGCCGAGATGGCGATGAACG
This sequence comes from Pseudogemmobacter sp. TB195, assembly GCF_058313095.1. Classification (NCBI taxonomy): domain Bacteria; kingdom Pseudomonadati; phylum Pseudomonadota; class Alphaproteobacteria; order Rhodobacterales; family Paracoccaceae; genus Pseudogemmobacter; species Pseudogemmobacter sp. TB195. The sequence continues at coordinate 129,304 of NZ_JBZEGG010000008.1, forward strand.
GCATCGACCTCCTCCGGATCGAAGACGGCAGGATCCGCGAAGTCTGGCTGTTCTCGGAAGATCAGGCCGCCGAAGACCGGTTCTGGGGCTGACGATCGATCTGAGGGCAACACTCAGCCCCGGCCAATCCCACGGGAGCCCGGCGAGAGCTGTTGTGCCTGGGCTGTTCCCTCACTGCGGTGAGCACCCTGACGGCGGCGCGGCTGTCAGGGATGGGCCAGGGTCACGTCTCAAAGTCTTCGCGCCCGACCTTTTGTACGGTCTTTTCAGCATTGCTCCGCGCCGCTGATCCGCGCCCCGCAAGCAGGCAGCTGATCGCGGCCAGCTGAATGGTGGCGGCGCAGAGGAACAACGCCTCTGTGCCTGCCATGCCGCCCGGGCGCAGCAATCCGAACGCTGCCGGCGCAAAGGCATAGCCTGCCTGACCGATGGCGACGATCAGCGGCACCACGCGGGCGGTCTCTGCCGGTGAAAACTCCTGCTGCGCGATCAGGGGCGGCAGCGATGTCGCATTGCCGATCCCCAGCCCGAACAGCGCGGTGCCGAGGAACAGCCACAGACCAGCATCACCCGCGGCAAGAATGAACAACAGTGAACCTGCCACCTGAACGCCGTAGCTGGCACAGGCGACAAGGCGGCGGTCGGCGGTCGCGGGCATCATCCAGCCGACCATCGACCGCCCAAGGATCGCGGCGAGGGTGGCACCGCCCATCGCAAGGCCCGTAATGCCCTCGCCCAGCACCGGAACCAACAGCGAGAACAGATGCGCCAGCAGCCCGATCTGAGCGAAAAGGCCCAGCATCATGCCAGCGGCCAGCGTCAGGAATTTGCGGTCGCGCAGGAGGGATCTGCGCGCCGGGGCCGCGGCCGGAACGGTCTGCGGGTGCAGTGCCTCGGCCCCATCGGGGTTTTGCCCCATGCTGTCGGGTGTGTGCCGGAACACCAGCACCGACAACATCCCGACCGTGACGACCATGACCCCGCCAATGGTCAGCGCAGCGGGGACAAAGCCGATGCCGGCGATCAGCGCGATCCAGAGCGGTGAGAAGATGACGCCGCCAAGGCTTGCGCCGTTATAGGCCATGTCCAGGGCGGCAGGACGGCGCAGGCTGAACCAGGGCGCGATCAGCGCATTCACCGCAGCGGCCCCCATCGCCACCCAGCCCGCGCCGCTCGCCAGCGCCGCGAGGAACAGCTGCCAGGGAAGCGCGGCCAGCGCCCAGCCGAGGATGCCGGCTGCCAGCAGCACCGCCCCGGCCACAGTTACAACGGGTGCCCCGAAGTGGCGGTACAGGCGGGGCAGATTGGCGACCACCCCGGCCCCGAACAGGAAATGCACCGTCACCGCGGCCGAGACCATCGACACCGGCCAGCCGGTCCGCGCGACGACTGCGTAAAGAAACACCGGCGGGCCGTAGAATCCCACGCCCCAGCCGAAAATGGCCAGGAGGAAAGTGGCAGCGACGACATGCCAGCCAAAGAACGGACGGGCGGTTCGGGCAGGCTGCGGCATGGTTGGAACTCGCGTTGATGTCATGCCGGTTCTGCCCGCAACCCGGACCGGGATGCTTCGGTGAAACCCGAAGCATTCAATGCCGATTTGTGCCAGACTGCCCCGCAACCGGAGGCCCCCATGTCCACATCGAACCGCATTGCCGAAGTGGCCGCCGCCGTGGGCGAGCCTGCTCGTGCCGCCATGCTGGCGGCCCTGATGGACGGGCGCGCCCTGACGGCCACCGAACTGGCCGAGGTCGCGGCAATCATGCCGCAGACGGCCAGCGGCCATCTCGCCCGGCTCGCCGCGGTCGGGCTGATCACGGCGGACAAACAAGGACGCCACCGCTATCACCGCCTTGCCAGTGCCGAGGTCGCGCGGATGATCGAAAGCGTCATGCAGATCGCGGGGGATATATCGTTGGCCCGTCCCTTGCCCCGTATCGGACCCAGGGACGCGGCCCTGCGGCTGGCACGCACCTGCTATGACCATCTCGCGGGGGCGCTTGGGGTCAGCATCGCCGATGCCCTGCGCGCCAGCGGTGCGGTCGAAATCGACGGCGACGCTGCTGTCCTGACAGAAGTCGGTCAGGCGCAGATGCAGGCGCTCGGCATTCTTGCCCCCGCCCGCAGCACCCGACCCGTCTGCCGTCCCTGTCTGGACTGGAGCGAGCGCCGCCCGCATCTGGCCGGTGCCCTGGGCGCCGCTATCTGCAGCCATGCACTGGATCAGGCCTGGGTGCGACGCCGCGCAGGGACACGGGCGCTGGAGATCACACCTGCAGGCAGGATCGGGTTCAGGCAGGCCTTCGGGGTGGCGACTGTTGCGGGGTAACGAGGTCTCGCCGCCCCGCCCTGCTTCTGCCGTTCACGGTGATGCTTCCGGCCTTTTGCACCTCGGCGTGACCAGTTTCGCGCCCGAGCTTCCATCCCGACGGCCTCTGGAACTGGCGCGTTTCGGGGGGAGCGATCGGCAAGGGGTCCGCAGCGCGCAATGGCATCGCCCCGCTGTCAGGACTGCCTGTTCCAGGTCGCGCGGGCGGTGACCGAAGCCGCATCGCGCCGCTGACGGAGCCACCACCACCCTGCCCGATATGCCAGAGCCGTCGTCATTCCAAAGTATGGTGACGCTTCGCTGGCCCCGAAGCACAAAGGCTGACAGTCTGACCCTTGCGGATCCTGATCCCGGAGGTGGAAGGTGACAGCTGACGGTAATCCCGGTAATCCCGCGCCGCTCCGGCAGGTGGCCGCGCTGGCACGTGATGTTTCGGCGGGGCTGATTGGCCATCACGTCCTTGTCGAGCGGCTGATGATCGCATTGCTGACCGGCGGCCATGTGCTGATCGAAGGGCCGCCCGGCCTTGCCAAAACCCGCGCGGTGAAGCGGGTCGCGCAGGGGCTGAGCGGCGGCTTCGCCCGCATCCAGTGCACCCCCGACCTGATGCCCTCGGATATTGTCGGCACCCAGATCTTCCGCCCCGATGGCGGCCGCTTCGACTTTCAGCCGGGGCCGGTGTTTCACGATCTGGTGCTGGTGGATGAGATCAACCGCGCCCCCCCCAAGGCCCAATCGGCGCTGCTGGAAGCCATGGGCGAGGGCCAGGTGACGACAGCGGGGGTCACCCGCCGCCTGCCGGATACATTCATGGTGGTCGCCACGCAGAATTCGATCGAGCACGAGGGCACCTTCCCGCTCCCCGAGGCGCAGCTTGACCGCTTCCTGCTGCATCTGAACCTCGAATTGCCCGATGCCACCACCGAACGCGCCATCCTGGATCTCGTCGAGAGCGAGGCCAGAGAAGCGCCGCCGCCGCCCGTCGATAAACTGGACAGCGAAACGATCCGCGCCGCGCGGGTGGCTGTCGCAGACATATTCCTTGCACCGGCGCTGAAGGATTTCATCGTCCGGCTGGTGGTGGCGACGCGGGAAACGGCGGGAGGCCCGCTGGAGGGGCTGATCGAACATGCCGTCTCGCCGCGTGGCACGCTGGCACTGGCGGCGGGCGCGCGGGCGCGGGCGGCGCTGCTGGGACGCGACAACGCGCTGCCGGAAGATGTCGATGCGCTGGCGGCAGACACGCTTTCGCACCGGCTGATCCCCAGCTGGCGGGCGGTGTCCGAAGGCCTTGGCCCCCGGGACCTTGTCGAGCGGTTGCTGGCCCATGTTCGTCCGTGGTGATCCCCCCCGCGCCAGTGCTGCTGCCGATCCCGCAGGGCTCAGCGCCGGGCGGCTGATGGCGCTGGAACCGCTGGCCGCGAAAGAGCTGCGCGATGCGGCGAGCCTCGCCGAACGGCCTGGCAATACCGCCACCCGCCGCCGGGGCAATGGCCATGAAATCCGCGAATTGCGCCCCTTTGCCGAGGGCGACGATCCGCGCCATATCGATGCCGCCGCCACTGCAAGAACCGGTGCGCCGCAGCTGCGCAGCTTTCATGAGGATCGCGAGTATAATCTGATGCTGCTTGCGGATTTCCGGCGACCGATGCTCTGGGGAACCCGGGGCAGGCTGCGCTCGGTCGCGGCGGCAGAGACGCTGATGCTGGCAGGATGGAAGGCCATTCTGGCGGGGGGTGCGGTTGGCGCAGCCGTGCTGACCGATGACGGGCCCCAGGTCCGGCTGCCCCGACCGCGGCATCGCGGCATGGCAGGGGTGGCGGCCTGCCTCGCCGATGCCCATGCCGCAGCGCTGGAGCGGGCAGGTCCGGGGACGGGAGAAAGCCTGGCGCTGGCCCCTGCCCTCGCGCAACTGGCCCGTCAGGTGCCCCGCGGCGCCGGCATCCTGCTTGCCACCGGTCTGGATCTGCCGGGTGAAGGGCTGGATGCCGCCCTTGCAGCCTTGCGCGCGCGCGGCCCGTTGCAGCTTTTGCTGATCGAAGACGCGGCAGAGACCGCGCCGCCGGCCATGGCGATGCCCTGTATCACCCGGGCCGGAGAGGCCGTGCATCTGCGCCTTGATCCGCTGCCCGCAGCGCGGGAAGCGCGGGCCGTGCGCTGTCAGGTGCCGGGCCAGACCGTGCGCCGGATTTCCACTGCCGGATCATCGCCATGAATGACGATCTGCTTCACAGCCTGCATCCGCCGCGCCTGCCTGAGACCTTTGCCGCCCCTGGCGCAGGCGATTTTCTGGCCGGTTTTGGCCTTGGCCTGATCCTCGCCGCGCTGATCCTGACGCTGGCCATGCCCTTGCTGCGCCGCCGCCCGGCAGTGCCACGCATGCGCGCGAGGCTCGCAGCAGTGGCGGCTCTGCCCGAGGCGGAACGCAGCCTTGCCCTCGCCCGGATTGCAACCGCAACCGGACGCCCGATCCCCGAGGATCTGCGCCAGGACCTCTATTCCCGCAAAGGCGCCGATCCTGCCCGGCTGGAGGCGCTGATCCGGCAACGCAGGCGGCGGGCCGCCCCGTGATCACATTCGCCACGCCACTCGCCCTATTGTTGCTGCCCTTGCCGCTGCTGGCGCGGCTCTTGCCGGTGCAAAGCGGCGGTGGTCAGGTGATGGAACTGCCCGAAGGCATCGCCGCTGTTGCCCGCCCGGCCGAGGCACCGGACCATCGCCGGTCGTTTTTGCTGCTGGCGCTGATCTGGGCCAGCCTCTGCCTTGCGCTGGCCGGGCCGGAACGGGTTGTGCTGATGCCCGATCAAAGCGCCTCTGGCCGCGATATCATGATCGCGCTGGATATGTCGGGCAGTATGGCGACGCCCGATTTTGCCCTGGACGGCGCCACGGTCACCCGGCTTGAGGCGGTGAAACAGGTGGCGAAATCTTTCATCGCGGCGCGCAGCGGCGACCGGATTGGCCTCGTGGTCTTTGCCGACCGCGCCTATGTCGCAGCCCCCCTTACCTATGATCTGAAAGCGGTCAGCCGGGCGCTGGATGAGGCAGAGATCGGGCTGACCGGGCGCTCGACCGCGATTTCCGAAGGGCTGGGCCTTGCGCTCAAACGCAGCCTTGCCGAGGCCTCGGACGCCAGGGTGATCGTGCTGCTCTCGGACGGGCGCGAGACGGGGGACCGCACAGATGCCCGCCTTGTCGCCGGTCTTGCGGCAAAGGTCGGGGTGCGGATCCACACCGTCGCCCTTGGGCCCGAGGATCTGGAGACCCGGCCCGCCGCCCGCGACGCGGTGGATGTGGCGATGCTGCGCGCCATTGCGCAAGAGGCCGGCGGCGAAACCTTCCGCGTGCGCACGACCGCCGATCTGCAGGCGATGGCCGGGGCGCTTGACCGGCTGGAGCCCAACCCCACAAAGCGCCCGCCGGTCGAAGTGCCGCATCCGGTCTGGACCTGGCCCGCCGCGCTGGCGCTGTTCCTGACCCTCGTCGCCGGCTGGAGGCGATAGGGATGAGCAGCTTTCTGCTGTTGCGGCCCGCCTGGCTGCTGGCTCTGATCCCGGTGCTTGCGCTGGCGGTCTTCGCGCTGCGGCGCAACCGGCGCGGGGCCTGGACGGCTGTCACCGATCCGGCGCTGATCCCGGTGCTCCTGCACCTGGGCTGGCTGCGCAACAGCGCCGGAACCCGGGTCATGCTCTTGCCCTTCATTGCCGCCGGGGCGACTGCCCTGGCGCTGTCGGGCCCTGCGGTGCCCCAGGCCGGCAGAACCGAATTGCGCGCGCTGGATCCGCTGGTTCTGATGCTGGACCTCTCGCCCTCGGTGGTCTCCGACGCGCGAAGCCTGTCAGACCTGCAGGCGGCGGCGGACGGGCTGATCACCGCAGCGGCGGGGCGCCCTGTTGGCATGATGCTTTACGCTGCCGATGCCTGGCTTGCCTCGGCGCCCACCACCGACAGCGATACCCTTCTCAGCCTGATCGGTGTTCTGGACCGCGAAACCGCGCCGATTGCCGGCAGCCGTCCCGATATCGCGCTGGCCATGGCGCGCGATCTGTTTTCGACGGCGGATGGAGCGGGACACAGCCTGCCGGGCGGTGTCGATCTGGTGCTTGTCACCGATGGCGGTGGCAGCGGCCCGCGCGCCACCGAGGAGGCCGCGCGCCTCGCCAGCGATGGCGCCAGGGTCTGGGGGCTGGCCATGACCCCTGCCGCTGCCGCTCCGGCTCAGGATGCGGCGGGCCTTGCAGCCATTGCCCGGGCGGGCGGCGGTCAGAGCTATGCATTTGCGGATATCTCGGGTCTTTCCACCGCGATCACCCGCGCCCGCAGCGCGAAACTGGCGCGCGAAGATGTCGCCGGCGCCGGGATGCGCGATCTCGGGCCATGGCTGCTGGTCCTGGCGCTGGCCTGCCTGTTCCCGCTGTTCCTGAGGTGGCGCTGATGCGGCTCGCCCTTCTCCTGTCCGGGCTTCTGGCCCTCGTGCTGGCGGGCAAGGCGCCGCTGGCGAAGCTTCTGATCCTCGCGGGTTTGCCCGCTTTCGCAGCCCCCCTGCTCGAAGATCCTGCGATCCGGGGCGTCGCGCTGTATCAGGCGGGCGAATACCAGGCGGCGGATGACGCCTTTCGCGCGGCGGGCCGGGTCTCGACCTATAACCGGGGCCTGTCGCTGGCGATGACCGGCGATCTGCCGCTGTCACTCGCCTATTTCGATGCCGTCCTTTTCGCCAATCCCGCCGACAGTATCGCGCGCGAAAACCGTAATGCCGTCAATGCGCTGGTGCCGCCACATCTGGGCGAGGCCAATGCCGCCGGGCGGATCGCCGCGAAGGTGATTGCCAGCCCGACCGGCGTTCCCTTTGACGAGATCAAGCGACTTGGGAAACCGCTGGATGCCGGTGGCCGGGTCGCGGATGGCACCTGGCTTGAAAGCATCCAGGATGATCCCGGTGAATTTCTGCGCCTGCGGCTCGAGGCCGAACATCTGCGGCGCCTCTCGATGGGGCTGACCGCGCCGGATCAGGGGGACCCATGGTAAGGCTGCTGACCCTGATCCTCGCGCTGCTGGTGCTCCCCCTCGCGGCAGGCGCCGAGGCCGGTCTGAAGCTGTCCATCCTGCGCGATGGCAACGGCCCGCAACCGGTGGTGGGAGAGATGATCCCGGTCATCATCCGCGCTGTTTACGACTACAAGATCGCCAATGAAAAGCTGGAGATCACCCCCAGCACGGCGTTCGACTGGATCCAGACCCATCCCGATGACTGGCATGAGGAGCGTATCGACGGCCTGCCGAAGATCGTGATGGAGCGCAGGCTGGCGCTCTGGCCAAAGCGAGCGGGGCCTTTGCAATTCGGCCCGGTGCGCCATCAGCTGACCATCATCAACAAGCAAAGCCAGCGTGAGGATGCACTGGTCGTGGCGCCGCCGCTGATGCTCTCGGTGGGAGAGTTCCCGGCGCTGAAAGGCTGGCATTTCGCAGCGTCAGAGATTGACCTGACCGAAGAGCTGTCCACTGACCCCGCGCATCTTGCCGATGGAGAGACCGTGACCCGGGTGATCCGGCTGCGGGTGGTTGATGCGCTGCCCGAACAGATCCCGCCCCGGCCCGTCGTGTCAGAAAACTGGCTGATCACCTTTGCCGCCCCGACAAGGCGTGAACTGATCCGCACCGAGACCGGGCCCGAGACCGAGGTGATCTGGTCCTGGCAATTCCGCCCCCATACCGGCGAGCCAGGCGTGCTGGAGCCGGTGAAGATCCCCTGGTTCAACACCCGGTCGCGCCGGATCGAGACGGTCGAAATTCCCGCGCTCACCATAGGATATGCCAGTTTCTACACCGGCCAGGTGCCGCGCGGGCAGATCGGGACCGCACAGGCGCTGGCGCTGGCGGCCATGGTGGCGCTTGGCCTTGCGTTTGGCTTTAGCCTTGCCGCCTGGCGGCTGCGCCCGGATCGGAGCGGTCAGGCGCTGCGCCGGCTCCGGGCGCGCTACGCGCCGCTGGCGCTGATCCGGCGCTGGCAGGCCTGGCGCAAAGGCGATCTTCTGACCCTGCGCCGCCTGCTGGGCGAGGCAGGCGCTGCGCCGGAAAGGCTCGCCCGGCTCGACTCGCAGATCTATGGCCGGCCGCCACAACCACCGGCTTCTGCGACGCCGCCTCACACCTTTGGCTGAATTGTCGCCAGCCGGGCCGCGTTCAATAGTGCAGATAACAAGGCCGCTGTGGCCGGGGAGGAACATATCGTGACCTATGAGAATGTGAAAATCCATCCTGCGGTGGATGGCGGCGTGAAAAAGGGATCTGCCGGCTTCGGCGGCGGCACCCTGCATTGCAATTGTGCCAGCGACCGGGTCGAGGTGAAGGTCTCGGCGCAGACCGCGCATAACCATGTCTGCGGCTGCACCAAATGCTGGAAACCCGATGGTTCGGTCTTCGCGCAGATCGCCGTTGTCGGGCGCGACGCGGTCAGCGTCACCGCCAATGAGGGCAAGCTGAAGATCGTCAATGCGGCCGCGCCGATCCAGCGCCACGCCTGCACCGGCTGCGGCGCGCATATGTATGGCCGGATCGAGAATAAGGAACACCCGTTCTATGGTCTCGATTTCGTGCATACCGAGCTTTCGGACCAGTCGGGCTGGTCGGAGCCGCAATTCGCGGCCTTTGTTTCCTCGGTGATCGAATCCGGTGTGGATCCATCGCGGATGGAGGGCATCCGGGGCCGGTTGCGCGAGCTGGGGCTGGAACCCTATGACGCGCTGTCGCCGCCGCTGATGGACGCGATCGCCACCCATGCCGCGAAGAAATCCGGCGCTCTTCCCGCCTGAGCGGATCCCTCGCGTCCGGCGCGGTCCAATACCCTCTCCGGACCGGGGATGTCTGCCCGAAACCCCGCCATGCCCCGGATCTGTCCGGCGGCATGGCGTCACAAAGACAGCATGTTAAGGACCTGACCCATGCGTACCCGTGCCGCCGTCGCTCTTGCTGCAGGCAAACCGCTTGAAATCATGGAAGTGAACCTGGAAGGCCCGAAACGGGGCGAGGTTCTGGTGGAAATCAAGGCGACGGGGCTTTGCCATACCGATGAATTCACCCGTTCGGGCGCGGATCCGGAGGGGATCTTCCCCTGTATCCTCGGCCATGAGGGCGCCGGGATTGTGATCGAGGTCGGCGAGGGCGTGACGACGCTGAAGCCCGGCGATCACGTGATCCCGCTTTACACGCCGGAATGCCGCGAATGCTATTCCTGCCTCTCGGGCAAGACCAATCTCTGCACCGCGATCCGCAATACCCAGGGCCAGGGGCTGATGCCGGATGGCACCACGCGGTTTTCGCTGCTCGATGGCACGCCGGTCTATCATTACATGGGCTGCTCGACCTTTGCGAACCACACGGTGATGCCGGAGATCGCGCTGGCCAAGGTCCGCGATGACGCGCCCTTCGAGAAGATCTGCTATATCGGCTGCGGCGTGACCACCGGCATCGGCGCGGTGATCAATACCGCAGGCGTCGAGATCGGCTCGACCGCGGCGGTGTTTGGCCTTGGCGGTATCGGGCTGAACGTGATCCAGGGCCTCAGAATGGCCGGGGCCGATATGATCATCGGCGTCGATCTGAATGACGATAAAGAGGAAATGGCGCGCAAATTCGGCATGACCCATTTCGTGAATCCGTCAAAAATCGAAGGCTCGGTGGTGCAGGAGATCGTCAATCTGACGAAGCGCGGCGCGGATCATCTCGGCGGTGTCGATTACTCGTTCGATGCGACCGGCAATGTCAAAGTGATGCGCGACGCGCTGGAATGTTCGCATCGCGGCTGGGGTGTGTCGGTGATCATCGGTGTGGCGCCGGCGGGGGCCGAGATCTCGACCCGGCCGTTCCAGCTGGTGACGGGACGGGTCTGGAAAGGCACCGCATTCGGCGGCGCGAAAGGCCGCCGCGATGTGCCGAAATTCGTCGACTGGTACATGGATGGCAAGATCGAGATCGACCCGATGATCACCCATCAGCTGAAGCTGGAAGAGATCAACCATGGTTTCGATCTGATGCATGAGGGCAAGTCGATCCGGGCGGTCGTGGTCTATTAAGGGCAACCCGCCTTAGCCCGCCCGCCCCTTCAGGGGCGGCGGGCTAAGGCAGAAATGTTGCAGATAGAAGGAAAGGGGCGGAGACAGAGCAGCATGAAGACCATTTCAGAGAACGCCGCTTTTGCCGGCGTGCAGGGCGTTTATGCGCATGGCTCGGATGTCTGCGGCTGTGAGATGACCTTTGCCGTCTACCTGCCTCCGGCAGCCCGCATCCGGAACGTGCCGGTGCTCTGGTTCCTCTCGGGCCTGACCTGCACCCATGAAAATGCCATGACCAAGGCCGGCGCGCGGAAATGGGCCGCCGATGCCGGTATCGCGCTGATCTTCCCCGATACCAGCCCGCGCGGGTCGGGCGTTGCCAATGACGAGGCCTATGATCTGGGCCAGGGCGCCGGCTTTTACGTCAATGCAACCGAGACGCCATGGTCAGCGCATTTCCGGATGTGGGACTATATCGTCCATGAACTGCCGGCGCTGGTCTTCGACAGGTTTCCGCTGGATCGTGAACGCCAGGGCATCACCGGTCATTCGATGGGCGGTCATGGCGCGCTGACCATCGCCATGACCCATCCCGAGACCTATGCCTCGGTTTCGGCGCTGGCGCCGATCTCGAACCCGATCGCAAGTGACTGGGGCAGAAAGCAGTTCACCGCCTATCTCGGGCCGGATGAGGCCGGCTGGGCCCGCCATGATGCCAGCATCCTGATGGCCGAGAGGGGCTTTCCCGGGCCGATCATGATCGACCAGGGCGCGCGCGATCAGTTTCTGGATCTGCTGAAACCCGAGGCGCTGCTCGCCGCGGCCACGGCGCGGCGTCAGCCGCTCCGCTTCCGGCTGCTTGACAGTTATGACCACAGTTATTTCTTCGTATCCAGCGTGATGGAGGATCACATCCGCTTCCATGCGGAGCGGCTGGCCGAAGCCTGACCCCTGCTGACATCGTCCTGAGGAGGAGACCAAATGTCCGTCACCCTGCGCGCCGCTCTGATGGCGGCATTGCTGCCCTGGCTGTCTCTGCCGGCATTTGCCGAAGGGGATCCGGCCAAGGGCGAGAAGTCTTTTAAGAAATGCATGGCCTGCCATACGGTGGCCGCAGATGGTGCCTCGAAGGCCGGGCCCAATCTGCATGACGTTGTTGGCCGCAAGACCGGCACGCTGGAAGGATTTGCCTATTCAACGGTCATGCGCACAATGGGAGAAGAGGGCCATATCTGGACCCCGGAAGAGCTGGATCTCTTTCTTGAAAACCCGAAGAAAATGGCGCCGGGAACCAAGATGACCTTTGCCGGGCTGAAAAAGCCTGAAGAGCGGGCCGATGTGGTCGCCTATCTGATCAGCCTGCATCCTGACGGCGTCGCCGCCGGGGCGGCCGGCGAGGCGGCACCCGGGGCCGCTCCGGAAGCGGCTACTGAGACGGCTCCGGCGGAATAACCACCGCGGATTCGGCAACAGGTTTTGACCAGGAAGGGCCACATCCATGAACGGGTGTGGCCCATTCATTTCCGGCACCGCAGCAGAGGCCGATATCGGCTCATACTTTGGTCGCAGGGGAGTGGCGGCCTCGTTGACAGAACGGATCTCAGGTCGCTTCATAAGAAAGATATAAGAAGCCACCGCCATATCCCCGGAGGAGATCGGGAGAAGCGGGGAGTGCCAGCGAAACCGCGTTCCGGGAGGATGACCATGAGAGCGAAGCTATTAGGACTTGCAGCAGGTTTGCTGACAACAGTGGCAGCACCGGCATTTGCAAATGACTCGGTGACGGAAGGCATCAAGAATTCTGGCCAGCTGGTCACCCAGCTGCTGAACTATGCCGGAACGCGTTATTCCGAACTTGGCGATATCACCAAGGACAATGTCGGCGACCTGCAGGTGGCCTGGACGTTCTCGACCGGGGTGCTGCGCGGCCATGAAGGGGCGCCGCTGGTGATCGGCGATGTGATGTATGTGCATACGCCCTTCCCGAACAACGTCTATGCGCTTGACCTGAAGAATGACGGCAAAATCCTGTGGCGCTATCACCCGCAGCAGAATTCTGACGTGATCGGCGTGATGTGCTGTGACACCGTCAACCGCGGTCTGGCCTATGGCGATGGCATGATCTTCCTCAGCCAGGCCGATACCACGCTGGTCGCGCTGGACGAAAAGACCGGCGAAGTGAAATGGTCGGTGGTCAATGGCGATCCGGCCAAGGGCGAGACCTCGACCGCAACGCCGCTGATTGTCAAGGACAAGGTGCTGATCGGGATATCGGGCGGTGAATATGGCGTGCGTGGCCATATGACGGCCTATAACATCGCCGATGGCAAAATGGCCTGGCGCGCCTATTCGACCGGCCCGGATGCCGAGATGCTCGTCGATCCCGAAAAAACCATGGTCCTTGGCAAGCCGATCGGCAAAGACAGCTCGCTGAATTCCTGGGAAGGTGACCAGTGGCAGATCGGGGGCGGCACTACCTGGGGCTGGACCACCTATGACCCCGAGCTGAACCTGATCTATTATGGAACCGGCAACCCTTCGACCTGGAACCCCAGCCAGCGTCCGGGTGACAACAAATGGTCGATGACGATCATGGCCCGCGATGTCGATACCGGCATGGCTAAGTGGTTCTACCAGAAAACCCCGCATGACGAATGGGACTATGACGGGGTGAACGAGAATATCCTCGTCGACAAGGAAATCGACGGCACCATGCGCAAGCTGCTGGTCAATTTCGACCGCAACGGATTTGCCTATACGATGGACCGCGAATCCGGCGAGTTGCTGGTGGCTGAGAAATATGACCCGGCGGTGAACTGGGCGACCGAAGTCGATATGAACAAGGATTCGGAAACCTATGGCCGGCCTCTGGTCGTGGCTGAATACTCGACCGCGCAGAATGGCGAAGATGTCAACTCGACCGGCATCTGCCCGGCCGCGCTTGGCACGAAAGACCAGCAGCCTGCGGCCTATTCGCCGAAAACCGGGCTGTTCTATGTGCCCACGAACCACGTCTGCATGGATTATGAGCCGTTCCGCGTCAGCTATGCCGCCGGCCAACCCTATGTCGGCGCAACGCTCTCGATGTTCCCGGCGCCGGAAAGCCATGGCGGCATGGGCAATTTCATCGCCTGGGACGCGGTGAAGGGCGAGATCAAATGGTCGCTGCCCGAGCAGTTCTCGGTCTGGTCCGGTGCACTTGCCACCTCGGGTGATGTGGTCTTTTACGGCACGCTCGAAGGCTATCTGAAAGCCGTCGACTCCGAGACCGGAAAAGAACTTTACAAGTTCAAAACCCCCTCGGGCATCATCGGGAACATCTTTACCTATAAGAGCGGCGACAAACAATATGTGGGCGTTCTCTCAGGTGTTGGTGGCTGGGCCGGCATCGGTCTCGCAGCAGGCCTGACCAATGCAACCGAAGGCCTTGGCGCCGTTGGCGGCTATGCGGCGCTCTCGGATTACACTGCGCTCGGCGGCCAGCTGACCGTCTTCGCCCTGCCGAACTGATCCGGCTCTCTCTGAAAACAGCCTGCGCCGCCCCATCCGGGCGGCGCATTCATTTTGGCAAGACTCGGGCCGGACCCAGAGGCGAAAATGCCAGGGAGCAGCGGCCGGTCAGACTAAAGTCTGAATTGCTCTGCGGCCCGCGCGGTCTAGGCTTTTCTTAACGTCTTGGGAGGACAAACCGATGAAAGCTGGCATGCCGCTTCTGGCATTCGCGACATTTTTTGCCACCGCAGCCGTCGCCGAGGAGCCGAATGTCGAAGCGGTCACCAATGACGGTATCCGCTGGTTCAACTCTGACGACACCCCCACCTATAAGATCGAGGCGGATGGAACCGTCGACTGGCCGACCTTCTCGGGCTATCGCCGGTATCAGGCGGAATGCCATGTCTGTCACGGCCCGGAAGGCGAAGGCTCCACCTATGCTCCGGCGCTGAAGGCCTCTGCCCTGCGGATGGATTATTATGACTTCATCGGGGTGGTCGCCAGCGGACGCAAGAATGTCGGCGCCGCCGATAACCAGGTGATGCCCGCTTTCGGAACCAATCCGAATGTGATGTGCTATCTTGATGATATCTATACCTATCTGCGCGCGAGGGGCACCGATGTTGTGCCGCGTGGCCGCCCCGCCAAGAAAGAGGCCAAGTCCGATGCCTATGCCGAGGCCGAAAAGGCCTGCATGGGGGGCTGAGATGCGCGCGGCTCTCGCGGCGACGCTTTGTCTCTGGCTGACGGCGCCCGCCATGGCGCAGGTGGCCGATCTGGTGGACCGCGACGCCTTTCGTGTCTGCGCCGATCCGGCGAATGTGCCGCTGTCATCAAAGGATGGCAGCGGCTTTGAAAACCGCATCGCAGAGCTCTTTGCCAAAGAACTGGATGTCCCGCTGCAATACACCTGGTTTCCCCAGGTGACCGGCTTTCTGCGCCAGACGCTCAGCATCGGGAAATGCGATGTGGTGATCGGCTTTGCGCAGGGTGATGAGATGGTGCTGAACACCAATCATTATTACACATCGACCCATGTTCTGGTGGTGCGCGCTGATAGCGACCTCGCCTCGGTCGCGCGGCTGACCGATCCGGCATTGCAGGGCAAGCGTCTGGGGGTGGTTGCCGGGGCGCCGCCGACAACGCATGTCGCGCGGCTTGGCATGATGAAACTGGCGAAACCCTATGATCTGATGACCGACCGCCGCGTCGAGAACCCCGCCGGCGATATGCTGCGCGATGTCGAGGATGGCGTGACGGATGGCGCCCTAATGTGGGGACCGATCGGCGGCCCGCTGGCCAAAGGCAATCCGAAGCTGAAGGTGATCCCGCTTTTGCAGGAAGAGGCTGCGCCGCGCCTGTTTTTCCGCATCACCATGGGCGTGCGCGCCGGCGAGCTGACCTGGAAGCATGAGCTGAACAGCCTGATCCGCCGCAACCAGGCCCAGATCGACGCCATCCTGCGCGAGGCCGGGGTGCCGCTGGTTGACGATTACGGCAAGGCGCTGAAGGCGCCGTAACCCTGTCAGGGTTTCGCCGCGATGAACCGGCCAAAGGCGCGCGGCCCGGCGGGCATCTCCAGCCGCGCGATCACCTCGAGGCTCTGGCTGTCGATCACCTGCAGACTGTCCGAGAACCAGTTCGCCACAAGGATGCGGCTTTCGTCGGCCGTGGCGGCGACGCCCTCGGGATAGTCATCGGTTGCAATGCTGGTCAGCACCTCAAACGAACCGGCGTCAAAGACGGTCAGGCTCGCCTCATATTGATTGCTGACAAAGCCTTTCCCGGCGGCAAAGGCCACCGCATAGGGTCGCTGGCCGGTCGGGATGCGGGCAATGACCCTGGCGCCTGCAAGGTCGATGACGCTGACCTGATCAGAGAGGACATCGGTCACGAATGCCCGGCCCTCATAAAGCGTCACACCAAAGGGGTGATGACCTGTTGCGACCTCGCGCGCGCCATCAGCTCTGATCAGGGTCACGCTGTCCGCGTCGCGATTGGCCACCACGATCAGCCCTGGCTCTGCCGCGAGGCCCGAGGGCATCGCCCCGGTTTGCCAGCGGCTGAGCTCGCGCCCGCTTTCCGGGTCGATCTCTGCCACAAATCCGGTGATGACGCTGACCAGGGCCGTGCCGCTTTCGGGTCGTATCGCGACGCCGAAAGCCCCGTCGGGCAGCGGCCAGACCGCGCGGGCGGTGCCGCTCAGATCAAAGACATGCAGCGCCGTCGGATCGGTCGCGACCGCAAGGATCAGATCGCGGCCCGCATCCGTTGCCACGGCAGCGGGTTTACCCGGCAAGGGAAGACTGGCCACAATCTCAAGGCTTTCAGTGTCAAAAAGCGTCAGAGCATCCGCGTTTTGCGAGGTGATTGCGGCCAGATCGGCACGGGCCTCAGGCACCGCATAAAGGCAGGCCAGGCATAAGGCCGCCCCGAACAGGGGCGCCCCGCAGGCCTGACGCAGGCTCATCCTGCCGCGCCGAACCGCGCCACCAGCGCCTCGATCATCTGCTGGCCGAGCGCCTCCACCGCGGCTGTCGACGCATCGTCATTCAGATCCGCCGGCGGGTCGTTTTGCGGGAATGCGCGGTAAAAGGCCGATTTCAGCTCGACCCTTGCCTTGCCGCCCTCGTCTTTGATGGTGATATGCAGCGCGTAATTGGTGGCCTTGATATAGTCGAGATTATCCTCGGTCAGCCGGGTCGAGATCGCGAATTTCGCCGGGTCGATCTTCAGCAGCTCTTCATTGATCGAAACACCACTGTCCAGCACCCGCACCCGGGTCGCGCCTTTTTCGGCACCTGTCGCCGTGATCGAGGTGACAGAGGGCAGCCAGGTCATGTCGCTGAAAGAGCCGATCACCGCCCAGACCTCCTCCGGGCTGGCATTCAGCAGCAACGATTGCTCGGATTTCAGCCGCGACGGGCCATGGGCCTGTGCCATGCCCGCCAGCAGGGCAAGGCAGGCCGAAATCGCAATCATCAGTTTCTTCATTTCCGCATACTCCTACAGGCGGCGCGCCGCGCTTTTGCCGCAGGATGCGACCTGAAATAAGTTACGGGCAAATCATCCAAAAGTATTATCTGCCCTAAAATCATTACCTTATTATTTTATTATAGAGACAAACTGCTTTGTCACCTGCCGCTGCCATGCCCAGGTAAGGCAAGGGAGAACGGCATGATCAATCTGTCCCGGGCCGCATCCGGCCTTTTGCTTTCTGTCGCGGCCCTCGCCGCACCGGCTGCCATGGCCGAGGAGACAACCGATTATCGCGTGGCGGTGATCCGGGTGGTGGCGCCAGGCCCGATGCCGATCTCACGGCTTGATTTGCCGCCCGATGATCTGGGCTTCGCCGGGGCCGGCCTCGGCACTGCGGATAATGCCACCACCGGCGGGTTCCTTGGCCAGAGCTTCAGCACGGAAACGGTTCTTGCCACGCCAGAGACGGTCGAGGCCGAGATGCAAAAGCTGCTCGATGCCGGCATCCCCTATATTGTAACGCTGGCGGATGCGGCCACGACGGTGCGGCTCGCTGATATGGCGGGCGATCAGGCGCTGGTGATCAATGCCGGCTCCACCGATGACGCGCTGCGGGGCAAAGACTGCCGCGCAAATCTGCTGCATGTTGCGCCCTCGGATGCGATGCTGACAGATGCTCTGGCGCAATATCTGGTCTGGAAACGCTGGAACAGCTGGTTCCTGATCGAGGGCAGCCACAAGGAAGACCAGGCGCTTGGCGCGGCCTATCGCAGGGCGGCCGAGAAATTCGGCGCGACCATTGTCGAAACCCGTGTCTATGAGGATACCGGCGGCGCGCGCAGATCGGATTCCGGCCATGTACAGGTGCAGCGCCAGATGCCGGTTTTCACCCAGTCGGCCCCCCCGCATGATATCCTGGTCGCCGCCGATCACGCAGGCGTCTTTGCCGCCTGGCTGCCCTATCACACCTGGGATGCCAGTCCCGTCGCAGGCTCGGCCGGTCTGATGCCCGAAAGCTGGAGCCCGGCGCATGAGGCCTGGGGCGCCACCCAGTTTCAGAGCCGCTTCGAGAAACTGGCCGGCCGCCCCGCGCGCGACGAGGATTATCAGGTCTGGATGGCGCTCCGGGTGATCGGCGAGGCCGCGACCCGCACCAAAGGCGGCGATTTCGACGTGATGCGCGCCTTCATCCTGTCGGACAAATTCGATCTGGCGGCGTTCAAGGGGCAAAAGCTGACCTTCCGCGACTGGGATGGGCAATTGCGCCAGCCGGTCTTGCTGGTGGCGGGCAATGTGGTCGCCTCGGTCAGCCCGCAGGAGGAATTCCTGCATCAGGTCAGCCAGCTCGACACGCTGGGCGTCGATCGCGCGGAAACCGAATGCAACCGATGAGGAGGAGGACGAAGATGAGAAGATCTGTGACCCGGTCCGTGACGCAGCCCGTGATCAGGCTCGCGCTTGCCTGTTCGGCTGCCTTGCTTGCCGGGCCGGCCCTGGCCGACAAAATCTTCGTCTCAAATGAAAAGGGCAACACGGTCACGGTTCTGGATTCGGCAACACTTGAGGTGATCCACACCATCACCGGCATGCAGCGCCCGCGCGGCATCACCGCCTCGCCCGATGGCAGACATATCTATGTCTGCGCCTCGGATGACAATCTGGTGCGGGTCTATGACAGCGCCACCTATGAGGAACTGCCCTCGCTGCCCTCCGGTCCCGACCCCGAGCTTTTCGTGCTGCATCCCTCGGGCAATCCGCTGTTCATCGCGAATGAGGACGACAATATCGTCACCGTGGTCGATGTGGTGACCCGACAGGTGCTGGCCGAAGTGCCCGTGGGGGTGGAACCCGAAGGGATGGGGGTCTCGCCGGATGGCAAGATCGTGGTCAATACCTCTGAAACCACGAATATGGCGCATATGATCGACACGACGAGTTATGAGATCGTCGCCAATGTACTGGTCGACAGCCGCCCGCGCTTTGCCGAATATACCCCGGACGGCAAGATCCTGTTTGTCACCGCCGAGATCGGCGGCACCGTTTCAGTGATCGATACTGCGACGAATGAGATCACCAAAACCATCACATTCGATGTTGCCGGTATCCTGCCCGAGGCATTGCAGCCGGTGGGCCTGCGCGTCACCGCGGACGGCGCCAAGGCCTATGTCGCCCTTGGGCCGGCAAACCGGGTGGCGGTGGTGGATGTCGCCAGCCTCGAAGTGACGAATTACCTGCTGGTCGGGCAACGGGTCTGGCAGCTGGCTTTCTCGCCCGATGGTAAATTTCTCTACACCACCAACGGCAATTCCAACGACATCTCGGTGATTGATACCGCAACCGATGAGGTAACGGTTTCGGTGCCGGTGGGCGAACAGCCCTGGGGTGTGGTTGCGGTTAAAACGGAATGAGGAGGATAGTATGAAAGCGATTGCCATTGCCGCCGCCCTCGCGCTGGCCCTGACCGGCAGCGCCAGCCTTGCCCAGCAGTTCGATTACGGATTTGCCGGGCTGATGGGCAAGGCCAACCGCGTGACGCTGCCGGATCTGATGCTCGGTTCCGGCAAGCCGGTGCAGCCGGACGGGCCGGTCGATCTGAAATCGGGCACCTATTACAAGATGAACATCGTGGCCGATGGCTCTGCCGAGCTGGCTTTGTCTGGCGGCGACTTCTTTCGCGCGATCTGGATCAATGAGATCGTGATCAACAAAATCGAAATTCGTCCGATGGGCGTGCATTCGCTGGAATTCGACGCGGGCGGCACCGCCGAGATCAGCTTTATCGCCATCACCCCCGGCAGCTTTTCGCTGTCTATCCCCGGATCCTCGGGAGAAAGCCAGAAGGCCATTTTCAACATCCGCTGAAAGGAGAACGACCCATGAAGAAACTGCTGCTTGCCGCCATGATTGCCGGCTTTGCCATGCCCGCTCTCGCTGATGACCAGGACAAGGCCACCCCTGAACAGATCGCCAAAATCGATGAGGCACTTGCCGCGGTCAGCTGCGAGGTCGATCCCGACAATATCGAGGTCGAGGAAGATGGCTCGTTTGACCTTGACGATGTGATCTGCGCCGATGGCCAGTATGATGTGAAACTGAATGCCGATTTCACCGAGAAAGAGCGCCGCAAGGAATGAACGCAGACCAGGGCAGCGCGCTGAGGGTCGCAGGGGTCAGCCATCGCTTTGGCGCGACAGAGGCCCTGCGCGATGTGTCATTCCAGGTCGGGAAGGGCGAATTCTGCGCGCTGCTCGGGGTGAACGGGGCGGGCAAGACCACGCTCTTTTCGCTGATCACCAGGCTTTATGACAGTTCTTCGGGGCTGATCGGGGTGGCGGGCTATGACGCCCGCCGCCAGCCGTCAAAGGCGCTGGCGCGGCTTGGCGTGGTGTTTCAGAGCCGGGCGCTTGATGGTGATCTGACGCTGAGGCAGAACCTTGCCTATCACGCGGCGCTGCATGGCATGGGCGGCGCCGCCGCGCGCAGCCGCATTGCAGAGGTGACCGGCCTGGTCGGGCTTTCGGGCAAAGAGACGGACCGGGTCTCGACGCTGTCGGGGGGGCAGCTGCGCCGGGCCGAAGTCGCGCGCGCGCTTTTGCACCGGCCGGAACTGCTTTTGCTCGATGAGGCGACCGCAGGCCTTGATCTGCGGGCGCGGGCAGAGCTCGTCGCACTTGTACGCCGTCTGATTGCGGAAGAAGGCGTATCGACGCTTTGGGCCACCCATATTTTTGAGGAAATCGCGCCGGAGGATCATGTCGTGATCCTGCACAAAGGTGAGGTTCTGGCGGATGGGCGTGCTTCAGAGATCGCCGCAGGCATGACGCTTGCCGATAGATTTCTGGACCTGACCGGTGCGGGGCGCGCAGCATGAAAGGCTGGTCCATCGCCTTTGCCGGCATCGCCAGACGCGAATTCCTGCGCTTCACCCGTCAGCGCGAGCGGTTCCTCGCAGCACTGGTCAGGCCATTGGTCTGGCTGTTCATCTTTGCCGCCGGCTTCCGCTCGGTTCTGGGTCTTTCGATCACGCCGCCTTACCGCACCTATGTGCTGTATGAGGTCTATGTGATCCCCGGGCTTTGCGGCATGATCCTGTTGTTTTCCGGCATGCAAAGCTCGCTTTCGATGGTCTATGACCGCGAGACCGGGGCGATGCGCAGCCTCCTGGTCAGCCCCTATCCGCGCTGGTTCCTGCTGGGCGCCAAGCTCTTTTCAGCCGTGCTGGTCGCGGTTTTGCAGGCCTATGCCTTTTTGCTGATCGCCTGGTTCTGGGGGGTGCGCCCGCCCTGGATCGGCTATGTGACGGTGCTGCCTGCGCTGATCCTTGCCGGGCTGATGCTGGGCTCGCTGGGTCTGCTGATTTCATCGGCGATCCGCCAGCTTGAGAACTTTGCGGGCGTGATGAATTTCGTGATCTTCCCGATGTTCTTCGCCTCTTCCGCGCTTTACCCGCTGTGGCGGATGCGGGAATCAAGCGTGCTCCTCTATCACATCTGCGCCTGGAATCCCTTCACCCATTCGGTCGAGTTGATCCGCTTTGCGCTCTATGGCCAGATAGAGCCGCTGGCGCTGGCGGCCACCCTTGGCTGTCTGGTGGTTTTTTTCGGCGCCACCATTTTCATGTATGATCCGGCAAAGGGCCTCTGGCGCGGCCGGAAAGGAGGGGCGTCATGATCCTTCGCGTTCTCGTGCTGATCGCGCTGCTGCCGGGTTCCGCACTGGCTGCGGGCGAGGCCGATCCCGACTGGCCCTGTATCCAGCGCCGCCAGCCGCAGCTTTCGCTTGGCCAGGTCTGGGCGGGGCCTCAGCCGGACGACGCGATCACCGCCCTCGCCGCTGAACCCGAGATCCAGCGCGTCGCCTCGGTGCTGGCGTTGCGCCGCACCTCGCCCGAAGAGGCGGCAGCGCTGATTGAGACATTCGTCGCCGGGGGCAGCGATCCGGCCCGGCTGACCGCGCTTTATCTCGCGACGTTCAATCATATCCAGCGCACCCGCGACCGGGTGATGGCCGGGATCACCCGCTACGCCCATAAACAGGCCGGGCTGGATGAACAGATCAAGGCCCGGCGGCATGAGTTCGAGCAGCTCTCGGCAGCCGATTCGCCTGACTTTGACGCAATCGACAAAGCCGAGCAGGATATCGACTGGTCGACCCGGATTTTCCAGGACCGCCAGCAGGCCCTGACCTATGTCTGCGAAACTCCGGTCATTCTGGAACAACGCGCCTTTGCGATTGGCCGTCTGATCAGCGGAAAACTGCAGTAATGCGTCCTTGTTGCACAGATTTGCGACCTCAATGCAGTTAGGTCTCGATTCATAATAAGAATGTTCTAAGATTCTTATGTCGTCTGCAGGGAGGTGCGGGCGTCAAAGGGGAGGGCAGAATGGAACATCAGACCGTCAAAGCGGGGGATGTCCCCGCGCCATCGGCATATAAGTCCGTCCGGGACGTGCTTATCGTCGAAGACCATCCTCTGATGGGCGAGGCGCTTTCGATGACATTGCAGGCGGCCTTCCGTCTGAACAGGGTGCGTTGTGTCGCGACCCTTGCGCTGGCCGAGGCAACTCTGCGCGCCGAGGGGATTCCAGATGCCGTTCTGCTGGATCTGAACCTGCCGGATGTGAAGGGCATCGAGGCGGTAATCAGCCTGAAATCGCAGCTGGGAAAGCGCCCGCTCACGGTCATTTCCGCCGAAGTGCAGCCCGAGATGGTGTCGTCGGTGATCGCCGCCGGCGCCTGTGGCTATATCTCAAAATGCCTGCCGCGCTCTGAGATGGTCGAGGCGTTCCGCCGGATGTGGGAGGGCGAAACCGTGCTGCCCGAGGGATTTGCCGAAGAAGAGGACAATGGCGATCTTGCCGCGCTGACCCATAATTTCAGCACCCTCACCCAGCAGCAGATGAATATTCTGCGGCTGATCTGCCAGGGGCGCCCGAACAAAATCATCAGCTATGAGCTTTCAATCGCGGAGGCGACGGTAAAGACCCATATCGCGGCGATCATGTCCAAGATCCATGCCAGCAACCGCACCCAGGTGGCGTTGCTGGCCAACAGGGTCCGGCTGTTTGGGCGCTGAGAATGGAAATCTCGCAGTCAGGTCGCCCTGCCCGGCCCATTGCCGCCTCGGCGCGCGGCGGCTTTGTCACGGTGTCCGGGTCGCTGATCTGCGCCTTCGCCGATCTGGACCCCGCGCTGATCCTGGTTTTTGCCGATGATCAGGACCTGGTCACCCCGCTGACCGGCGCGCTGCATGACGCTTTCGGCACCGGCTGCAAGGTTCTCGGCTGTTCTTCGGCCGGCGGCTTCTGCTTTGATGGCTATCAGGAAGACAGCGTTGTCGCGATAGCCTTCCCCGCCAGCAGTTTCCGCGCCGAAGCGGTCTGTCTGCGCGGGCTGCGCCAGCATGTGACGCTGGACTGGATGGTTTCGCTGCGCGGGCTGATGGAGAAATCACGCGGACATGCCGGGAAATCGCGCTTCGGGCTTTTGCTGATCGACGGCTCCAGCGGCTGTGAAGAACTGGTCACCACGACGGTGGATGCGTCGCTGCCGGATCTGATGGTGCTGGGAGGCTCGGCCGGGGACGGGTTGCGGTTCGAACAGACAAGGCTGGCAATGGATGGTGTGGAATACGCCGAAAGCGCGCTGTTTTGCGTGATAAACACCGATTTCGACGTGAAAGAGGTAATTTTTGATCATTTCGTGCCGGTCGGCAACCGTATGGTTGTCACCTCTGCCGATCCGGAAACCCGGCTGATCCATGAGATCAACGCCGAACCCGCGGCCGAGGAATATGCAAGACTGATCGATGTGCGGGTGGATGAACTGGGACCAAGCGCTTTTGCCGAGAACCCGCTCCTGGAATGTGCCGGTGGGCGCCATTATGTCCGCGCGATCAGCGGCGTAACCCCGAATGGCGATCTGGCGCTGATGTGCTCGATCGAGCCGGGGGCGATTCTGACGCTGGGGCGCTCGGAAAGCCTGACCGAAGGGTTGCGGCGGCAGATGGAACAGATCGGCCCCGCCGAACTGGTGCTGGGGTTTGACTGCATCCTGAGGCGCATTGCGGTTGAACGGGCCGGTGAGCAGGAGACTGTCGGCAAGCTCTGTCGTGATTTTCGCGTGGCGGGCTTTAACACCTATGGCGAGCAGCATGGCGGCATTCATGTGAACCAGACCTTTGTCGGCCTCGCGATTCTCGATGACAGCGCCAGCAGGGGTATGGGCAGCATTGATGTTGCGTGAGACGGACAGCCCCGGCCAGAAGATCGCCAAGCTGACGCGGATCAATGAGGTGCTGATCCGCCGGCTTGAAAGCATCAGCCAGAAGCGCGGCCCCGCCTATGCGCTGTCGCGCGCGGCCGAGGTGCTGGAGCGCGAAGTGGTGGCGCGCAACCTGGATCTTGAAACCGCGCTGGCTGAACTTGCGCTGATCAATACTGAACTGGCCACCGCGCGCGAGGTCGCCGACCAGGCCAATCGCGCGAAATCGCGCTTTCTGCGGGCGGCCAGCCATGACCTTTTGCAACCCCTCAGCGCCGCCAAGCTGTTTCTCGCGCATCTGCGCGAAGTC
Source organism: Pseudogemmobacter sp. TB195 (assembly GCF_058313095.1). Lineage (NCBI taxonomy): Bacteria > Pseudomonadati > Pseudomonadota > Alphaproteobacteria > Rhodobacterales > Paracoccaceae > Pseudogemmobacter > Pseudogemmobacter sp. TB195. The sequence goes on from NZ_JBZEGG010000008.1 coordinate 153,728, forward strand.
TCGGGCGATGCGCTGCAACGCGACCTTGTCTCGCATCTGACGGCCACCATCGATTCCGCCGAAGAGCTGATCCGTGCCCTGTTGCAGATCGCCAAGCTCGACAGTCGCAGCTTTCAGACCAATCTTGCGCCGGTGGCGATGGGGCGGTTGTTTCGCCGCCTGATCATCGACACCCAGCCTGTGGCCAGCGCGCGCCGGATCGACCTGCGTTTTGTCGGGTCAAAGGCCACTGTGCTGAGCGATGGGGTCTATCTGCGCCAGATCGCGCAGAACCTGATCACGAATGCGCTGAAATATACCACCGGGCGCAAGGTGCTGGTCGGGCTGCGCCATGAGCGGGACAGCGAGGTGGGGCCTGCGGTCTGGCTTGAGGTGCTGGACCAGGGGCCGGGCATCGCACCCGCCGATCAGACCCGTATTTTCAATGAATTTGAACGGCTCTCGCTGGAAACGCAGCCCGGCACCGGTCTGGGCCTATCCATCGTGCAGCGCGCCTGTGATCAGCTTGGCCACCGGCTCGAGCTGATCTCACATCCGGGGCTCGGCTCGCGCTTTCGCGTCAGGCTTCCGCTGGTCCAGACCCCGTCTTTGCCAGTGATGCCCGAAGAGGCGCCCGATCTGCCGCGCCCCGTTCTGACAGGGCGCCGGGTGTTGCTGATCGAGAACGACCAGACCATGCGTCATGCGATGCAATACCTGCTGGAAAGCTGGGGCATGATTGCCTGGCCTGTCGCGGGAAGCGAAGAGGCGGTGCAGGTGGCGATGCTTGCCGCGCCCGACCTCATCCTCTCGGATTACCGGCTCGATGGCGAAGATACCGGGGTGGCGGCGATCCGGCGCCTCTCGCAAGAGCTGGGTCTGGCACCGCCTGCGCTGATTGTAAGCGCCGAACCCGCCGATATGATCCGCAGGAAGATCGGCGAGCCGGCGCTGGAAATACTGGAAAAACCTGTCGCCGCCGAAGATCTGAACCGCGCCATTCGGCACTCCCTCGGGCTGACATGAGGGCCCGGCGCTGGTTGCGTCCCGGTCTGAGGCCCCGGCTGTGGACAGCCGCAACCCTGCTGGCCGGGCTGACGATGCTGTCGGCGGGGCTCGCGGTTTACGGCCTGTCGCGCACCCAGTCCTATGCGCATGAGGCGATGGCGGCGCAAAGCCGGATCGAGGCCTATGGTGTGTTTTCGGCGCGGGTGAATGACTGGATGATCAGCTGGCTCACGCGGCCGGAGACACCGCCCGATCCCGCCACGGTTCTGGCGACAATAGATCAGCTGGACCGGCTGGTCGCCGAGGATGTCGCCGGCGCCGCAACATCGGAACAACAGGCACAGCGCGCGCGGCAAAGCATGACCCCGGCGCGGCTGCGCGGCTTTTTTGGCCAGCTGGAAAAGACGCTGGCGCAATCCGGTCCGGGCACGCCCCAGGGGGATGCGGCGATTGCCTTCTATATGGCGCAGGCCCCCGAGGCGGTGGGCGGCCAGATCACCCAGGAAACCCGTCGCCGCGAGAACGCCCTGCTGGCGATGGACCGGCTGCAAAACAGCCTGCGGATCTTTGCCCTTGCGGCGGGGCTTGCGGCGCCCCTTGTGCTGGCGGCGCTTTATCTTCTGGTGCTGCGCCCGCTTTTTGGCCGGCTCGAGCGTGTCACCGCCTCGGCGGAAAGCCTCGCAAGCGGCCAGTTCCCGCGCGGCGCCGGCGGGCATGATGAACTTGGGCTGATGCTGGCGCGGTTGCGGCAGATGGCGCGCAGGCTTGACCGCAGGCGCGCCGGGCTGGAGCGCGACAGCCAGCGCCTTGAGGGCATCATCGCCGGGCGCACCGCCGATCTCTCCGCTGCGAATGAGCGGCTGGCGCAGACCGATACCGACCGCCGCCGTCTGTTCGCAGATGTCGGCCACGAGCTGCGCACGCCGCTGACCGTTATCATGGGCGAGGCAGAGCTTGGCGCCCGCCATTCCGATCCGCTTGTGCGCGCGGCCTTTCAGACGATTATGGCGCGCGGCCAGCGTCTTAACCGCCGGATCGAGGATATCTTGCGCATCGCGCGGTCTGACTCCGGTCAGCTGGAGCTTTGCCGCGACAGGGTCGCGCTGGATCAGGCGATCAGTGCAGCGCTGGCGGATACCGCACCTTTGCTGCGCCGCGCCGGAGTGAGCGTCAGAACTGAGGTGGCAGAAATCCATCTCTGCGCCGATTCCGACTGGGTGCGCCAGGTCTTTGCCGGCCTCTTCGAGAATGCCTCGAAATATGCCGGGCGCGGCGCTGAGGTGGCGGTGACCGCCAGCGCAGGGGATGGGATTGCCCGGATCGTGATCACCGATACCGGGCCAGGCCTCGCCCCCGGCTTGCGCGATCAGGTGTTTCGCCGCTTTGTCCGCAGCGGAAATGCCCCGGGCTTTGGTGTCGGACTTGCCCTTGCAGCCTGGGTCGTGGAAGCTTCGGGTGGAAGCATGGGCCTGTTGCCCGAAGATCGGTCCGAAGCCGGTTCTGCGGAGGGGCCGCAAGATCGCCGGGGGCTTGGATTGCAGATCGGGCTGCCGCTTTGGGAGGAGAGGTAATGGCGCATATTCTGGTGGTTGAGGACGACCCTGACATCGCCTCGCTGCTGTCGCGCGGGCTGGAAGCGGCCGGCCATCAGGTCGAATGGGCCGAGACGGCCGGGGCAGCCGCGGATTTCGTGGAAACACGCGGTTGCGATGCCGCGATTATCGATATGATGCTGGGCGGCGACAGCGGTGCCGAATTGCTGGCGGGGATGCGGGCGCGGGGTAAGCGCATGCCCGCGATCATCCTGTCTGCCCTGAACCGGATCGAGGATCGCACCGAGGGCCTCGAGGCTGGCGCCCAGGACTATGTTGTGAAACCCTTTCAGCTCTCGGAACTGCTGGCACGGCTCGAGGTGCAGCTGCGCCGTTCGGCGCCGCGCATTGCGCCGGTGACGCTGGCCGATCTGACCTATGACGCCACATCGCGCATGGTGACCGGCGCGGCGCGGCCGCAGATGATGACCGAACGCGAGGGCGAATTGCTGGCCTATCTGCTGCAACGGCCCGGGGTTCTGTTGACACGGGGCGAGCTGTTTGACGCGCTCTGGGCGCAGCATGGCGGCTCGACCGAGAATGTGGTCGATGTCTATCTGGGCTATCTGCGGCGCAAACTGGGTAATTTCACCCCCTATGGGCTCAGCCTGAAAACCCTGCGCAGCCGCGGCTTCATGCTGACGGCCCAGGGGGATGAGCCATGAAACGCCTCGCTCTGGTTCTGGCGCTGTGCCTCAGTGGGGCGGCTTCGGCGGGGCCGCTCTCGGATCTGATCATGGCGGAGGGCGTCTTTGCTGATGCCGGGGCCGACGACGTGCTGCAATACAGTCTCAGCCGTAATGGGCCAGGCGATGCGGCCCCGACACTATCGGCGCTGCGCCTTCTGGTGATGGAAGATAAGGGTACGAAATTTCTGCTGCTCGACCAGGAAGCCGGCGGCACGCGCAGCGAGATTGCCCGGTTTCCCGCCGCCAGCGCCAATCCGCTTTTGTTGTATTTCCTGGAAAATATCGTCCGCGATATGAGCCAGGCGACCGGGGGCAACCCTTTCTATATCCGCAACCGCATCCGCGCCGCGCTGATCGCCGCAGAGGCCGCGCCCGAAGCTGATGCTCGCATCACCGTGACGCTGGAGCCTTTCGCGGCAGATCCGAACCGGGACCGTCTGGGCCCCTTTGCCGGATTGCGGCTGCAGGTTTCCTTTGACCCTGCAGAGCCCGGTCGCCTCCTCAGCCTTAAGGCGGATACCGGAGCCGGGCCGGGTGGCTATAGTGAAGAGATGATCCTGACCGGGGGGGAATGATGCACCGCCGCCTTGTAACCGCTGCTTTTTTGCCGCTGCTGTTTGCCGGCCCCACAGCCGCAGAGACGCTGGCCAATGATTATCCGACCGAGGCGCGGGCGGAATATGTCTTCACCTGCATGACGGTGAACGGCCAGACCCAGGATATGCTACGCCGCTGCTCCTGCTCGATTGATACGATTGCCTCGATCCTGCCCTATGACAATTTCGTCTCTGCCGAGACGGTGCTGCGGATGCGGATCGGCGGCGGCGAGCGGATGGCTTTGTTTCGCGGCAGCCCGACGATGCAGGCGGTGGCCGCCGATCTGCGCCGCGCCCAGGCCGAGGCCGAGATGGTCTGTTTCTGAGCCGGACGGCGCAGCCGCCGGGCGGGTGATCAGACCGCGCCGGGCGCCAGTTTGCGATAGATGAAAGCCGGCGGCGGCGCGCTGGTTTCCAGCGCGATCATCTCATCAATTCTGGCCCGGAAGGGCGAAAGACGGCATACCGGGTCTGTCGCGCGCGGGTCGCCGGTCAGCGCCATGGCCTGACAGCGGCAGCCGCCATAATCAACCTCCCGCCGGTCGCAGCTCTGACAGGGTTCGGGGAGCCAGTCTGTGCCTCTGAAGGCCGAAAAGGCAGGACCTTGCCAGATCTCTGCCAGGGGCGCGCTGCGCACATTCTGGAACACGAGCCCCGGGATGATTTCGGCGGCATGGCAGGGCAGAACCTTGCCATCAGGGGCGATATTAAGCCCGGTCGTGCCCCAGCCATTCATGCAGGCTTTTGGAAAATCGGCAAAATAATCGGGTGGCACAAAATCAATCGCCAGGGACCCTGCATAGGTCCTGCGGGCTTCGGCCACCACCCGCTTGGCCTCATCGACCTGATCGCGGGTCGGTTGCAAACCGGCGCGGTTTTTCAGCGCCCAGCCCTGGAACTGCACGCAAGCCACTTCGATCCGGCGGGCGCCCAGCTCGGCTGCCAGCGCGATGGTGGCAGGCAGATCACTCAGATTATGCCGGTGCATCACTGCATTGATGGTCAGCGGAAATCCCAGCCGGGCTATTTCGGCGGCGGTCTGCATCTTGCGGGCAAAGCCGCCCTTATAACCGCCAACGAAATCCGCCACCTCGGGCGTGGTGCCCTGCAGCGAAAGCTGGATATGATCAAGGCCGGCCCGGTCCAGCGCCTCGAGCCTTGCAGGCGTCAGCCCGATGCCCGAAGTGATGAGATTGGTGTAAAGCCCCGCCGCCCGTGCCGCTGCCACCAGGTCGACCAGATCGGGGCGCGACGCAGGCTCGCCCCCGGAAAGATGCAGCTGCAAGACACCAATTGCGGCAGCTTCCTGAAACACCCGCGACCATTCGGTGCTTGTCAGCTCGCCCTGGCGCTGCACCATATCGAGCGGGTTCGAGCAATAGGGACAGGAGAGTGGGCAGCGATGGGTCAGCTCGGCCAGCATCGCCATTGGCGGAGCCTGCTGCGAGGATGGCCGGGGGGGGGCGCTGTCTCTCATGACAGATCGACCAGCCGCCGGACCGCGAGGCCCTGCAAGAATTCGATCACATCGGCCTCGATCATGTCGCGCGGCGCAGCATAGCGCCGGGCCAGATCTTCCGATATCGCGGCGATATCGCGGGCGCCGTCCACCTCTTCAAGCACCGCCTTGCCAATCGGGTCCAGCATCAGCGCGATCTCGGGGCCAAGCAGCACCGGTGTCTCACGCACCGCATCAAAATGCAGCCGCACCCCGCGCGGCAGGCAGGGGCGATCCGATGCAGTGACCGCGGCGCTGGTCATCGCATCAGCCCCTGATCCGGGCGCCATGCGCCGGGCGGGATCGGCCCTGGCGCGACATAGGCGCCGTAAAGCGCGTCGAGCTGGGCCCAGAGCACATCGGTTTTGAATTCCAGCGCCGCGACGGCCATATCCTCCTGCTCACGCGTTTTCGCCTGATCCAACACCCAGGCGAGGCCGAATGCCACATCCTTTGGCGCCTCCTTCAGCCGGTGCTGAAAGTAAGAAATCGTGTCCGGATTGGCGAAAGCATAGTGCCGCAGCAGGCCCGCAATGCGTTCTTCATGGATCGCCGGGGCGAAAAGCTCGGTCAGGCTGGCGGCGACGGCCTGCAACAAGGGCTGCTCGCGGACATATCTGACATAGGCATCAACCGCGAAACGGGTGGCCGGCAGGACACCCTCGCAGGACGCCACATAAGCGGGGTCAAGCCCGACCCCTTCGGCGAGGCGCAGCCAGCGACTGATCCCCCCCGGCTGGCCGTCGCTGCCATCGTGATCTTCGATCCGCGCGCGCCAGGCCCGGCGCAGGCCCGGCTCCTCTACCCGGCTCATAAAGGCCGCATCTTTCATCGGGATCCGCGACTGGTAGTAATAGCGGTTCACGACCCAGGCCCGGACCTGGTCAATCGTGCAGCCTCCCGAATGCAGCAACCGGTGAAACGGGTGTTTGTCATGATAGCGCAGAACCCCGACCTGGCGCAGCCGTGCCTCAAGCGCGGCCTTGCGATCCTCGGGGGTGATGGCGGGGGCAGCAGCGCTCACAGCAATATCTCCTGTCCGTCGCGGGCGATCTCCCAGCCCGCCGCCCCGACCCGGGCGCGTTCCTGTGAGCCGGGCCGCAGCACGGGATTGGTATTGTTGATATGGATATAGACGCGCCGCGCGAGGTTCAGCCCGTCAAAGGCGGCGAGACTGCCATCCGGCCCGGCCATCGCGATATGACCCATCCGCCCGCCCGTCTTCACGCCGGTGCCGGTCCTGGTCATTTCATCATCGCTCCAGACAGTGCCATCGAACAGGAGGAGGTCCGCGCCCCCGACCCGGTCGCGCAAATCCGGTGTCACCGCCGCGCAGCCTGGAATGTAAAACATCACCCGCCCGCCGCAGTCGATCCGCAGTCCGATGGTCTGGTCGCCCAGGAGATCGGTCTTCACCTCGCCCTCCTCCAAAAACAGCGGCACCTTGCCCGGGACAGCAAAAGCGGTCAGCCGAAGCCCGGCAAGCGGCTCAAAGGGGTCATCAGGCCGGATCGCCTGCCTGCCCACCAAAGCGGGGTTGAGCACGCGAAAGACCGGCTGCTCAAGGATCGCAAGCGTCGCGGCTGTCGCATGGATCTGAAAGGGGGTGCTTTCGCGCAGGGTCAGCAGCCCGGCGATATGGTCGATATCGCCATTGGTCAGCACGACCGCGCGAACCGGACTGCCGCGCCGGGACGGCGGATGCAGCCCCGAGAGGCGCAGCTGCTCGCGGATATCTGGCGAGGCATTCAGCACCACCCAGTCGCGGCCATCAGCAGATACCGCAACTGAACTCTGGCTCATACCAGCGATTTCGCCCGAGCGCGCATCAGCGCAATTCCGGCACCCGCAATTCCATTGGGGCAGGCCACCGCCGGCGGCTGCCCCAAGTATCTTTACATGCATTCCGGGCGAATCAGATCAGGTCACGGCCGCCGCGATCGTCTTCCGACGGACCGTACATGTTGATTTCCATACCGCATTTCACTTCAAGAGCCTTCGGTTTCGACCAGGTCATGGCAGTTCCTCCTTTGCCTCATAGCAAGAGCTTACGCCCGTGACGTCACTTGGCAATACAACTTTAGTTTCCCCTCAGCGCAGCCGGGCAGACTGCGCCTGCCCCGGCTAGGGCTGCGTCCGCCGCGCGACCGGCTTTGCCTGACGTTTCAGGCCAAGCCGCGCCATCCTGCGATGCACCGTCGCCCGGTCAACCTGCAGCAAAGCGGCGACCGCAGAAATATTCCAGCCATTCTCGGCCAGGAGATGACGGAGCATCGCAGCCGAGCCTGGACCGGCATCGCTGCCCTGCCCGCGCATATGGGCGGGAAAATGCGCTGCCCCGATCAACAGCTTGTCCGACGCCAGCCCGCCCGCTGCCGCGACTGTTCGGGCAAGCGCTTCCATCTCATGCAGATTGCCCTCCCATTTATGGCCCGTCAGCAACGCGGCCGCCGGAAGGTCAAAGGCCACGCCGGATCCGAGCGCGGCTGCAAACACCTTGCAGGCTATCGCTATGATATCCTGGCGCCCGGCAAGGCCTGGCAGCACCAGCCGCGTTGCCGCCAGCCGGTGATGAAACTCCTCACGCGGGGCGCCATTGGCGGTAAGCCCCCGGCTGGTGACGATGATGCGCGCGCTCGACTCACGCTCCCGCATTGCGCCAAGGGGACGAAAGCGGCGCGTGACCAGCAGGCTCGCCAGCCTTGCCTGAAGCGCAGCGGGCAGTTGTTCCGGATTGTCGAGCACCAATGTGCCATGATCCGCCGCGCTGATCAGACCGGGTTCATAGCCGCGCAGATCGCCGCGCCCGAACAGCACCGCGGCCTCTTCGCCGGTGAGCGTCTCACAGGCCACGGTGATCAGCGGCCCGCGCCGGCCGCCGGCATGAATAGCGCGCGCCAGTGCCGATTTGCCGCTGCCGCAGGGCCCCTCGATCAGCATCGGCATATCGCTGCGCGCAAGGACCATCGCCTGCCCGACCACCTCCTGCATCACCGGGTCAGTGCCTGCAAGCTCGCTGAGTTCGGCCGTCAGACGGGGCGCCGGAACGGCGCGCGTGACCGGCGCGCGACGCGGTTCGATTGCATGGGCAAAGAGGCGGTAGCCGTCGCGGGTTTCAATCAGCCGGTCGCGGGCCTCATGCTGGCGCGTCAGCTGTTCCAGGCCGGAGCAATCGAGATTGAAAATCTCTTCAATGGGACGGCCAATCAGCGATGCGCCGCGCCGCCAGTCCGCGCCAAGGCTGCGCGCCATCAGCCGGGCGGCGCCGTTGGTCATGCCGATCACCCTGCCCCCTTCGTCAAGACGCAGCGCCGCTTCGGGATCGACATCCAGAAAATCCGGGCTGCCGGCCAGACGCAAAACCCAGTCAGTGCGGCTTTCCGCCATGATATTCGCCATCTCGATCCGCCGCGCGGTCTGGCGCACCAGGTTAAGCGCAAGACTCTGGCTGGTGCGGATCAGCGGCGAGGAAAGCAGCGAGATATCAAGAACCGCCGCCAGCTGCCCCGCCGTGTCATAGATCGGCGCGGCAGTGCAGGACAGTCCGGTATGGCTGATATCGAAATGATCGCTCTGATGAATGATCAGCGGCTCGCCGGTCTCGATACAGGCGCCAAGCGCGCAGGTGCCGGCGCGGGCCTCGGACCATTCCGCGCCGAGATACAGCCCGGACCGGCGCAGCGCATCTTTCTGCGTCCCCTCCCCCAGATATTCGACGGTCACACCGGCGGCATCCGCAAGCAGCAGCACATAATTCTGCCCGGCGACCAGTTTATAAAGATCATCGATACCAGAGCGCGCAATCCGGATCAGATCTTCTGAGCGCTGGCGGTGCTGGCGCAGGGCGGCATCCGGCAGGATATAGGCTTCGCCCCGCATGGCAGGATCAAGCCCGTGCTTTTTCAGGCATCGCAGCCAGCTTTGCACCACCACTGGATCGCGGGTCTCGCTGCCATGATGCGAGGCGGTCTCGATCTCGCGGATATGCTCGATATCGGTCTGCATTCTGTTCCCCACCAGGGCTGTGACCGCAGGCGCCTGCAGGCCGCACCCCTGTGATCCTGGCATAAATCTCCTGCGCCGTTAACCAGGCCGTCTGTGCGGCGCAGCATCCTGCCGCAGTGCCGCGAAGCTGTTGCAGCCCGATGCAACACTGTGCGCTGACCGCGCCACAGTGCCCCCCGGCAAGCCGTTGGAATCGTTGATCCGCGAGAAATGCGTTCGCGCTGAACCGGCGGCAGGTCAGGCTGTTGGCACATTGGAGGAGACCGAGAATGAAAGCCTTGCGCTTCCATGCCGCCCCGCAGCTTCCGGTCACGGAAACCGGGGCGATTCCCGCATCGAAGCTGCGGATCGTTCTGACCTGATCCGATCCCGGCAGGCAGGGGTTGGGAGGCCCCGGTCAACCGGATGTCACAAAAGCACCATGGGAGGAGAAACCATGCTTGATACGATCAAAGAAGGCGCGCTTGCCGCGCTGGTTGCCGATCTGGAACGCGCGCTGGTGGCGCAGGATGCCGAGGCGGTGGCCGGGCTGTTCCTGGAGACCGGCTTCTGGCGCGACCTTGCGACCTTTACCTGGAACCTGAAAACCTGCGAGGGCCGGGCTGAGATCGCGCAAATGGCCCGGGCGCAGCTGCCGCATGTCAGGCCGTCGCTGCTGCGCCTCGACCCGGCAGAGCGTGTATCAGAGGCGGATGGCGTCACCGAGGGCTGGCTGCTGATCGAGACCGCCGCCGGCAGAGGCCAGGGCTATATCCGCATGAAAGAGGGTAAGATCTGGACGCTTCTGACCACGCTGCATGAGCTGAAAGGCCATGAGGAACCGAGGAAACTGCGCCGTCCGATGGGGGCGGAACATGGCCATGACCCGGCGCGCAAAACCTGGAAGGAAAAGCAGCTTGATGAGGCGGCGCGGCTTGGCTTCGAGGATCAGCCCTATGTGCTGGTGATCGGCGGCGGTCAGGGGGGCATCGCGCTTGGCGCGCGGCTGCGGCAGCTTTCCGTCCCGACCATCGTGATCGACAAACACCCGCGCCCCGGCGATCAGTGGCGCAACCGCTACAAATCGCTCTGCCTGCATGACCCGGTCTGGTATGACCACCTGCCCTATATCCCCTTCCCCGACACCTGGCCGGTCTTCGCGCCCAAGGACAAGGTCGGCGACTGGCTGGAGATGTATACGAAGGTGATGGAGCTGAATTACTGGTCGTCCACCACCGCAACCTCGGCGAAATATGACGAGGCGAAAGGCGAATGGGAGGTGGTTGTCCATCGCGACGGGCGCGATATCACCCTGCGCCCGAAGCAGCTGGTTCTGGCGACCGGCATGTCCGGCAAGGCCAATGTGCCGGTGATCCCGGGCCAGGATGGGTTCCAGGGCGAGCAGCAGCATTCCAGCCAGCACCCCGGCCCCGATGCCTATAAAGGCAAGCGCGTTGTGGTGATCGGCGCCAATAATTCGGCGCATGACATCTGTGCAGCACTGTGGGAGGGCGGCGCCGATGTGACGATGGTGCAGCGCTCTTCCACCCATATCGTCAAATCGGAAAGCCTGATGGAGGTCTGTCTGGGCGGGCTTTATTCCGAGGCGGCGGTGGCCAACGGCATCACCCATGACAAGGCGGATATGATCTTCGCCTCAGTGCCCTATAAGATCATGGCCGATTTCCATGTGCCGCAATATGACGAGATCAAGGTCCGTGATGCCGCCTTCTATGCGGCGCTGGAAAAAGCCGGGTTCATGCTTGATTTCGGCGATGATGAAAGCGGGCTCTTCATGAAATACCTGCGCCGGGGGTCGGGCTATTACATCGACGTGGGCGCCTGCGATCTGATCATCGATGGCTCGATCAGGCTGCAATCCGGCAAAGGGATCAGCCATTTGTCTGAAACTGCCGTGGTGCTGGACGACGGCACCGAATTGCCCGCCGATCTGGTGGTCTATGCCACCGGCTATGGCTCGATGAATGGCTGGGCGGCAGATCTCATCAGCCAGGAGGTGGCGGATAAGGTTGGCAAATGCTGGGGGCTGGGATCCGAGACCACCAAAGATCCTGGGCCATGGGAGGGTGAGCAACGCAATATGTGGAAGCCCACCATGCAGGAAGGGCTCTGGTTCCACGGCGGCAACCTGCATCAGTCGCGCCACTATTCGCGCTATCTCGCGCTGCAACTGAAAGCGCGTCAGGCCGGGCTTGAGACGCCGGTCTGGGGGCTGGAAGCGCCGCATCATCTGCGCTGAAGCCAGGCACGGGCCGCTTTGCCACAGGCGAGGCGGCCCGTTGATCCTCCGGCCCTTCTGATCCGCCAGCCAGGGCAAAGGTTTCCGGCAGTTGCGGCGTCCTGTCTGCCTCTCGCCACCCCGGTGGAATATCAGGACTGGCGCGATCAGGTGCAGGCGGCGGCAATTGCCTTGCAACAGGAAAACCGGCGCGCAGAATGTGAGATCCCTTATGCGGTGCCCGCCTCGGTTGATGATCTGCCGATCGGTGAGGATACCGCTGCGCGTGAGGCCCAGCGGATCGGCTTTCAGGACGGGATGCCGCGCCGAGGGGCTGAGCAAACTGCTTCAAGCCTCGGGTGCCACGGTGCCGGCTGCGGCCATGTTCCAGATGGACGGCGCATTCATCTAAAATCAGTCGCTGGATATTTCGCGGCTGGCGGATCACCCAGGCCCGGTCATTGCTGGCCGCCCGGTTCAACAGGTTCGGGTCGGTGCGGAATTAGGCGGACGGGAAATCCGCGCCCGGATCATCCTGCGCCAGCGGGTCGCCCGTCCGCCTTCAGAACCTTAACAACGCGCAAAAATGGTTGATCCGCGCCGCGAGCAGCAGCGGGCGCAGTTTGGTCCGGTCGGCAAATTCGATATCCGCCCCCCGCGCCAGCACGAGGTCGACCGATTTGTCGCGCCGTGCCAACTGCGCGTTGAACAGTGGTGGCCTCGCCATCCGATCGGGCCGGATATTTGGATTGCCACCACGAAGACCGCGCCGGCTCATTTCCCCAATCGCTTTAAGGTGTGGGGCTTTTGGCGACGAAGCTGCGGAACTCTTCCGTAAGGCGGTCGACCATATCCATGCTGCGATTGGTCTCATCGGCAAGCGCCACCATGATCCCGATCGATTGCCTCCGGGAGCAGTCTTGCGGCTCCCCGACACTGCGCCGCGCCACGCCGTCCGCAATCGCGCTTTGCAGCTCGGCGTCAAAAACATCGGGCATCGCTTCGGCGCGCGCCAGATCGACACGGCTGCGGCCGCCATGGCATTTTGTGGCATAGGCATTGTGCAGCCGGGCTGAGCTGATGATCTCTGCCTTTCTGTGGGCGAGTGTGCTGCGGTAATTCGCCTCTGTTTCAGGAACGAGGTAGATCCGGTCCGCCTCGGCAAGGCCGTTGTATTCGGTGGGTGGCAGATCGCGGTCCGGCATCACCCAGTCCAGCGGATCGATGCGCAGAAGGTCGGCCGAACTGGCCAGCTGCAGCACACAGACCAGCACGGCCAGAGCTGCCAGCAGCTTGCGCGCCATCTGTCCCGCGCCCTTTTCCGTGATGACGGCAACCGCCAGTCCAATCCCGATCAGTGCAAGCACGATGCCACCAAGGTTAAAGCGGCTGTCAGACACCGTCTCGCCATTCACCACCACCGTGCTGGTGCTGCCGATGAACAGAAAGAACGGCAGAAGCCCCAGGATAAGGGCGATAAGGGGTTTCAGAAAACGTTGCATGGATAACCTCTGGCCCGTGGCCTCTGCGGTGGTTTCGATATGGAGGAGAGCGCGGCGGCGCCCGGGCGATTGCCCCTTCAGAGACAGATCCCGCTGAACCTGTCCCTAAGGTGTCCGCGCGCGGAATGCGATGAAAAGCCGGTCCGGTTCAGGATCAGCGCCCCCGCTGTCAGCTGCGCCGGCACCCGCCTCGCGGATTGCGACGGGCTGCAGCCCGGTCACGCGGTCAAAGAGCAAAACTGCGGATCATTCTTCTTCCTCCAGCCACCAGGCCTCGCCGCCGATCAGCAATGTGTCGGGCAAATCAGCATCGGCAGAAGCCGGCCGCGCCACAAACTGGCGGATCTCACCCCCGGGCGTCCCGAGGATCAGTGCGAAATCCTCAAAACGATAGGTCGAGGTCACGGGGGTATCCGATGATCCGCTGGTGATCAGATAGCCGGTGCCGACATTGCCGGCGACAAAGCCGCTGCGGCGGTGGATCACCGTGCCATCAGAGGAGAAGGCATAGCTGCGGTCGGTGCGTGTGCCGCCCATGCCGATCTGACGGTAATAGTAGCGTGCGTCGGGGCGGAAATCGGACCCCGGCGACACCAGCTCCTGCGCGTCTGTCAGATCGCGGGTCGAGCCGTCAGCCGCAGTCAGTGTGAACCCCTCCCCCGCCGCCTCCCAGTGGAACCAGAGCGCACTTTCGCGGGCCTTCGATACGGCGACATTCAGGTCGGCAAAGGGAAAGGACCAGTCGTGACGATAGGCGCTGCCATCGGGCAGCAAGAGCCAGATGGCTTCGCGGCGGTCGGTATAGCTGTTGCCGAACCCGTCGAGGCGGAAATCAAAATCGGCCTCATAAAGGACATGTGCTATATCGCCACTGGCGATGCCAGCGCCCGGTCCGGCATAGACCTCTTCCGCCGCCGGCGGGCGCGGCATGAGACCGATGCTGTCATCACCGCTCGCCCGTGGGGCGCGCATCCCGGAAGGCGCACCGGCACGACAGCGCTCAAGCATGATCACCCCGCCATCGGCGCTGCCAGTCACCGACCGCAGCTTGCCGGACACCACCGCATCCTGCCCGTCCAGTTCCAAAAACAGCGCCTCGGACGTCTCGTTGTCAAAACTGCGACAGCGCAGCGCGAACCGCGATTGCAGATCGCCCTTCCATTCACGGATCTCGTCATCACCGATCACCCGGCCCGAGACCATCAGCACCGGATGCGCGCCGAGCCAGGCCTCGCCCTCGGCGGCCCGCGCCATGCGCAGATCGCGGCTGAGGGCGGCGCCTCCCGCACTGCCAATCGTCGCCATCACCGCCTCCAGCCGGGCCGAGAGCAGACCAAGCGGCAGGATCTCCGCCTCGGCCATCAGCGGATGCGGGCTGGCCGGCGGCGGCGGCACCTTGATATCGAAATGACGCAGGCTGCGTTTCAGCTGTTGCAGCGCGCGCCCGGGTTCATGGTTATCCGCCAGCCGCCCGGCCAGCTGGTCGCAGCGTGCCGGATCCGCCGCCAGCTCCGCCATGGCAGCCTCGCTGATGGCTTGATCTGCCTTTTCGAGTTGCACGGCGATGCCGGGGGCAGCCTCGCTGAGAGCCGCAATCGCGCGCATAGCCTCGGCCATGTCATGGCGGTGATACCAGGCGTTGAAACTGTCCTGAAACATGCTCGCCCGGTCAGGAAACGTGGCGCGGCAGCTCTCATATTCGGCGCGTGCATGATAGAGCGGCGTGACCAGTGCCCCGAAGGCATCGTTCAGATCAGACAGCTCATCCGCCGCAGCGGCGGTGGCCATTGTCAGGGCGGTGGCAAGGATCAAAAGCGGAGCACGCATCACATCCCCCTCCTCAGCCTGCCAGGCAACGCAGAAACAGCCTCGCAACGCCGCCTTGTAGCATCACCAGTGTTCCGGGCGGGGGCTGCAGGATGTCTACAGGCTGCAACATCGTCTGCGCGAGCTGCTGGCGCATCGGGCATTGCCTGTCGGCACCGGCCACGATCGCCCGACCGGGCGGGCTGTCTTTGCGGCAGAACTGATCCTGCATCGCTCTCGCCGGCGCCGGATTTGCAGGGGCATCGGGCAGCAGCAGCGACGGTTCCAGGCATTCACCAGTCAGAGCGCCCAGATCGGGCGACTGATGCGGGAGCGTCAGGAACCCGGCAGCAACGCCGGTGTAATCGGCTGCGGCATCGGCCTTGGCCGGGGGGACGGCGGAGGCGGCGTCGATCACGGCTGCGGCGAGCAGTGCGGCTTTCATAACATGTCCTTCCTTTACAGGATTTCGACAACAGGACGCCGCGACTTTTGCCATAGACCTGAGCTGACAGGCTTTGTCGCCCCGTGCCCGCCGATCTGCGGCCCGGCGCTTGCAGAGCCTCCCTTCCCGCAACAGGCAACCGCGTCTGCGCTGATCTCCTGTTTTAAAGGCCACAGGGGATCGTGAAAGCAGCTCATCTGGCGCGGATCGCCCTGATCGGCGGAAAGCCGCGGCCAGCGGTCCTGCCGGCCTCGCCTAGCCACCCTGTTCCGTTGCCTGATGCTCGCTCGGTTTTTCAGTGTTTTTCATGGGGTCGTGTGGGGGCATCCACGCCACATACATGTGCGCCATGCGGGACTGACCGCGTGTTACCTGACAGGGTCAGGGCCGGCGAGGCCAAGGCTTTTGAGGCTTTGATCCACAAGAATTACCGCTTTATCTTCCGGGTGGCGTTCCGCTGGCCTGGCAATCGCAGCGATGCCGAAGACATTTCCCAGACGGTCTGTACGCGGCTGTCGGGGAGAATCCGGAGCTTCGACGGGCGCGCGGCCTTTTCGAGCTGGTTTTACCGCGTTACCCTGAATGCGGTGCGCGAATTCCAGCGCGCCAGACAAAGACGCGGCCAGCTGGCCGGGGCGGTCCAGCATCTCGGCGATGATCTGCAAGCCCCGGATCAGGAAATGGCGCTGCATATTGCCGACATCTGGCGGCTCTTGCGCCAACTTACCCAAAAGCAGCGCGATGCGGTAATGCTGGTTTACGCGGAAAAGTTGAGCCAGGCCGAGGCATTGCCGCCCGCGCCCGAGGGCCTCAGTTACTGGGGCCTCGGGTCAACCGGCATTCTGTGCGACCGGAACCCTTGCCCCCGGCACGGGGTTTTCCGGATCGGCACCGATGGTACGAGGGGCCGTCCTCGTGCCGCGTATCCAGCAGAGGTGTTCGCGCATTATTTCGCGCTGCAGGTCGCCGCGACCGAACAGCGCGAGCCGATGCGCATGCGCAGTGATACCCGCGCCCGGCTTGTCCGGCTGCCGCGATGCCACGGCGCGGCTTTCTGCCGCGGTGGCGTCTGGACGGCCACTCCGCTTTGCCTGTCACAGGAAGAAGCGCTTTTGGTGATGCGGGCGTCGGGAGACGGGCGGATCTGGTACAACCAGACCGCGTCCGACATACGCGGACTGTCGCCGCCCGACGGGATCGCCGGTCGCATGACCCGCTCTGCGTGGAGCAGCTTTACGGTCTCGCATGCGGAGATCGGGGGCCGTTCCGTCCCCTGGAGCGGGGATGAAATGGCTGTTAGAGAGGCGCAGGCGGCGGTGTAATCTTTCGCGCGGCGCCAGACCCTGTCTGGTTTCATGACCGGTTACTGCGACCAGGTGTCGATGCAGCGATGTCCCGGTGATCCGCAACCAGTCAGTTCGGTGGCCATTGCGGTGAATGTCGCCACGGCGCGTGCAGCCACCCATTTTTGACAAGCAAAGCCATTTGGGGCAGGGCCAAGGCCGCTTCCGGTCTGATCTTGACGAAAAAACCGGCCCCTTTCGGGGCCGGAAAGCAACGGGAAAAGCCTGGCCGGCCGGGTTACAGCCAGTAGGGATTGACCCCGTAATGATCATAGGAGCGTTTCTGCCAGTCGCGGTTGGAACGCCAGTCATCCGTATAGGCCGGTGCGCCCTCAAGCTGCGCTTTGGTCAGATCGGTGACATAGACGCCCCGCGCGCTGTCATAGCGCAGCTTGCCGAAGGGGATGGGATGATAGTCCGAACCGATCCCGAGGAACCCGCCGAACTGCAACACGCCATAGACGACTTTGCCCGAGGCGGGGTCGATCATGATATCGTCGATATGGCCAAGATCATCGCCCGCCGGGCTGTAGACCCTGGTGCCTTTGACGTCATCTTTGCCCGAAATCAGGTGGGCGGTGGTGGCTTCATATCCGGGAACTGCAGTGGTCATCTGTCTTCTCCTTTTGGAAAGATTAGGAAAGGTGGTCTGGTTCGGGCGCCCGGCTTACGTCCTATGCTCGGGCAGCGCTTCGAGCTGTTCACGGGTCAGGGATGTTTCGATCCGCACGACTGAGTTGTCGGCATCCCGGATGACGGTGAGAGTATCAAGCGGCACGAGGACGGATTTTGCGCCAATCCCGAGAAAGCCGCCGACATCAATCACCGCCCCGGAAAGTGTGTCCCCATTCAGGGCCAGATCACTGACCGACCCGATATTTTCGCCTGCCATATCCTGCACGGTGGCACCCGTCAGCTCCTCCGAGGTCGGAGCAACTGCCGCGCTCTGGCCGGCAACGGGCGCTGCAGTGGTGGCATCGGCCGCCTCCCCGGCAACGGGGCTCAGGGCGGCATGGTCATCCCAGGAATATCCGGCCGTCAGACTGTCATCGCTCCATTCAGGAAGCGCCTCAAGCTGATCACGCGACATGCTGGCGACGACGAAGAAGTCACCAAGATCGTCCGGTGTCGCGGTATCAGCCACGAAGTAAAGATCATTGGTGCCCACCATTACAGTGCGGCTGCCCATCCCGAGGAAGCCACCGATATCAAGCAGTACGCCCTGGATCTCGCCATCCTGGCTGAGGATAATATCGTTGATCTTGCCGATATCTTCCCACTGGTCACGACCGGCGATAAAGGTCTCGCCACTGGTCCAGCGCGCGGACCGCTCGTCCCAGGCGGGATCTGCGGGTCGGGCGGCGCGCAGCTCGGTTACAGCATCCGGGCTGAGGGTATAAAGGTTCATCCCGGTAAATTCCGACGCGCGGAAGCCCGGAACCATAGCGCCGTGGGCCATCGCGTCGGCAACAGCTGCTTCGGCCGGAGCTTCGGTCGTCTGAGTCTGGGCTGCCACGATGCCACTGGTCGCCAGAAGAATGGCAGAGGTGAGCATGAGAGTCTTCATGTAGTCTCCTGTCTTTTCAGTTTCAGCCAGGGCGTTCCGGATAAAGCGAATGGCCTCTCCGAACCTTCCGGCCCGCCCATGTCGGGCATGACAAACGAACGGGCGTGGCGAAGAAATGTTCCGGTAAAATTGAAAGATAATTTATAATAAATCGTTCAATATCAATTAATTGAATACCAAAGCGCGGCGCCATGAAGGCTCCGTTTCCCGCGCTGCGGGTAACCGGTCACGGCAGGCGGGGCCTGGCTTATGTGACCGAGGGACCTCAGGTCCGGACTTACATGCTGAGACGTATTCTGCCCAGGCGTCAGGTGCGATTGCGGCCTTACAAGAAGGGCCGCCTTTGTATTTCGAACGGTAAACCAACTTCCGGCAGGGATCGCGGTTCCCCAAGGCCCTGGACCCGATGTCACGCGCGGCACCTGACTGCGGTCATTCGCCGTGAAGCCCTGGCGATTTGGGCGAATACCCGCCGAGCCCGCGGGCGAGCTCGGAGAATACGGTGCGGAAGGGAACGTAAACGGCGCGGCGGGCATTCGCCTGCCGGTGCCAGTGAAATGCATCTTCGTGCACTGCGCTGCTGCCAATCAATCGCGCTCGCGGAGCTTTACAATATGGGCAAGAACCTTAGCGGCGATGGCAGGCTGGATCTGGCATCGACCTCGGTCGCGCTGCTGGCCAATGCTGCATCGGGCCGCGATGATACAGCCGCGCAGGTCGAAGAGATCCGCGCGCAGCTGGAGCCGCATGTCGGCAGTTTCCGCCACTATCCCCTGCGCAAGGGATCAGAAATCGCCTCTGTCGCGCGGCAGGCCGTGAAAGACGGTGCCGGGCTTATCGCAACTCTGGGCGGAGACGGGACACAATCCGCCGTTGCCGGTGCGCTTGCCGGGTCTGATACAGTGATGGCGGTGCTGCCGGGCGGAACCTTCAACTATTTCTCGCGCGGACTGGGTCTGGGCAATGACCTGTCCGATGCGCTTGAGGCACTGGTGGCGGGGCATGTTGCCTGGATCGATCTTGGCGAGGTGAACGGGCGCATCTTTCTCAACAATGCCAGTTTCGGCGTCTATCCCGACATTCTGGAACGCCGCGAGTCGATCTATCATCGCTGGGGCCGCAGCCGTCTTATGGCCTATTGGTCGGTCCTGGCCTCGCTGCTCGATCTGCGTCATCCGATGCAACTCAGGGTCAGTGCCTCGGGCGAGACGCGCGACATCACCACGCCGCTCGCCTTTGCGGCACGCAGCCCCTATCAGCTGGACAGCCTTGGGCTGCAGGGAGCGGACGCAGTGCGCGACGGGCATTTCGCGTTGTTTATCGCGCAGGGCCACCGCAGGCGTGACATGATGACGGCGGCGCTGCGGCTGGCCTTTGGGCGTGCGCGGGAAGGCGTGGATTTTGAACTGATCATTGCCGATGATATCGTGATCTCCGGTGGGCGTGCGCGGCGGCTGGTCGCATTCGACGGCGAGAAAACCCATATGGCGGGCCCCTGGCACCTGAAGGTTCGCAAGGACCATCTGCGTGTGATCGTCCCGCCTCCTGCGGCTGCGGCGCCCGACAGTCAGAAGAACGAGAGCCAATGACGAAACTTCTGCACCTGACTGACCTGCATTTCGGGGCAGAGAGGCAGGACCTGACGCCCGCACTGGCGCGGGCGATTGCGCTGGCCGATCCCGATGTGATCGCGGTCTCGGGTGATCTGACCCATCGGGCCCGGCCAGAGCAGTTCAAAGCGGCCGTTGCATTCCTCCGGCAGCTTGGGCTACCGGCCATCGCGGTGCCGGGCAACCATGACATACCTCTGTGGAATTTTGGGTTGCGGCTGACCGCTCCATTCCGGCGCTGGCGCGAAGGGGTGCCCGCCGATCTGCGCAGCGACTGGTTGCACATTGGCGATTTCCACCTCTTTGCTGCCAATACTGCCGATCCGATGCGTATCCGCCCCGGTATCCTGCGCGAGAATGATATCCGGCGGATCTGCGCCGGGCTTGCATCGGTGCCATCCGCGGCTTTCAGGGTGCTGGTCTGCCACCATCCGCTCGAAGAACCACCAGGATTTGATCGCGGCGAGACGCGCAATGCCGCGCAGGGCATAGCGCGTCTGGTGAAAGCGGGTCTGGATATCAGCCTGAGCGGGCATCTGCATCACTGGCAGCCCGGTCTGGGCGTAACCGAAATGAACACCCGCCCACTGTTGCAGATCCAGTCCGGCACTGCGCTTTGCGCCCGCCCGGGCGAGAAAAACCACGGCTTCGCGTTGCTGGAATCCCATCCGGGCGGCGTCAGCGTCACGCCCTGGCTGCTTGGCGAGGCTGAAAAACGCTTTTGCCCCGCCAAAGCGGTGAGCTTCCGGCTGAGCGATGAAGGCTGGCTTCGGGAGAGGTGAGCGGGCTCAGTTTTGCCTGTTCAGTGCAGCCATGGCTGAATGAGCAGGGAAGCAGAATCTCGCGCTCATCTGACGGCAGCTTTTCAGGCGCTGCCCCGACATCCTCAACCTCGCGCTGACACTTTCCCCAAAGCGTCCACATGTTATTGCAAAGAATGGTGAGAACCAGGATGACAGAGTGTCAGGGCTCGCAGACGCATATGACGATCATATTGCGCTGCCCGACAAAACGGACCGGGCGCTGCACCGCATCTTCAGGGCTGTCAGAGCGATGCCCGCGATACAGCCCGGACAAGTCGTTTGCAGCACCGCCGAACGGGAAGCAGCTGCACCGCCCATTCCAGAACCAAACTGACCGTCATCGCAAAAAACAGTGCGACGATAATCGCGATCCAGGTGTTTTCGCCAAACCAGTGCCCGGCGAGATAGCCTGCAAGCGTCATGAAAAGCGCCCAGCAGATGCCTGCAACCGTGCACCAGGGCAGAAAGCGCCCATAGCTGGTATCGACCATTCCTGCCGCCAGATTGGTCGTGATGCGCAGGCCCGGCAAATAGCGCATCGAGACCAGGGTAAGGCCAAGACGCTTTTCCAGACCTGCTTCGACCTTCAGGATCAGCGGCTCCAGCCGGCGCAAATAGCCCGAGGTGAGACGCTGCCGGTCCACCATTCTGCCAACCCCGTAAGCCACATGATCCCCCAGCACAGAACCAAGCGCCGCCGCCAGCATCAGTGGCCAGAGCAGCGGCTGGCCTTCAGCGGCGGCGAGCGCCGCCAGCGGCACCACCACGGTTTCGGCCGGCACCGGCGGAATGAAACCGTCCCCCATCACGCAAAGAAAGACGATCAGATAGATCCATGGCGAGCGCGCCATGGGCATGACGATGTCGTTGATAATTTCCATGGCATCCAGGATCAGAAAGAGGGCGGTAAGTCGCACCGGTCCCGCTACCATGGCGACCTGACCTGAACCTGATGCGGGCCAACCCGGGATGCTATCAGGTTCCGGTCAGCCGCATCCCTTATCAGGACCTCGGAATAACGAAGAGTGCAGCCGATGGAAATCTGGGAAGCAGCCGTTCTGGGGCTGTTGCAGGGCCTGACCGAGTTTCTGCCGGTCTCCTCAAGCGCGCATCTGCGCATCGCGGGCGCGGTGATGCCGGCGGCGCATGATCCGGGGGCCGCTTTCACCGCCATCGTGCAGATCGGCACCGAACTGGCGGTTTTGCTGTATTTCCGCCGTGAGATCCTCGCGATCTGTCGTGCGATGGCTCGGCAGATTGGTGGCAGGGCCTTTGATGCTGATGCGGCCCGGCTGGGTTGGCTGATCGCGATCGGCACGCTGCCGATTGTCGGGCTTGGGCTGGCTTTTGCAGATCTGATCGAAACCGCCTTGCGCAACCTTTATGTCACCGCTGCCATGCTGATCGCCTTTGGGATCGTGCTGGGGCTGGCGGACAGGTTCGGCAGCCGCAAGAAGGCCTTGCACCAGCTTGGCTGGCGGGCCGGTATTTTGCTAGGTTTTGCCCAGGCACTGGCGCTGATCCCCGGTGTCTCGCGCTCGGGTGCGACGATCAGCGCCGGGCTCTTGCTGGGCTTCCGCCGCGAGGATGCTGCGCGCTATGCCTTCCTGCTGGCGATCCCTGCGGTGTTCGGCTCCGGCTTTTATCAATTGTTCAAATCGATGGGAGTGCCGGATCAGGCCGGGCTCGCCCCGACCGCGGTGGGCACCGCCGTGGCGTTTCTGAGCGGCTATATGGTTATCGTGGCCTTCATGCGTCTGATCTCGACCGCCTCCTTCCTGCCCTTTGTCTGCTACCGGATCGGGCTTGGCCTTGTCTTGCTGGCTTTGCTCCTGACCGGAGGGCTGGCGCCGGTCTGATCCGCCGGGACGTGCGGGGTCAGGACAGCGGCAGCACCAGCTCGACACAGAAAGTCTCGTTATGCGCTATGGTCGCGGTGCCGCCGAGATTGGCCGTCGCCTGACGCACGATGGCGAGGCCAAGGCCAGTGCCGCCCTCGCTTTGCCGTCCCTTGCGAAAGCGGTCAAACAACAGCTCGGCTTCGGCTGCCGGTGGGGCGGGCCCTTCATCCGAGACGCGGATGACCGCGCGATTGTCCGGCAGGGCCTGCAGCGACAGCGTCAGCCGGCCCTGGCCATGTTTCAGCGCATTGTCGAGCAGATTGCGCACCGCCTGGCGCAGCTGCCCGCAGCCCCGCGCAAGCATCAGCCCCTCGCTGAGCTCCAGCGTCAGCGCGCGCCCGGCGTCCTCACAGGCGGGCAGCATAGCGGCGGCGGCATCGCGCAGGATACGCGCCACCGCCACCGGGGCCTCTGCGGCTCCGCCAAGGTTTTCGTGATCAAGCCGCGCCAGATCGAGCAATTGCTGCAGCAGATGGCGCATCTCGTCCATATCGTGGCGAATGGCCTGCCAGTCGGGTTTTACGCCCATTTCCGCATTTTGCAGCCGCAGATCCAGCACCGCAAGCGGCGTGCGCAGCTCATGCGCCGCATCTGCCGTAAAGCGTTTCTCCATCGCATAGGCCTCGGCCAGCCGGTCGAGAGCGATATTGGCGGAACGGGCGAGCGGCAGGATCTCTACGGGCAGCTCTTCCAGCGGGATGCGGCGGTCAGGGGTGGATTTGCTGATGGTCGCGGCCAGCGCGGCAGCCCGGTGTACCGAACCAAGCGCCCAGTCCGACAGCATCCGGATCGAGATCAGGCTGATCAGCGCCAGAATCGCAATCACCACCACAGAGCCGGTCATGCGGTCACGGAAAATCTGGCAGAGCTCTTCGCATTCTGCCCAGTCATTGCGACCCAGTATCAGCACCTTATCGGCGCCGACCGCCCGCACTGCCATCGTGGAGGGGATCTGATCAGGGCGGCTCAAAGGGGGAATGAACGTGAGAGCAGGCTGCGCCGCCGGGCTATGGGCGATCAGCCTGCCATCTGCCGTATAGAGCGCATAGCGCCAGTCGGATGCTGAGAAGTGATGCGGCAGACGGGCAATGTCATCAGGTGCCGGCGGCTGCGGAAGTCCTGCCAGCAGGATCTCGATCTGTTCGCGGAACACATGGTCGCGGACATCATTGTCCAGATCCAGAAGATATATCGCCACATTCACCACGCCAAGGGTGAATACCGCCGCCATCACCAGGATCAGACGGCTGCGAAGACTATTGATCCGGCGCATTCGTCCCCCCGAGCGCCAGCCGGTAGCCAAGACCGCGCAGGGTCTCGATCCGCACCGAAGTCGGCGTCGCCGACAGTTTTTTGCGCAGACGGGACACGATGGCCTCAACGGCATTCGGGGTCACAGGCTCGTCCAGCGAGTAAAGCCTGTCCTCAATGCTGTCCTTAATCACCACACCGGGGGCCGCGCGGATCATCTCTTCGAGCAGCGCATATTCCTTGCGGGCCAGATCGAGCGTTACGCCTGAGACGCGCACCGACATCGCCGCGGGCTCAAAGAGCAGATCGCCGAACTGCAGCAGGATCGGTTGCCGCGCACCCGGACGGCGCAGCACGGCCCGCAGACGGGCCTCCAGTTCGGTCAGGCTGAAGGGTTTTACCACGTAATCATCCGCACCGGCATTCAACCCGGTGACCTTACTCTCCACCCCGTCGCGGGCGGTCAGGATGATGACCGGAATGCCGGCATTCTGCCCCCCGCGCCGCAATGCCGTCAGCAGGCTGAGACCATCACCATCGGCAAGCCCGAGGTCGAGCACCATCGCCTGATAGGTGGAGATCGCCAGCATATGCTGCGCTTCCACACCGCCCGGTGTGTGATCGACCACGAAGCCGGCCCGCGTCAGATGGTCAGCAACCATCGCGGCCAGATCCCGGTTATCCTCGACCAGCAAAACCCGCATTCCGCCTCCCTCTGCGCAGCCTGCCCCGGCTTTGCCTCTGCCCCGATCCTGACCGCCAAAGCTGATCAGGCGCTGACAGTCTCAGATCCTGTGCCGAACCCGGCGGCTTCAGGCAAGCCTATCAGGTTCCCGTCAGCGAAGGCGGATAAGGTTCCGGGCCTGCGGCAGGCCGGCCCGAGACGGATCCGACACAGATGAGACTGGTATGAGTTCTGAATTTCTGGCGGCTGTTGTGTTCGCCATACCGCTGTTCGCGGCCACTAATATCGACAATTTGATTCTTCTTACAGGGTTCTTCGCCGACCGCCGCCTGCGGGTGGCGGAGGTCCTCGCCGCTCAGTTTGCCGGTATGGCGTTGCTGATCCTTGCAAGTCTGCTGGTTGCAGGTGGTGTGCTGGCGCTGACCGACGGCCATGTGGGGCTGCTGGGGCTGCTGCCGATCGGGATCGGGGTTTACAAACTGTGCCAGCGTCGCCTGGCCGACCCGGATGCCAGTGGTAGCATTGCGCGCCCGCGCGGGGCAGTGATCGGCAATATTGGCGCGGTTTTGCTGGTCATGCTGGCCAATGGCGGTGACAATATCAGCGCCTATGCGCCGGTATTTGCGCTTCAGTCAGGGGCTGCGACAGGCCTCATCATCCTGAATTTTCTGCTTATGACCGCGCTTTGGTCCGCGCTGGCCTTCTGGTTGGTCCGTCATCCGGCGATCGGCCGGCCGATCCGCAGATATGGCGAACTGCTGCTGCCCTATGTCCTGATCCTGATTGGTCTGTGTGTTCTCTGGGACGGGGTATCGGCCGAATTTCCCCGGCGGGGAGAGCGTGGCGTGTCTTAATTCATGAGCCAGACCCATGACGTCTTTTTGCCACCCCCCGCCGGAAAGCTGATGCCGCCTCCCGAGCCGGGCGAACCTGTATTCCAGGACCGCAGCGGATTGCGTCATCGCAGCTGGAGCCGGGTCTTCCGCTTCGGCCTTCTGGGACTGTTGCTCTGGCTGGCGACGCTGTTTGTCCTCGCCCTGCAGCCCGGATCCGAGCGCAGCCCGGAGCAGATGCGCGCGCAAGGCGAGACCGCTCCCCGTCTCGCCGGGGCGGCGCGGGGGGGCCCACACCCTGAACTGCCGACCGTCCGGGCGCTGGCAGATGCGACCGCTGATCCAGACCCGCAAACCGGCCAGCGCGGACGATGCCGTCCGGCGCAGCCGATTTTTGGCGCCGCAATGGCCTCAGCCACAGAGACGCAGCACAGTGCCAGGCGGATCTATGCGATCCTGCCGATGTATGCCGACAATGCCTTTCTGCCGCTTGAAAGGCATTGCGGGCTGATCGATGCCATCCTGCCGGAGTTGTTTGAGATTGATGCCGATGCGCTGCGGGTGGAGGCAGCCAGCCTCGATACAGAATTGACGGAAACGGTCGCCTCTATACGGGCGGCCCGGGGAAAAGAGCTGACATTCCTGCCGGTTTTCAGCGCGGGCGGCACGCTGGAGCCGCAGGCATTTCTGGATCGGATTACAAAGGCCGAGGCCCGCCCTGGTTTGGTTCAGGCGATGCTCACCAGCGCCGCCGGGATCGGCGCCGATGGGCTTTGTCTGCGGCTGCGGGGGGTCAGCGGCGCAGAGCTGAAAGCTGCGCTGCCATTTCTGCACGAGTTTTCTGACGCCGCCCGCGCCGCCGGGATGACCCGCTGCCTCATCACGGATGCAGGCTCGCGGCAATGGGCCGAAAAGACCGTCACCACCCTGTTCGATACCGTTGTTGTCACCCTTTTCCATGAGCCCTGGATGGGGTCTGTTCCGGCGCCGCTCGCGCCACAGGACTGGTTCCGCAGCGAGGCCCGGGAAATGCGCAGCCTTGTCGGGCAGAAAAAGCTGGTGATCGCGCTTGGTGGTCATGCCGAGGACTGGGTGTCCGGGAGGGCCGGGCCAGAGCGGTTAAGCCTCGCCGGGGCGATGCACCGCATTGCCGGGGCCGGGGCTGAGATCCGCTTTTCCCCGACCGCGCTGAACAGCTACGCCGAATTTGCCGATGCTTCAGGAGCCCGGCATCAGATCTGGATGCTGGATGCGGCCTCGGCCTATAATGCGGTCAAGACGCTGGATGATCTGGGCATTGCCGGCATTGGTCTGGCCAGCCCAGGCGACGAGGAACCGGCCTTCTGGGACGCGCTCGCGCGCTGGCCGGCGGCGGCGGTCGGAGATGACTATCTGCGCCCGACATTTCCGGATCGCGTCCTCTATAACGGGACCGGCTCTTTCTACAGCTTCGGGCAGCCGCCGCGTACAGGATTGCGCAAGGCAGATCTGGAAGAAAGCAGCGGTATGATCGTCGGCCAGGACTATCTGGTGGTGCCAGAGCCGGTGACGATGGAGCGCTTCGGCACATCATCCGGGCCACAGATCGCGCTGACCTTTGATGACGGGCCGGACCCGGTCGCCACCACCAAGATCCTTGATGTGCTGCGGCGCCATAACGCGCCGGCGACCTTTTTCGTGGTCGGGCGGTCCGCCATGGTGGCGCCTGGCCTGCTGACGCGGGCGATCGCCGAGGGGCATATCATCGGTTCGCACACCTTTGGCCATCCCCATATGGACGCCATTGGATCTTTGCGCGCCCGCACCGAGATCCGCTCGAACCGGATGGTGATCGAGGGGCTGACCGGGACCACGCCGTTGCTTTACCGCCCGCCCTATGTGCGCGGTCCGGGGCCACTGGATCTCTCAGAAGCCCTGGTGTTCGGGATGATCGGCGAGGAAGGCCATATTGTGGTCGGCAGCGATATTGTGCCACCCGACTGGGCCGGTCTTGGCGCCGAAGAGATCGTGGCCGAGGTGCTGAGCGACCTGGAAACCACCGGTGGCAATGTGATTGTGCTGCATGACGGGCGCAGTCAGGGGATGCATACCGCCGCCGCCGTCGATCTGCTGATCCCGGCGCTGCGTGAAAGAGGCTATCAGATCGTGCCGGTCCCGGCATTGCTGGGGCTGGATACGGCTGCGATGATGCCCGAAGCGCCCTGGGCCACCACCCCGGTCAAGACGGCGTCAATCCGGCTGATTGGCGGGCTGATGCAATTCGCCATCCTCGCGCTCTGGCTCTGCCTGTTCGTCAGTTTCCTGCGCAATCTGCTCTATTTCCTGCTGGCGTGGCGCCGCGTCGCCAGCTACCCCAGCGATTTTGCGCCCCCTCCGCCGGTTACCGTCATCGTCCCCGCCTATAATGAAGAGGCGGTGATTGTCGCGACGCTGCGTTCGGTGCTGGCAAGCGATTATCCCCGGCTCCACTGCATCGTGGTGGATGATGGGTCATCGGACCGGACCGCAGCGGTGCTGCAGGCCGCCTTTGACCACAGGCCGGATGTCACGCTGATCACCCAGCCGAACCAGGGCAAATGGAGCGCGCTGAACCGTGGCTTTGCGCTTTCTGAAACGCCGGTCACCATTTGCCTTGATGCCGATACCCAAATTGATCCCAGGGCGATCAGGGCATTGGTGAAGCCCTTTTCCGACCCCCGCGTCGGGGCGGTGGCCGGGACCGTTACTGTGGGCAATCGTCGCGGTCTGCTGACACGGTTCCAGAACATCGAATACATCGTCTCGCAGCAGATCAGCCGCCGGGCACAGGAACATCTCGATGCCATCATGGTGGTGCCGGGCGCACTTGGGGCCTGGCGTACCGACATCGTGCGCAATGCCGGGGGCTTTTCCGGAGAGACACTTGCAGAGGATACCGATCTGACCATCCTTTTACGGCGGGGCGGCTATCGTGTCGCCTATGCCGAAGAGGCCCGTGCCGCGACCGAGGCCCCCGCCGATATCGCATCCCTGATGAAACAGCGCCTGCGCTGGACGCTGGGCAATCTTCAGGCCATCTGGAGACACCGCCGCGCCGTGGCAGACCTTGGCCCGCGCAGATCGTTTTCGATGCTGGATATGCTGCTGTTCGGCTTCGTGGTGCCGGTTCTGGCGCCGATCGCCGACCTCACCCTCATGGCCTTTGCCGTCAGCGTCTTTGCAGACTGGTCGGCTGGCAATCAGCTGCGGATCCCGGCCGGGATGGGTCTGGCGCTGCTGCTTTTTCTGATGGTTCAGCTGATGGATTTCCTCGCGGCGGCCATCGCGCTGCGCTGTGACAGGCGCAGCCCGCTCCGGCTGGCCCTTCTGGTGCCCCTGATGAACCTGCTCTATCGCCCGCTGCTCTGTATCACAGTCTATCGCGCGCTCTGGGCCGCGCTGACCGGCAGGCTCAGCCAGTGGAACAAATTGCGCCGGCGCGGACTTGAGGGCCAGGCAGGGGTGCAGGCCCCATGAAACGCCGCAGAATGCTCGGGCTTCTGGCTGCTTGCGCGCTGCCATTGCCGGCGGCGGCCCGGACAACCGCCTCTGCCGGTCCACGACGGCTGCTGGTCTCGATCCGTGGGATCGGCCACAGAACCGATCCGGCGCGGCTTTCGGCAGTGCTTGATCTGCTGACCGCCGCCATGATCCCGGCCAATCTGATCCCTGCGGCCGGTGAGGATAGCGTGGATCCGCAGGGCAATGCCGAAATCTTCGCACTTGTCAGCAACTATGCCAGACGCTTCCCTGGCCTGATTGGGCTGGCGGCGCGCTGCGGGCGCCTTGGGGGTCTGCCGCCTTATGATATCGCGCGCCAGGGCTTTCTGGCCCGGCAGGCGCTGCATCGGCTCATGCCAGAGGCGCCGCCGTTTTGCACGGTGCTGGCCTGCTCCGGGCCATTCGCGGAAGGTGACGCCGCGGCGCTTTCCGGCGCGGGGTTTCGCACGCTGCTGGTCCTGCCGACGGCGGCAGCACCCGTGCGCGTGACCGGGGGCCCGGGTGCTGTGCTGGTTGTCACCGGTGGTGAGCCGCTTGGCTTCCCGGATGCGGGCGCCGTCTTCGCGCGCCGCCATCTCGGACAGTATCGCCATCTGGTGTTCAGCGCCCCCGAGACCGGCGCCGCGACCCCTGCGGATATCGTCGCAGGGCTGAGCGCCTTTTCGCATCAGCTGCGCGAGGAGACGACATCAGCCCGGCGCGTCAGCCTGTTGGCCAACGAAGTGGCGCTGCGCAACCATGCAGGCTTTCGTCGCCGGCTGGCGCTGCATCTGTTCGAGCCCGATCCCCGGTTGGAAGGGGATGCCGCTGCGCTGGAGGTCTTTGCCCGGATGCTGACCGGGGCAGAGATCCCGTATAGCAGGGGCCCCGATCTGCCCCTGTCCGACAGGGCAGAAAGACCGACCGCCCTGTGCTGGATGGAGTTAACATCTCCAGGCATTCGCCACCCTTCCCCATCCCGCCTTTCCCGACTCGATCAGAACGGCGCTGACGAGGCGACAGGCTGGCGGCTGAAGGCAGGCGCCGGCGAGGGCATCCCGATCGGACTGGCTTCGGCAAAGGCCGACAGCTTCGGGCTGAACGCCCGGGCCATGCAGATGCTGCCTGTTCTTCTGTCTGTGCAGACCGAAGCCGAGAGCGCAGAAGTGCTTGCCACAGATGTCCCGCTGGCCTGCGAAGGTGTGATCACTGTCAGCCCGGCGGCGGTTCGCAGTGATTTTGCCCGCGCGGCGCTCCTGCGCATGATCGGCAAATTGCGGGTGCTGCCGGGGAACCATCTGACCACCCTGCCCGCGCTGGCAGCCGATCTGCTGCCGCGGGATCCGTTTCTGCCGACGGTTTTGCGCGCCCGCAGTCTCCGCCTGCGCGCGGGCACAGAAGCAGGGTGGCCAGATCGTTTGCGCGAGGGTGAGGCTCACGATCTGATGGAGGATGCCCGCGCGGCCTGGTCCTATTTCAGCGGTCTCACCAACCGGACCACCGGCCTCTGCCCGGCAACGGTACAGACCGGAGGCGGTGCAGGTGCGGTCCAGGACCGGCTGACGATGTGGGAGGCCGGCAGCCACATCAATGCGCTGATGGCGGCGGCAGATCTGGGACTGATCGCAGAGGAGGAGTTTTCTGCACGTTGTAACCGCCTGCTGAAGACACTGTCGCGGGCTGCAAACGGGCCGCTCAGGCTTCCGCCCGAGACGATCAGTTCATCGACCGGCAAAGGCTCGTCGCGGTTCAACGCC
This sequence comes from Pseudogemmobacter sp. TB195, assembly GCF_058313095.1. Taxonomy (NCBI): domain Bacteria; kingdom Pseudomonadati; phylum Pseudomonadota; class Alphaproteobacteria; order Rhodobacterales; family Paracoccaceae; genus Pseudogemmobacter; species Pseudogemmobacter sp. TB195. The sequence continues at coordinate 184,314 of NZ_JBZEGG010000008.1, forward strand.
TTCGATACAGGGCGGCTTTTACTGGCACTGGACCGGTTGCGCCGGTACCGGCTGGCGCCGGCGGATGTCGCGGCACTGGTCGCCTCCTGGGATTTTTCCACCATCCTCAGGCAACGCTACCTGCATTCGTGGCGCGATGGTGCTTTCGTCGATGAGTATCGCTCAAATTATTCCGATTATGTCGCGGTCGGTTTCCGTCGATGGGCTTATGACGTGGCCTCGCCCTTCGACAGCCTGCGTCTGCAGGACAATGCGGACCAGCAGATTGCATTGCTGCGTCTGGTCGAGCAGTTCGGCCCGCTCGGGATCGAACCCGCTTTCCTGCATCTGCTCGAAATCGGGCCAGATCATTGTGCGCTGACGCTTGCCGATTGCCTGAGCGCGCTTTTGCGCGACGCAGCGGCGGAGTATGGCCATCCGGTTGCACCGTCGGAATCGCCCGTGAACCAGGTGCCCTGGTTCACCTATCAGGGCTTCCGCCTGCGCGCGGGTCCCGACCCCTGGATGGTCACTGCGGGCTTTGCGGATACGACTGTCTATGACAGCGGCTTTCTGGCCAGGCTGCGCGCGACCAGCTCAAAGGCCGCCTATCTGCTGCATGCGGTGCGGCCCGACACAGACAGCGCAAAGCTGACTGCGCTGGTGCGGCAGAAGGCCAGGCGCGAGGGCGGCTTCGATTCTGCAATTTTCGTAGCAGACGGACAATCGACGGCCGGCTACACCGATCTGAACACAAATGCAGTCATCCTGACAGCGATCTGCCGAATACTCGCTGACCAATATTAGGTCATGATCGCTCTGATGATGGGTTGGGTAGCCCCTCCGACGGCACTTATGTGCCACAGTGATCCAGAAAGGATCAGGAGTAACCCCTATGAAGGAAGTCTCGATCATCGGCGTTGACTTGGCGAAACAGGTCTTTCAACTGCACGGAGCGACAGCAGAGGGTGAGGTTGTGTTTCGCAAGAAACTGTCGCGCAAGCAGTTTCTCATGTTCATGCAGTCGCAGCCCGGGTGCGTCGTTGCGATGGAGGCCTGCGCCACGGCCCATCACTGGGCGCGGACGCTGGCGGCCATCGGGCATGAGGTGCGCCTGATAGCCCCGAAATTCGTCAAGCCATATGTGAAGAGCCAGAAAAACGACATGGCGGATGCCGAGGCGATCGCAGAGGCGGGCAGTCGGCCGACCATGCGTTTTGTCGAGGTGAAGACACCGGAGCAGCAGGGCCTCGGCATGATCTTCAGGCTGCGGGATCTTCTGGTCGGACAACGAACGCAGGTGATCAATGCCTTGCGTGGACATCTCGCCGAATTCGGGCTTGTCGCCGGAAAGGGGCGGGAGAACGTGGATAAGCTGCGGGCCGTTCTGGAGCCGGGCGCCGAGGGCGCAGATGATCTTCCTGCGGTGGTCGGCCACATGGCGCAGCTTTGCTTTGATCAGATCGACAGCCTGTCGCAGCGCATCGCCGAGCTTGATGCACAAGTCGCGACGGCCAGCAGACGGTCGCGGTTCTCGGCCCGACTGCAGAGGATGCCAGGTGTTGGCCCCAATACCGCGATGGCGCTGGCGGCGTTCGCGCCGCCACTGCAGAGCTTCCGCCAAGGACGAGACTTCTCGGCCTGGCTGGGTCTCGTGCCGCGACAGCATTCCAGCGGCGGGAAGCAGAGGCTTGGACGCACGAGCAAATCGGGTCAACGCGATATCCGGCGTTTGCTGCTCATTGGCGCGATGGCCGTAATCTCTGGTACCAGGATCCGGCCCCCTGCGGAAAGCTCCTGGTTGGGTCGGATCCTGGCCCGCAAGCCACGGATGCTGGCCGCCATCGCGCTGGCAAACAAAATGGCCAGAATGCTGTGGGCCATGATCACGAAGAACGAAGAGTTTCGAGGGGGACCGCTGATGGCGAACTGACGAGGTCAGCAGCACCGTCTCGAAAATGCGGGAGAAGCTGAAGCTTGTATGAAATCGATCGGACAGATCGGGGTTGGGGAAACCAGTGTCACATGGAGAGCTCCGAGCTCGTTTTGATGTTTTGACCACAACCCGCGGATCCCATACCGGCCAAGGAGCATAGCGTTCCGACAAAAGGCCTGACACATGGACGCATTCGACCGTATGATGCCAGCCGAGGCGACAGCCCGCTAAAACCGGGGCTACCCACATATGATGTGACCGCGCCCCGACGGCATCTGTGTGCCAAGGTGGGTCTGCGAGGTTCCACAGAGGAGGACGGTCATGTGGGAGACTATCACGGTGCGGCCCGATCTTGCGTAGAATGAATTCCAGGCGCATGTGACCACGATCGGCACTCATGGAACAGGTTAGCATGATCGCGTAGCAAAGGGTTTGGGGCTCATCTTCACCCCATCCGGAGTTGAAAGCCCGAGACGCCGAAGACCCCTGCCGAGCAGACAGTTCGGCGCTGCGGTCGCTGCCGCGTGGTCCCTGTCCGGGTGGATTGCCTTTCCCAACCTTTAACATTTAATAGTTGAGTAGAAATAGCCATTAACACGCTTAACAGGATTTTGCCGGATCATGAGGGCATGGCTTAAGATCAGAGACTTCCGGCCCGGCGGTGTGCTTTCAGACCGGTGTGCCGTGTCACCGAATGGCGCCCCGGATACAGGGGAGCACGGAAAGCTGCAACTTCACCCCGATGACGGGTCCGCAAGCGGAGGTTTGACCGCGCTGATCCCTGCCGGGCTGATGTTGTTTGCGGGGCTCGGTGGGCTCGCATTCGCGAGCCTGCTTGCGGATGGAGTCGAGGGACAATTCGTGGTCGTCAGCCCGCCCTGGCAGGCAGCCGTTCATCTGGTCACCCGCGCTGACGGAGCACTGCTGGCCGGCGGGGGGTTCAGCAATGTGATCGTTGCGGCTTCCGACCGGCCGGGCTTTGCCGATGACCTTCGCGCGGCCGGGGCATGGCTGGTCTTTCCCGCGCCGCGCGCCCTTGGCTGCGGCACCCCGGACCAGACCAGCGTGCAGGCAGTCCGGGGCGGTGCAGGGCCTGCATTCCAAAAAACCATTCAAGATCAGACCAACAGGCAGGATTCCTCTGATGCAGTATGAGCTGACATTGCTGCGTGAAAAATTTGGCCGCTTTCTGATCGGCCTGCTTTGGCTCCATGCGCCCCTCCTGGCGGTGGTGGCGGCACTCAATGGGCATAGCTGGCTCTGGGCCGGGCTTTCCGGTGTGGCGATCGCCGGGGTCTATCACCTCAGCTATGCCCGCAACGGCATCGCGCTCAGCACCCGTTATATCTCATCTGTGGCGCTGATGGCGGAGCCCGCCCTGCTGGTCTTTCTGCTGCGCGGTCATGCCTGGCAGATGGATATGCATATGTATTTCTTTGCCATGCTGGCGCTGACCATCGCCTGGTTCGATGCGCGCCCGATCCTGATGGCGGCGGTCGCGGTCGCCCTGCATCACCTGGTGCTGGTCTATTTGCTGCCCTATGCAGTCTTCCCTGCCAATGCCGATCTGCCAAGGGTGCTGCTGCATGCGGCGATCGTAGCCTTCCAGACTGTTGTCCTGGTCTGGCTGGCGCGGATGATCAGCGCCGCATTCGAGCGGATCCGCGACATGAACCAGGAAATCCTGACCGCCAATGCCGAACTGAAACAGCGCACGACCGAGGCGGAAAAGGCCAATCAGGCCAAATCTATGTTCGTCGCAAATATGAGCCATGAGATCCGCACGCCACTGAATGCGGTGCTGGGGTTCTGCCATCTGATGCAGCGCACCGAGATGAATGCACGCCAGCTGGATTATGTGCAAAAGATCAGTGATGCCGGCACCACGCTCCTGCGGCTGATCAATGACATTCTCGACTTCTCGAAGAACGAGGCGGGCAAGCTTACGCTGGAGGCGGCGCCGTTCAATCCCCATGCGGTGATCGAACAGCAGCTGCAGATGGTGCTGGTCGGCGCCGAGAGCAAAGGCGTGCACCTGGAGGTGCAGAAAGACCCCGGCATCCCGCGCGAGGTGATGGGCGATGGGATGCGCTTTGGCCAGGTGATCCTGAACCTTGTCAGCAATGCGGTGAAATTCACCGAACAGGGCTCGGTCACCGTGCGCACCCGCGCCGGGGAACGGGTCGGGGATGGTGACAATGACCAGGTGACGATGCTGGTCGAGATCATCGATACCGGTATCGGCATGTCGCCCGAACAGCAGAAGAACCTTTTCACCTCCTTCACCCAGGCCGACAATACCATGACGCGCCGCTTCGGCGGCACCGGGCTTGGGCTTGCGATCAGCCGGCAGATCGTCGGGCTGATGGGCGGCGACATCACCGTGCGCAGCCGCCAATGGGAGGGGACAACCTTCAGCTTTACGGTGCGTTTCAACCGCGTCTCGGGAAGTGCGCCGCAGGACGTGGTCCCCGATCCCGGCCTGCGCGATCTGCGTATCCTCGGCGTCGATGACAACCCCGCCTCGCGCCAGCTGATCGAAGAACTGTTCCACCAATGGGGAATGAGGGCCGATGTCGCGGTCTCGGCCAGCGAGGCAATCAGCCGCCTGCAGGCGGCAGACGGAGCCGGAAAACCCTATGAGCTGGTGTTGATCGACTGGAAGATGCCCGGCATGGACGGGCTGGAGGCGGTGCGGGCGATCAGCCAGGATGCCTATATCCGGGCCAAACCGAAAATGGTGGTGGTCACCGCCTATGGCTCGGACCAGTTCACCAGCGAAATCGATGGCTATGGCCATGCCGGCTATCTGACAAAGCCCCTGCAACCCCGCGCCGTGATCACGACGCTCGAGGATCTGTTCCGCAACCGGCTGGCGGGATCCGCGCAAGACCATGCCGAAAAGGCAAAGCCCCGTATCGATGGCGTACCCCAGGTCGAACCCGCCTTGCGCGGCCAGCGCGTGCTCCTGGTCGAGGATAATGAGATCAACCGCGAAATCGCGATTGAACTCCTGACCGATGCCGGGTTGCGGGTCGATGCCGTTGAGAACGGTTTGCAGGCGGTGGAACAGGTCGCGCGCCAGGGCGACAGCTATGCGATGGTCCTGATGGATCTGCAAATGCCGATCATGGACGGAATTGAGGCGACAATCCGCATCCGCAAGGATCGCAGCGCCGCAGAATTGCCGATCGTCGCGATGACGGCCCATGCCTATGCCGATGAGAAAGACCGCTGCATGGCGGCCGGGATGAATGACCATGTCGCCAAACCGGTCGAGCCGCCGGTGCTGCTGGCGGCGCTGAACCGCTGGCTGAAACCGGTAACCCTGGTCCCTGCCCCGGTCAATATCGCGAAAGTCGCCCCGGCGGGGGATGACCTGCCCGACCATCTGCCGCCTTTCGGCATTGCCCGCGCGCTGGAACGGGTGAATGGCAAACGCCCGCTCCTGCGCCGGCTGATCCTGAGCTTTGCCGACAGCCAGGCCAGGGTGCCCGATGAGCTGGGCCGTCTGCTGGCCGAGGGTAAATATGATGATGCCCGCCGCACCGCCCATACGCTGAAAGGGCTTGCCGGTTCGCTGGAATTGCCGGATCTGCAACAGGCCGCCGCCGAGATGGAGCGCGCGCTGAAAGAGGGCACCCCGGGGGAGCATGAGGCTGCCCCCTATATTGGGCTGGAACCGGCAGTCGCCGCCGCGCGCGGGCTGAGCGGCACTACCGTCGCAGCGGGAGACAGGTCAGCACCGGTGGCTCCGGCCAGTGCAACGGAGATTGAGGAGCGCCGCGCCGCTCTCCACGAGCAGCTGATCAAACGCAGCCTGAGCGCACGCGCCGGTTTTGCGGCCTGGGCCGAGGCGCTTGGCCTTCCCGCCGAAGCCATCGCGGCGCATCCGCTGCGCCTCGCGCTGGACAGGCTGGATTACGCCACTGCGCTGCGAGAACTGGAAATTTCCGGAAAAGATGCCGGACCCGGATCGGAAAAAGCCTCCGCCGGAGAACAAAGCTGAGAATGGGAAGAAAGCCGTGACCACGCCACAGGAGCGCGAGCCCCGTAAAGCCGTTGTTCTGATCGTCGATGACGATATCTCAAATATCGAGATCATGAATGCGGCGCTCGGGGATGATTATGAGATCTGTTTTGCCACCTCGGGCGAGCAGGCGCTGGAGGTGATGCAACTGACCCTGCCCGACCTCGTACTGCTGGATGTGGTGATGCCGGGGATGCAGGGGTTCGAAGTCTGCTCCATCCTCAAACGCGACCCGCTGCTCTCGGATATTCCGGTGATCTTCACCACCGGGCTGGGTGATACCGAGGATGAGGTGCGAGGCCTTTCGCTGGGGGCCATCGATTATGTCACAAAGCCCATCCATCCGGTGGTGCTGCGCAACCGGGTGAAAAACCATATCGAGCTGAAGACCCTGCGCGACCATCTGGCCGAGATCGCGGTGACCGATGCGCTGACCGGGTTGCACAACCGGCGCAAGCTGGATCAGCTGATGCAGGACGCGCTGCAACGCCGGGCGACCTCGGAAAGCTGGCTGTCGGTGATCATGATCGACATTGATTTCTTCAAGCTGTTCAACGATGCCTATGGCCATCAGAGCGGCGATCAGTGCATTCACATGATCGCCTCGGCGCTGAACCGGGCGGTCAAGGCCGCGGCAGGCTTTTCGGCGCGCTATGGCGGCGAGGAATTTGCCTGCGTGCTTCCCGATACTGCCCCCGAAGAGGCGCTTGTCATTGCCGGCAATATCCGCGCCCAGGTGCATCAGCTGCAGATCCCCCACGAGAAATCCATGGTCAGCCCCTGGGTGACGCTGAGCATCGGCATCGCCTCAGCGCGCACCGATACCGGGCTTTCGATGAAGGAATGGATCGAGGCCGCCGACCGTCAGCTCTATATCGCGAAATCGCAGGGCCGGGACCGGGTGGCCGCAATCACAATTTCCGGCAAGACCTGAGCGACAGGCTTAACCAGGGAAAGACCCCGCAGATCAATCATTGCAGCGGTTTGGCAACATGTCGAACCGTATGGGCATTGTTGTCGAGATCACCTTCTGATCCAGCATCCCCATTTGAGGGGCCTGGATCACTGCTGCAGCGTCACAGGCGCGAGGCGCCCGCAACGAAGCACTGCGGAGGTCTCTGAAATACAGGTCACTATCGCCGTCCTGAATGGCCGGACCGCCCGCAGCATACCCCGCAAAAGTCGGTGCGAAATGTCCGGTCCGGGACAGCCGAAGCTCGGCTGTCAGCTGATTTCTGCAACACAGCCAGTGCACCCGATCAACGCCTCCTGACCCAAGTCACCCGTGTGACGGGCGCGATCGGCCTCAGGCACCGCATTTGCTTGTCACGGCGATCAACGAACCGGAACGACTGCGGCACGGAGTCTGTCCATAACCCCCTCCCGGCTCATCAGGCCTTTGGCGATCATGACATCAACGAAGGGGACACCTTCCTTATCCGCCTGTTTCACAATTGCGGAAACCTGGGTATAGCCCAGTTCCCCGACCATTACCGTGGCCAGTGCGGGTGAGTTCAGCAGCAGTTCCAGCGCGCGTTCGGGACGTGCCTCGATGCCGCTGATGCATTTATCAGCGAAAAGCCGGCTGCCATTGGTCAGAAGGCGGCAACTTTCAAAGAGGCGTGAGGCGATTACGGGCTCGAAATGGTTGATCTCAAGCTGGCCGGCCATCGAGGCCAGTGCCACGCTCTGATCGTTTCCGGCCAGCGCGAAGGCAAGCTGCTGCACCAGCATTGGCAGGACCGGGTTGATCTTGCCGGGCATGATCGAGGAGCCGGGCTGCACGGCAGGAAGGCGGATCTCACCAATGCCGGTTTGCGGGTCAGAGGAGATCAGGATCAGATCATGGGCGATCTTGGCGATGGTCTCGCCGGCGATGCGGATCTCGGAAGAGACGCGGGCAAAGGTGTCTGAATTCTGCATCGCGTCAAACGGATTGTCAGCGCGGACCAGAGGCAGGCCCAGATTGGCGCTGAGATGCGCATAAAGCGCCGCCGGATAGCCCGGATCAGAGCCCAGCCCGGTGCCGATGGCGCTGCCGCCAAGCGGCAGGGTCAGAAGATCGGCGGAGGCTGCTGTGATCTTTGCCGCCTGGCGGCGCACGGCGCTGGCATAGCCGCCGAATTCCTGACCCAGCGTCATGGGCTGCGCGGCCTGCATGCAGGTGCGCCCGATTTTCAGCACATCAGCAAAAGCAGTGGCGCGCTCCGAAAAGGCATCGGCGAGATGGTTCAGCGCCTGAACCAGGGGCAGAGTGGCGTCATAGACCGCCAGTTTCAGTGCCGAAGGCACGACATCATTGGTCGACTGGCCATGGTTCACATGGTCATTGGGGTGCAGGCTGGCATAATCCCCGGCCTCGCGCCCAAGAATCTGCAAGGCGCGATTGGCGATAACCTCATTCGCGTTCATATTGATCGAGGTGCCGCCCGAGCCTTCCATGATGTCGATGATGAACTGCTCATGATGGCGGCCCGCCAGCAGCTCATCACAGGCCGCGATGATCGCCGCCGCCAGATCGGGGTGCAGCGCACCGATCTCGCGATTGGCCTCGGCCGCCGCTTTCTTGATCGCCGCAAGGCCGTTCACAAAACGCGGGTGATCGCCGATCCGCTCGCCGCCAAGCGCGGAATTCTCGGAGCCGCGCAGCGTGTTCACGCCATAAAGCGCCGTATCGGGAAGTTCACGCGGGCCAAGGCCATCGGTTTCAATACGAGCCATGCTCGGTCATCCTGTCTGATCAGTGGATATAGGTCGGGAGCGGACGTTCAGAGCACCTGGGAAAGGAACTGCCGCGTGCGCGGGTCGGTCGGATTGGCGAAGAACCCGGCGGGGGGGCCATGTTCGACGATGACACCCTTGTCGGTAAAATAGATATGGTCCGCGACCTCACGGGCAAAGCCCATCTCATGGGTCACAAGGATGCAGGTCATGCCCTCGGCCGCGAGATCCTTGATTGTCACCAGCACTTCTTTCACCGTTTCCGGGTCCAGCGCTGCGGTCACCTCGTCAAACAGCATGATGTCGGGGCGCATTGCAAGGCTGCGGGCGATGGCGACACGCTGCTGCTGGCCGCCGGACAATTCGCCCGGATAGCTGTTCTCCTTGCCTTCGAGCCGGACTTTGCGGATCAGCTCGCGGGCGCGTTTCTCGACCTCGGCAGGGTTTTCTTTCAGCACTTTGACAGGCGCCATCATAACATTTTGCAGCGCGGTCTTATGCGGAAAGAGGTTATATTGCTGGAACACCATCCCGACCTTTTTGCGAAGCGCGAGCTTGTCGAGCTTCGGGTCATGCACTTCGAGGCCTTCTACCAGGATCGAGCCGCCCTGAATGTCGTTCAGCGCATTGATGCAGCGGATCAGCGTGGATTTTCCCGAGCCGGAGGGGCCGATGATGCAGATCACCTCGCCCTTCATGATATCGAGGCTGATCCCGTTCAGCACGGGCACCGAGCCATAGGATTTCCGTACGTCTTTCAGCGAGACGATGGGCTGGTCTTCTGTCCATTTCACGTCAGTCATGGCCATCAGCCCCCTCAGAGTTTCACGGAATAGCGGCGTTCCAGCCGCGAGGTCAGCAGGCTGATCGGGTAGCAATAGATAAAAAACCAGCACAGCACATAGAGATACATCGGGATCAGCACATCGGGCCGCCCTTCGGCCGAAAGCGCCGAACGGGTATAGCCCATGATGTCATCAACCCCGATGATCGAGACCAGCGGCGTCGCCATGGTCAGCACCGCGTAAAGGTTCATCCAGTTCGGCAGGATGCGCTTTACCGTCTGCGGCAGGATCACCATCCGCATCGTCTGACCGCGGGAGAAGCCAAGCGATTCCGCGCTTTCCCACTGACCGGACGGTACCGACTGGATCGCACCGCGCACATATTCCGACATATAGGCCATGACCGGCAGCGACAGCCCGATCACCGCCTTCAGCCAGCCGGGAAACGGCATCGTCACGCCAAACAGCGTCACCTGGAACGGGATCAGCAGGATGGCGTAGAACAAAAGCACCAGCCAGGGCGAGTTGCGGAAGAACTGTGTCACCAGCCAGGCGGCCTTGCGGATTACCAGCACCGGCGAGACCTGCAGGATGCCCAAAAGCACGCCAAGAACGGTGCCGATCGCCATTGAAAGCACAGAGATCAGGATATTATAGCCAAAGCCCTGGGCCAGAAGCGGCGTCCATTTCAGCAGGACCGAGGGGATCGAGGCCTGGCCCGGCTGTGTGCCCTGCGCCCAGGCGGTGCCGATCACGCTGGCGATCAGGCAGGCAAAGACCAGGCTCAGGGTCAGCGGGTTAAAGAGCGTCTCCCGCCAGTTCAGCGCGGGCGCGGCATGGATGCGGCGCGGCAGCAGCACATCCATATGACCGGGTACGCGGCGGTCGGGTTCGGGGATGGGGCGCAGCCACATGTCAGACTCCATATCCGGGGATGCGCAGCGCCTTTTCCCAGCGACCAAGGATCCAGACAAGGACCGCGACGAGCAGGATATAGGTCAGCAGCAGAACGGTCATCATTTCGCGCACATTCAGCTGTTCCGACCAGATCTGAGCGGCGGCGTATAAGAGCTCTGGCACAGCAATCGCATAGGCAAGCGAGGTGGTTTTAACGAGGTTCACCAGATTGGTGCCCAGCGATGGCAGTGAGATCCTGAGCGCCAGCGGCAGTACCACATAAAGATAGGTCTGAAACCGCGTGAAGCCGAGCGCCTCTGACGCCTCGACGGTGGAGCGCGGCACGGCGTCGATGCCAGAACGAAAGATCTCGGTATTCAGTGCACCCGCAAAGAGCGAGAGCGAAATCACCGCCCAGGCAAAGGCAGAGACCATCGGCGTGCTGAGTCCGGTTTCACCCGTCACCCTCAGGACCGAGCCAAGCGCGAAGAAGAAGAAGTAAAGCTGCACCAGCGGCGGAGTATTGCGGAAAAAGGTCACAAACAGCCCGACCGGCGCGCGCAGGATCAGGTATTTCGACCCCTGGGCAAAAGCGCCGATCATGCCGACGAACAGCGAGAAGATGATCGACAGCACAGAGAGTTTGACGGTCATCCACAACCCGCCAAGGAACTGAGCACGGTCCCAGGCGTCGTAGCCAATGCTGATCTTGAGCCCATAGCTCTGGCGGAGCCACTGGAAAAACGTTTCGACAGTTTCCACCGCCAACTCCCCGGGAAAAGGGCCGGCCCCGCGTTACAGGGCCGGCGGGATCAGCGCGATTACTTGAACTTTTCGTATTGCTCTTCGAAGAACGGAGCGGGGGCGATGCCGTAGCGCTCATTGCTTTCGATCAGGAAGCGGGTCTTGTGCCAGTCGGTGACGATCTCGCTGATCTTCTGACCATATGGGCCGTTCAGCTCTTCCAGCGGCACGGCGATGGCCCAGGGCTGCATCTGTTCGGTGACGAAGGGCATCTCGTAATCAGCCCAGACCGCCTCCGAGGCCAGCTGGCTCTCGATCCAGGTGTTGTCATAGGCCAGCCCGACACAGCTGCCATTGGTCAGCGCAGCGCTTGCCTCGGGCACGCCCGCGAAGGCCACGATATTGGCTTTGTATTTCTGGGTGATCTCGCGCAGGTAATAGCTGCCCTGAATGCCGCAAACATCCTTGCCCTCAAGATCCGTCCATTCTTTCAGGCCATTGGCCTTGGGTGCCAGAATATTTGCCCCGCCCGCGTAATAGTTCGGCTCGATCATGCCGACCACCTCACGGCGCTGCGGGTTGTCGCCCAGCGTCGCGATGATCAGGTCGATCCGGCCCTGTTGCAGGAATTCCATCCGGTTCGAGGCGACGACCGGCACCAGCTCCAGGTCGACGCCAAGGCGGGTCGCAATGTCCTGGGCGAGGTCGATCTCGAGCCCGACGATATTGCCAGAAGCATCCAGATAGCCCCAGGGGCGGTAGTCATTCTTGACGCCGACGACGATCTTGCCGGCGCCGGCGATCTTTTCCAGCGTGTCAGCCGAGGCGAGCCCGGTGCTGGCAAGCAAAGCCGCCAGCGCGATTTTCAGCGATTTATTCATTCGTCACTCCCGTGGATCAATGTCCGGTTTGGCCGCTTCAGGTCTGTCGCCCGGTGTCTGTCTTTTGTCCCCTCGCCTGGCCCGGGATCGGGGGCTTGAAGAATCACCCTATTCTGATCGGGTCAAAGCTGCGAAAATACTCCCGAACAGACATTTTGTTGTCATTTCCGGACAGGTTAACCAAGAGTGACACGAGGCACAACCGAGAGATATGGTTTCGTCCTGATCAATGATTTCGCATTGATGTCGATGGCTTCTTCAGTGGACCCTCTCCGCTCTGCCAATCAGATGTCAGGACGACAACTTTACGACTACGTCTTTCTCTCGGCGCAGGGCGGGCCGGTCCGGGCCTCATGCGGGGCATGGTTCGAAACCATTGCCCTTGCCGCGTCACCACCCGATCTCGATTATCTGTTTATCGTCGCAGGCGGTAATCCGTTCGCGCTCGACATCCCCGACTGCACAGGGTTTCTGCGCCAGGCGGCCAGGCGCGGCGTACCACTTGGCGGGATTTCCGGCGGTGTCGTGCTGCTGGCACGGGCCGGATTGCTGGACAGAAGACGCATCGCTGTCCACTGGGAATATGCCGATTCCCTGCGCGAACTGGCCCCCGATCTACTGATCGAACAGCGGCTTTTCGTGCTCGATCGCGACCGTGCTACCTGCGCGGGGGGCGTGGCGGGGCTTGATATGATGCATGCGCTGATCCGGTCGCAGCACGGCCATGCCCTGGCGGCCTCGGTCAGTCGGCGCTTCATCTACACCACCATCCGCACGCCGGACGCCGCGCAGCGTGGCAGCCTGGTGACAGAGGCCCGGGTGCTGCCGGCGGTCTTTGCCGCGACCCGCCTGATGGAGGACCACATCGCCGATCCCTTGCCGCTGGAGCAGCTTGCCCGCCTGTCCGGGTTGAGCAGCCGGCAGATTCAGCGGCAGTTTCAGCGGGATCTGGGCGTTTCGGTTATGGATCATTACAGCGCGATCCGGCTCGACAAGGCGGATGAGCTTTTACGGCAAACCCGGCTGCCGATCGGCCAGGTCGCCTATGCGACCGGCTATTCCAGTCAGTCTAATTTCAGCCGCGCCTTCCTGCGTCGCTTCGGGATGAATCCCAGCGAAAGGCGCAATGCGGCCACTGCGCCCCGGTGACGCGTGATCGCATTTAGCTGCGAATATCATTCGGCAAGACAGCGGCTTTAAGGATAGAATGGAACCTCCCAACCGCCGCCCAGGAAAGGCGAGGCCGGTATCACCAAAGGCCAGTGTCAAGCCGGTGACGATTATTATAATCTCTGTGACGCTCCTGGCGACCGCCCCTTCTACCCATCGCAGGATCGACTGAATCGCCGCTTCCCAGGGAATGGAGGAGCCAGCCGTATAAGCGGCGGGGTGTCAGCAGGCGGATGACACAACCCGAGTTAGCGCCGCTGGCAATGTGGCGGCATGCGGGATGTCCCTGCTCTGAACCGGAGGTTGCGGGTGAAAAGTCATTACTGATGACCTTGTAATCTCCATCCCGGCCCTTCGACACGATAAAGACCTACGCGGCGCCGGTCACCGCCAAGCCCGTAAATGACAGCAACAAGATCAATGGTCTCAGCGATCAGGGCGCGCGGCACGGTAACGACGGCCTCTTGAAACAACTTCTCGAGGCTCCGCAGGGCACCGATGCCCGACCCGGCATGGATGTTGCCAATACCGCCGGGTTCACGGGTACCCCAGGCCTTCGGACGATCCAGTGCTTCAGCCTCTCGCGTAACAGGGGACCCGAGTTACCTCAGCCCGACGCCGATTGATTGGTCATCGATGCAGCATATTGCCCTGAACCACGTTCAACCCGGCAAGGCACGGCAGATCGCAACCACCCATTATCTCCGGTCGCCACTCCGTAATCACACCATGTTTCACCTTCGGGGCTACATGTGAGTTCTTCCCGAGTCATACTCACAAATTATAACTCAACCATGGCGGAAATCTGAAAGACTCAACCATATAATCTACAAATGCTCTAATTCTCGGCAGCGGATGCCGCTCCGGCAGATAGACAGCCTGAATTGCTGTCTGATCAACAAATTCATGAGAACGCAAAAGCCGGACAAGTTTTCCCTGTCGAATATAAGGAAGAGCCAGGTGTTCTGCCATACGCATTATTCCGCAACCATCCAGGCAGTGGTTTGACAGAGCAAGCCCATCAGTGCTCTTGAAATTTCCTGTGGCCGTTATGATGCGCTGCTCACCGTCAATTATGAAGGGCCATCTGTTCAGATGCTCACGACGGCCGTACCACATCAGGCAATTATGTCCGGAGAGATCCGCCGGGGTGTCCGGCAGACCATATTTCGCAACATAAGACGGCGCCGCAACAACCAAGCGCCTGAGATCACATAGCTTTCGTCGAATCAAGGTTGAATTTTCCATTACCCCCATTCGAATAGCCACATCAAACCCGTTCTCGATAAGGTTTGCCACCTCGTCGTTCAGATTAACGGTTATTTCAATATCAGGGTGCTGCTCCATGAATTGTGGCAATTTGGGAAGAATTTGATCGTAGCCAAAGGCAACTGGAATTGTAATGCGCAAAGACCCCGAGACCTGTGCGCGCAAACTTAAAAAATCGCTCTCAAACTGATCAACACTGTCAGTTATACGGGCGGCCTCAGTGACATAATACTCCCCTTCGACAGTCAGCCGGTGTCCGCGTGTAGTTCGATGCAGAAGCTTGACACCTAAGCGCCGTTCCAGGCTGTGGACGGCCTGGCTGATAAATGCCTGACTGACCCCAAGCTGTCTCGCGGCTGCACTAAAGCCCCCCGCTTCGACGATGGCGCGGACGACGCGCATTTCCAACAGCCTGTTGTCTTTCAACTCCTCCCCCCTTTACCTGCCGCTCGCGTTGCGGCGAGCTCTGGTTGGTTTGCACGGTCAGGATATTGCAACAGGGTGCTGCGAACCTGGCGCGCAGTCTATTCATCATGTTTAAGTGACATTCCGGACAGAATCTCACAACCCGGCGCGGTGCGCCAGACAGGACATCACCACGATCCGAAAGCGATGCTCAGAGTTTTTCTGTGAGTTCGGGGAGGATGGTGAAGAGGTCTCCCACCAGGCCATAATCGGCGACCTGGAAGATCG
>NZ_JBZEGG010000009.1:0-198311 GCF_058313095.1 Pseudogemmobacter sp. TB195
CGCGGGGTGGAGCAGCCAGGTAGCTCGTCAGGCTCATAACCTGAAGGTCACAGGTTCAAATCCTGTCCCCGCAACCAAAACATCCTCAAAACCGCCCGCCCAAAAGGCGGGATTTTTGCGTTCCAAAGAAATCCCCAGAATGAACGCAACATCGCACCACACCCCGATCTGAAAGTAAGCGTCCGGGCTGACCGCTCTGCCGCGAGCACATAGAGCCGGATAGTGTCCACCATCGATAGTGGACACTATGGTGATTGCGTGGCGCGTCGGACGAAGCGACTTTGGACGGATGAGGAGAAGCGTTCGATCTGTTTCCAGACGGCGGCGCCGGGCGTTTCTGTGGCTCAGATGGCGCGGCGCTACGCGGTGAACGCGAACCTGATCTTCA
Source organism: Pseudogemmobacter sp. TB195 (assembly GCF_058313095.1). Taxonomy (NCBI): domain Bacteria; kingdom Pseudomonadati; phylum Pseudomonadota; class Alphaproteobacteria; order Rhodobacterales; family Paracoccaceae; genus Pseudogemmobacter; species Pseudogemmobacter sp. TB195. Next base: position 389 of record NZ_JBZEGG010000009.1, read on the forward strand.
AGTGGCTGCGCGATCCCCGTTATCCGCCGGACCCCACCTCGGTTGCGCCCCCAGCAGAGGAGGCGCGCTTTCTGCCCGTAGAAATCGTCGCGGAGACGAGGTCTGCCCCGGCAGCACCTGCCGCCGGGAACCGCATCGAGATCGAGCTGGCGGGCGGTCACCGGATGCGGATCAGCGGCAGCTATGATCCTGAGGCGCTGGCGCGGCTGATCCGGGGCCTGACAGCGTGATCCCGGTTCCGGCCAAGACGCGGGTCTGGTTGGCAGCCGGGGTCACCGACATGCGCAAGGGCTTTGCGGCCCTGGTGGCGCAGGCTGAGGCGGTGCTGAAGCAGGAGCCGTTTGGCGGACATCTCTTTGTCTTCCGTGGTCGCCGTGGCGATCTGGTCAAGGTCATCTGGTGGGACGGTCAGGGCGCGTGCATGTTCCTGAAGCGGCTGGAGAAGGGGCGGTTCGTCTGGCCCTCGGCCAAGGAAGGGAAGGTGGCGCTGTCGCCCGCACAGTTGTCAATGCTGCTGGAGGGGATCGACTGGCGGGCACCGCAGCGGACATGGCGGCCCTTGGCAGCGGGATAATCAGGGGGGCACAAGATAACGATTCCCACAAGGAATACAGTGGGATAAACTCCTTGCATGCTTGATCAGTCCCTGACCCTGCCGGAAGATCCCGAGGAACTGCGCAGCTTCACAGCGCGGCTCCTGGCCGAGGTCAAGGCGCAGGCGATCCTGATCGAGAAGCTGCGGCACCAGTTGGCAGGTCATCGGGCGCATCGGTTCGGGGCCTCGTCCGAGACGGCGGAACAGCTGCAACTGGCCCTCGAGACCAGCGAGATCGCCGCCGCCGCGATGACAGCACGGATGAAGCTGCCGGACATCGAGGAGAATGACAAACCCAAGCGCCGCCCGATCCCGGATCATATCCCGAGGATGGAAGTCGAGCTGACGCCCGGCTCGGACGCCTGTGCCGAGTGCGGCGGTCGCCTGCGCCAGATCGGCGAAGACGTCACCGAAGAACTCGAGTATGTCCCAGGCCGCTTCATCGTGAACCGGATCGTCCGGCCTCGGCTGACCTGCGCCTGCTGCGAACGCTTCGTCCAGGCGCCGCTTCCGTCGCGCCCCATCGAGCGCGGCCGCCCAGGGCCAGGCCTGCTGGCCCATGTCCTGGTTAGCAAATACGCCGATCACCTGCCGCTCTACCGCCAGAGCCAGATCTTCGACCGCGAAGGTCTCGACCTCAACAGATCGACCCTGGCCGATTGGGTGGGCAAATCCACGGCCCTGCTGGAACCCCTCGCAGATGCTATCGGCCGCCATGTCCTGTCGGCCGAGGCGATCTTCGCCGACGACACGCCGGTCAGCATGCTCGCCCCCGGAACCGGCAAGACCCAGACGGCACGGCTCTGGACCTATGCGCGCGACGAACGGCCGTGGGGCGGCACTGCACCACCCGCCGCCTGGTATCGCTTCTCGGGTGATCGGAAGGGCCAGCATCCCAAGGACCATCTCGCCCGCTTCCGCGGCTGGATGCATGCAGACGGATATGCCGGGTTCGAGGACCTTTACCGCGCGGGCACCATCCGCGAGGTCGCCTGCATGGCCCATGTCAGGCGCAAGTTCGTCGACATCCACCGCTCGCAGGGCTCCCCCATCGCCGAAGAGGCCATTGCCCGGATCGCGCAACTCTATGCCGTCGAGAAGGAGGCCCGAGGGTCACCGCCAGATCGCCGCGCTGAACTGCGAAGCACCCATTCCGCCCCGATCTTCGACGATCTGGAGCGCTGGCTTGCCATGCAACTCACCACGATCTCGGGCAAATCCCCGCTTGCTGCGGCCATCCGCTATGCCCTGGCCCGCATGGAAAGCCTGCGGCCCTATCTCGACAACGGCATGCTGGAGTTGGACAATAACACCGCCGAACGCGGCATGCGCGCCATCGCTCTTGGGCCGAAGAACTACCTCTTCGTCGGCTCGGAAGCGGGCGGAAAGGCCGCTGCCATCGCCTACACCCTCATCGAGACGGCCAAGCTCAACGCCGTCGATCCCCACGCATGGCTCGCCAACACCCTCGCCCGCATCCCGGACTACAAGATCACAAAGGTTGACGACCTGCTCCCATGGCGCCGGAACGGATAGCGGTCAGGCCGGACGTTTACCCGAAGATCAGATCGTCGGCATTTTGAAAGAGCATGAGACGGGGGTTTCCGTCGCCGATCTATGCCGCAAGAATGGCGTCAGCGGTGCCACCGTTTACAAGGGCAAGGCCAGGTCTGGCGGTATGGATGTCAGCGAGGCAAAGGGGCTGAAGCGGCTAGAGGTGGAGGAGGATCAGGAAACGATCCGGGGGGATCGTTTCCCCGATGACACTGCACGTGCGCCGCCTTGGCGGGAGGAAGCCGGCCATCCGCACGCGGGCACCGATGACGCTGCCGGTCATGCCGAACCAGCGCTGGTTGTTGGACCCTCGCAATGGTTACTCGAACCAGTTGCGCTCCATGGCTCGACATCCGATCAACTAACGGATGGTAGTCGCTTCCGGATCATGACCGTGGTGGATGACTGCGCGCGGGAAAGCCGGCCCAGAATGCCCTCATTGAGAGCTTCAACGGAATCCTGCGCGACGAGTTGTTGAACGAGACCCAGTTCCCGCCCCTGCACCATGCCCGCGCAACCCTGGCCGCCTGGTGCACGGACGATAACGCTGAACGGCCCCACTCCCTTCTCGACTGGCAGACCCTAGCCGAGTTTGCCCAAACCTTTGCCCTGCAACGGGGTTTGGCGCTGCGCAACCTGCAAGGCACTGTACCAGCCCACGTTGCTCAACTCACCCGAATGGGCAGAACTCAAGCCCGGAGCTCGCTCACGCCGGATAAAAGTCAGAGGCACCGTCACGGTCAGAGTATAACCGTTGGCCTCAGAACGGGCGAGAGATCACAGTTTCCGCAGGTAGGATGCCGACACGTAGCCCTTAAGCGCGCGGGCTTGCTTAAGTGAGACCTTGCACCAGCGCGTGCTGCCGCTTTGCTCGCAGCTGTGAACCCTGACCAATGTGCCATTCGGCAGTCCGAGGATGATGGTGTAGCCAATGCCGGGTCCGGATCGCATTTTCAGCATATCTTCGGCCTCAACCCCGACAACCTCATACTCTCCGGCAACACCGGCCTGTAGCGGTGACATGAGGGTGATGGCGAAAACCACGGAGGTTGCCATCAGAAAGATAGTATTGCGCATCTGTTTCTCCTGCGCTGGTTTCGGCCCGCTTGTGGTGGCGGGTCCCGCCTCGACAGGCTTCGAAGGCCTCACCCCAGAAGCAGCGCGTCCTGAGCCACAGTGACGATCGCGGTGTCGCCCTTATAGCGGATCCCGAATCTTCGCTTCGGATAGGGCGCGATCTGGGCCAGCCTCTCGGCCGTTGCCGATACGCCAAGCGCCAGAAGGACCTCGATCACCTCAAGCTGAAACTCGGGCGTGGCGGTCAGAAAGCGCACCCGCGCCTGCTTAACGCCCCGCAGCTGAATGCTGAGGTAACGGATGTCATCATCGTCCAGCCGGATAAAGCTCTGCTCGTCCTGAGGCACTGTACTGCTCGCCTTCTTGTTGAGCGGCACGGGTATCATGATCGGCACGCGAGCGCCATGCCGGGGTTACCGCTATCGGCGGCGATCAGCACCACCCACAGCAGGGAGGGGCAAGGGCAAGCGGAATTTACACGAACGATGCCGATCTAATAATGCGTGCCGGGACTGCGCCATCCCGGAAACATGTCAGGCTATAGGTGCACGGAGGATTGACGTCATCAGGATCAAAGCGCCGATATTCCATCTTCGACGCCTCGAAAACGCCGGCTGCCCGTCCTGCGCACCGATGAGGCAGGCTCAGCGTAGGCGCTTGACCGGGGAGGGGCGTCGCGCCGGTCGTTTGCCTTCCGGGCGAGATCCCGCATGGAAGCGCCCCTGCCGGCAGGCTGTCCGTTGACTTCTGACTTCTGGCGGGGCGAGTGGGTCTCGTCTCAGTGCGGAGGATCAGGCCATAGAACTGCAACTTGTCCGAACCTTTATGGAGACGGCGGAAACCGGATCCTTTGCCGCAGCCTCGGAGCGGCTTTTTGTCACGCAATCGGCGGTCAGTCTCCGGATCCAGCGGCTCGAAGAGCAGCTGGGCCGCCCGCTTTTCACCCGATCCAAAGACGGGGTGGCGCTGACAGCGGCAGGTCGTGAGTTTCGTGGCTTTGCCATTGCAATCCTGCGCAACTGGGAACAGGCCCGGCTGCGGGTCTCGGCATCTGGTGACGAAGGCCTGCGCCTGGTGATCGGCTCAGAGCCCTCGCTCTGGCCGCGCCTCGGATTTGGCTGGCTGGATCTGTTGCGCGCCCGCCTGCCCGATCTTGCTTTGCGGGCTGAGATGGCGCGGGCGGAAACGCTGACGCATAACCTGTTGCAAGGCGGGATCGATGTCGCCCTGTCCTATTCCGTCGCGAACCGGCCCGGGATCCATGCAGAGCAGCTGCTTGATGACCAGCTGGTGCTGGTCTCGTCGCGCCAGGGGCTGACCGTCGCGGATCTGGGCGAAAATTATGCGCTGGTGGATTGGGGACCCGAGTTCATGCGCTTTCACGAAGAGGCGCTCCCCTCGCTGCATGGCACACGTCTGCAACTGGCCTTCGGCTCGCTGGCCGCGCTGTTTATCCAGACCCGCCCCTTTGCAGCCTATCTTCCCGCCCGGCATGCAAAGCGCTTTCTCGACCTGGCGCAGCTGCATCCGGTCGCGAATGCGCCGGTTTTCCAGCTTCCGGTCTGGTCTTTGTGGCGCGATGACCTCGGCGAGAAGCTGCTCGCTGTTGCAAAGGAAACACTGCTGGAAGCCGCCAGCCAGGCGTCAGACACCAATGCCGAAGTGCTTGCGTTGCGCGAAACATGAACAAAGTTCACTGCATCTGCCTGAGATAAAACAAGAAAAATCCTTTCATCAGCCCCGTGCAGTGCCATTTCCCCAGAAAAGATCTGGTTCCACGAGTAATTCTCGGGGATGGCTCAAGTTTCGTGAAGGTTCCGAATCCCGGCAAAACAACCAATTCCTTCTCATCAACCGCCCCTGAGTTGGGACGGACGTAACCCGTGAAAGGAATTGCCATGAAACCGCTCTATCTGACTTCAGCCATCCTGGCGCTCGGACTGACGGCGCCTGCCTTCGCACAGACTGACATTGTCGGGATTTCATCGATTGATGACCAGATCGAGGATGTTGAGCGCGATGTCGCCCGGGATATGGCCCGCGCCGAGGACAATGCCCGTTTCGGCAGCCCGGATTTCCGTCAGGGCTTTTCGGGCTCGGCCTCGATCGGCTATTCCGGCAAGACCGGCAACAATGAATCGCAGGACCTGACCATCGGTCTGCGTGTTCGCCACGGCGCCGGAGCCTTCAGCCAGACCATCGGCGCAGTGATCGATTATTCCGAGGCCGACAACAAGTCGACCAAGCGTGATGTCTTCGGTATCTATGACGCGACCTATTCCTTCGATGACCGCTTCTACGGTTTCGTGCTGGGTCGGGTTGTGTCGGACGGTCTCGCCGACCGGCTGACGGATGAACAGCGCGCCGATGCGATCAGCGATACCGAACAGCTGCGTGGCCAGACGCAACAGGACGCTTTCCTCGGCGTGGGTCCGGGCTACCGCATCATCAACGAGACGGATATGGCCTGGCGCGTGCAGGCTGGTGTCGGTGTCAGCTATCTGAAGAATGGTCTGGGGGAGTCGACCACCGAGACCGGCTACATCGCGTCGTCGCGCTTCTACTACAAGATCAACGATAACGTATTCTTCACCAATGACACCGACGTGCTGAATTCGGACTCCGCGCTGCGGGCGAACAACGATCTCGGCGTCAACTTCAAGGTGACTGACGCGATCTCGACCCGGGTCAGCTACCTGACCGAATACAATGACAGCCGGGCAATCCGCACGGATAACAAACTCGGCCTGTCGCTGGTCTTCGGTTTCTGAGCCCACTGACAGGAATGGGAAGGGGATCTCCTCCCTGGCGGCGGCCTGTAACAAGGCCGCCGCTGCCTTGTTTGTGCGCCGGTGTCGCAGTCCCGAATATGTGCCTGGGCTTACCTAGTGGGAGAGAACCTCACTCGTATTGTCGATTGTTCGTCGTGAACCTGAATCTGGCAGCGCTCGGCTTCCATCGCCACGCCGCCGCACGGACTGCTCGTCCCAGATACGACCCGGCAATGCTCCTGAAGCTGTTCATCTATGGCTAACTGAACTGCATCCCGTCCAGCCTGCGGCTGGAGCCGGAGGCCGGGCGCAATGTGGACCTTATGTTGCTGACCGGCCGACGGGGCCCCGATCCCACGACCATCACCGATTTCAGGCGCAATAATCGTGCTGCCATCCGGAAGACCTGCGCAGAGTTCGTTCAGCTCTGTCGTCCGACCGGTGTGCTGAAGGGCGACACAGTTGAAGGCGACGGCAGCAAATTCATGGCGGTCAACAACCGCGACCGTAACTTCAGCAAGGGGACGGTTGCCAGCCGCCTGGCGCACGTGAAAGCCGAGGCCGGGCGTTATATCGACGAGGCCGAACGGCTCGACTGTTGGGGAATGGGCGAGGCCGGCGCCGAACGTACCGCCCGTCTGACCGGCTGGGATCATGGCCTCCTGCGTGAGATTGAACGGCTTCCGTCAAAGGAGCGGGCCTTGGGTCATGCGCCGGACGGTCAGATATCTCGGACCGATTCCGACGCGCGTGCCATCGCTCCCCGCGCGCAGCACAGCGGGACTGTTGGCTATAATGTCCAAAGCGTTGTCGATGCCGAGACCCATCTGATCGTTCCCCACGACATCCTCGCCTGCTATAAGGGAGGCATTACCGCGACCGTGCCGCGTTCGGACATGTCGGACATGTCGGGCAGTCGGGCCAAAGGGCTCTTTGTGACACCCAATTTCGCCTGTGAGCCGGGTTGAGCCGAGTGCCGATGAATATCGCTGCCCGGCAGGCCAGGTTTTGATGCATCGCACCTCGACTGAGCAGCAGGGAATGCTCATGCGGCGCTAACGGCCAACGCATGCAAGGCGTGCGATCTCAAGGATCGCTGCACGACGGGACATGAGCGCCGGGTGTTACGGTGGAAGCACGAGCATCTTGTCGATGTGTCGCACGCCAGGCGGCACAGCCCCGCTGACGAACGAGGGGTCGTTGTGCGACCGGCGGCCATCCCTTCGGTACCATCAAAGCCTGGGGGGGGGCGCAGTCATTTCCGGACGCACGGCCTGAAAAGCGTGAGAACGGGTATGGGCCTCAATGTCCTCGCCTGGAATATCAGACGCATGATCTCGCTGATCGGAATCGGAGGACTGATGCGCGCGGTCCAGAATTGATCTGGCCGCGAAGACGCCAGATTTGCTATCGGAAAACCCGTATAGAAAGCCCCCCTCGAAATCCGAAATCCGGGTCCGCAATTACCGGACTGAGTCAGGCAGCGGCAATCACCAGTCACCGACTGGCTGATTTCATACAGCCTCCGCCCGTGGCTGCCGGGGATCGCAGGACGCCTCATATGACAGATGGTTTCGGGTTTATGGCGCCTCTGTTGTCCAGACGAGGTGAGGCTTTACCGGGGCAGATCGTGAAGCGTCGCATGATGCCCAGGTAAACGGGCCGAACCGCGCGAAACCTCCGTGTACGGGCCGGATCAGGCGACGGCGCAGGTCGGCGGCTTTTCCGTTGATGCGTCTTGTGATTCGCCGCGGCAGGGAGGCGCAAAAATCAGACTGCCGATCGTGAATTGGCGCGAAGTCCCGCAGGCTGTGGTGCCGCAAGACCGGCCCGGGGCGCCACGGGGACGGCTCAGGCAATCAGCATAGCGCGGGAGCCACCGGCCTCCCCCGTGGCGGCGGGCTCTGACAGGCGGAATGTGACAAGCGTTGCGCCATGCGGCATTGGTGCGACGCGGCAGGAAAAGGCGCGGCCGTCAGTCATGCGCAGATCGCCGTCCCAGGCCTCCCGGGTGCCGAACAGGCCGATGAACTCTTCAAGATCATTCCACAGGAGCGTCGGGGCGGTTTTTTCGCGCCAGAAGTGGATCGCCTTGCCGCCATTGCTGTTATCCGGCCCTTCCAGCGGGCTTTGCCCCCAGAGCCGGGTCGCCGCCGCATTGGCCATTGCAACCGATCCATCCTGGGCGAAGACCACGACCGCATCCGGCAAGCCGTCGATCACCGCCTGGCCGAGTTCCAGATCTGCACGGTAGCGGCGGGTGCGGGTCATTTCGGTCGAGATATCTTCCAGCATGAAGGCAAGTGCACCATTGGGATGCGGCCGCCCGGTGACCCGCCAGGTGCGGCCCGATGGCAGGGCCCAGGTTTCCTCGAACAGGCCTTCAGCAGCGGCTTTCTCCATCTCGGCCATCTGGCGCCGCCAGGAGCGGTAATCCTTCGGCTCCGGCAGCATCGAGCGTTCGCGCAATGCGTCGAGCAACGCCGGCAGGCTTGGGCGCGCGATCAGGAATTCCACCGGCAGCCCGGTCAGATCCAGCATCGCTGGATTGAACATCTGCAAAACCCGCGATTTGTCGAAAATCGCGAGGCCTATCGGCAGCTGCGCAAAGGTCTTGGCCAGGGTCTGGGTGAAGTCACGCAGGCTGCTTTCCGCCGCGACCAGCCCGTCGGCGGGCAGGGCATAACACAGACGCCCTGCATTGCTGCCCCGCCCGGGCAGGGGGCGCGACAGGACATCATACCACTGGACCGTTTGGCCCAGCGTCAGCGAGGCGCGGGTCGCATTGGGTAATCCCCGTGATTTCGCGGCAAGGGCGCTGGTTTTGGCGGAACCGGCTTCAGGGTCATCCGGTTTGCGCGGAAAGATTGCGGGGAGGGGCCAGGCGAGTTCCTTGCCGGGTTCCAGCCGCTCGGCCGCCGCTGCGAGATAGGGGCCATTGGCCCAGATCACCTCGCCATCTGCCGTTTCGCGCCAGATCGGCAGCGGCGCGCGCGCAAGCGTGTCATGCAGCCCGGCCAGCTCATCGCGCAGCGCAAGTTCCGCCAGGCCGTCCGAGCCGGGCCGGGCGGCCTCGCCCTCGCCATCCACCAGGGTCAGCCGTGTCAGCCCGCCCAGATATTCGGCGCGCAGTACCATCGGCGGGGTGACATCCTCGCGCGAGCAGAGCACGAAACGTCCCTCACGCTGCAACCCTTCCAGCCGCGTCCAGAGCCCGGGGAACATCGGCTCGAGCCGCGAGAGAGCCCGGAACCAGGGGCCGCCGGATTCGACCCCGGTCGCCATCAGCGCGCGGGCCGGAGGGGTGGCATCGACCAGCGCCTCGCCATCGAAAATGAACACGGTTTCAGGCAGGACGGATCCGAAGACCGAGGATGCTGCCGGGCTGCGCGACTGCACCGCCGCCATGACGAGAAGACAGGCGAGTGCAATCAGGGCCGCAGTGATCACCAGCCCGCTTGCGAATATCCAGTCCGCTTCCATACCTGGCATGCAATCAGCCCACTGCTTCACGTTCCGGTGAAGAGGTTAATGTGCGATGCGTTAATTGCGGGTTAATGCTGAAACAGCGCCGCTGTCAGATCTCGATCTGCGCATTGGCGGCGCCCGGCGCGATGTCTGAGGCGAGGAGATCCGCCTTGCGCCAGCGGACCCCGATCAGCGCGCCTGACCGTTCCTGGCGGTCGGCGTCGGGCAGGAACGGATCATGGGCATTGGTGAAGGTCAGACTTGCGCCGGTGCGCTCGAGCAGCGTTTTGGCGATGAACAGGCCAAGACCCATGCCCTCATATTCCGGGCGCCGGCTCAGATCCTGTTCGTTGCGGCGCGAGCGCACGAAGGGGTCGCCGATCCGGTTGATCACATTGGGCGGATAGCCAGGCCCGTCATCGACGATGCGCAGCGCGATATGGTCGCCGCTCCAGTCATACTGGATCCAGACATGGCCTGCCGCGAAATCGACTGCGTTCTGGATCAGGTTGCGCAACCCGTGGATAGTTTCGGGGCTGCGGCGCACCATCGGTTCGCGCAGGGCGCTGCTGGCGGGGCCGGGTTCGAACACCAGCTCTTTGCCGCGGTTCATATGCGGCTCTGCGGCCTCGCGCAGCAGGGTCGAAAGCGGCGCCTGGCGCAGCTGGAGATCGTCTTTGCCGGCCCGCCCCATGCCATGCAGAATGTCGCGGCAGCGGTCGGCCTGTTCGCGGATCAGCCGCGCATCGGCCAGCAGCTCCGGCTGATCCGACAGCTCGTCCATCAGCTCGGCCGAGACCAGTTTGATCGTTGCGAGCGGCGTCCCGAGCTCATGCGCCGCCGCTGCGACTACGCCGCCAAGATCGGTCAGCTTCTGTTCGCGCGCGAGCGCCATCTGGGTTGCGAGCAGCGCATCCGAGAGCGCCCGGCTCTCGCGCGCGACGCGGCGGGCATAGACGCCGAGAAAGACGATGCCGACCACGATGGCCGCCCAGAAGCCAAAGGTGAAAAGCCGCGGGATGGTCAGCGTGATGCCACCCGCAAGGGTGATCGGGATATTCACCACCGCCAGGCCCGAGACCATCGCAATCGAAGCCGTGCCCAGGATCATTGTCGGGCCGATCCCGAGCACCGAGGCTGAAATGGTGACCGGCGCGATGAACAGAAGCGCGAAAGGATTGGTCAGCCCGCCGGTGACAAAGACCAGAAACCCAAGCTGGCAGAGATCAAACAGCAGCGACAGGAGCGCGCCGGTTTCGCTCAGTCTGCGGTTGCCGGGAAAGATGAAGGTCACGATCAGATTGACGATGACCGAGGCCCCGATGGCGAGCAGGCAAAGCCCCAGCGGCAGCGCGATCCCGAACCACAGATCGGCGAGGGAGATGGCCGCAAGCTGACCGCAGATCGCCAGCCAGCGGATGAGGATCAGCGTCCTGAGCCAGACGCGGTCTGCCGCACCTGTTCCGGCGACAAAACCAAAGCCCGCGATTTGTCGCATTGTGAATGCGCCTTTACTCGTATCGTTATGCCTTGTTACGGCCCGCGCTCCAGGGGATCAATGGGGCAACTGGACAGCGAGGAAGCTCCGCGGGGCGTTCCTGGTGGCAAAAGCGGAGAAGGCGATGAACAGGATTTACGCAATCGGAGCGGCGGGGCTGCTGGCCGCGCTGATAGGGGGGACGGCGGGCTATCTGTTCTTTGCCGGCCAAAGCAATGCCGATCCGCTGGCGCAATGTCGTGAAGGGAATGTCGGCGGCGCAGATATTGGCGGGCCGTTTACGCTTCTCGACAAAACCGGCACTGAGGTGACCGATAAAGAGGTGATCACCCGGCCGACACTGGTTTATTTCGGCTATACATTCTGCCCCGATGTCTGCCCCTTCGATATGTCACGAAATGCCGAGGCCCTGGATTTGCTGAAGGACGCGGGTCGCGATGTCGGGCTGGTTTTCGTCACGGTCGATCCCAAGCGGGATACACCTCAGGTTGTGGGCGATTACGCAGAAGCCTTCAGCGAAACGGCGATTGGTCTGACGGGCACTCCGGAACAGATTGACGCTGCGGCAAAGGCGTATCGCGTCTATTATAACCTCCAGCCGGCCACCGATGATTTCTATATGGTTGACCATTCGGCCTTTACCTATCTGATGCTGCCCGGTATCGGTTTTGCCGATTTTTACCGCCGCGATGCGACACCCGAACAGATCGCCAAAGGCGTCGGATGTATGCTGGATGTAACGGGCTGAATTGACCCCGGCCGTCCAGGACCGTAAATTCTGCCAGACCGGGGAAGCCTCTCCGGGTCTGGCATTCGGGTCAGGCACCCGTCAGGAGAGATAGCGAATGTCCGGAGATCTGCATGCCGAGCTGGGGCCGGATCGGACCCTTTTGCTGGTCGATGATGACGAGCTTTTCGTCAAACGCCTTGCCAGGGCAATGGAAAAGCGTGGCTTCCAGCCCGAGACGGCAGAAAGCGTGGCGGTGGGCCGGCAGATCGCCCAGACCCGCCCGCCGGCCTATGCGGTGGTTGATCTGCGGCTTGAGGATGGCAATGGGCTCGATGTGGTGGAGACGCTGCGTGAAAAGCGGCCCGATTGCCGGATCGTGGTGCTGACCGGATATGGTGCGATTGCGACGGCGGTTGCGGCGGTGAAAATCGGCGCGCTGGACTACCTGTCGAAACCGGCTGATGCGGATGATGTTACAAATGCGCTTCTGGCCAAAGGCGAGGCTTTGCCGCCGCCGCCGGAAAATCCGATGTCGGCGGACCGGGTTCGCTGGGAACATATCCAGCGCGTTTACGAAATGTGTGACCGTAATGTTTCCGAAACGGCACGCAGGCTGAACATGCATCGCCGTACTTTGCAGCGGATTCTTGCAAAACGCAGCCCACGCTGAAGGCTTTAATTGCGGCCCGCATTTATTTGCAATAGGGAAGGCTCATGATGAGTATCAGGAGCACTGAATGGAACTCGATCTCAATTCCCTTGATCTGAAAGATCTGAAATCGCTGCAGGCGAAAGTCGGCAAAGCCATTTCGACTTTTGAGGATCGTCGCAAGAAAGAAGCGCTGGCAAAGCTGGACGAAACCGCGCGCGAGCTCGGTTTTGCGTCGCTGGCGGAACTGACCGGGACGGCGGCTCCGCGCAAGCGGGCGCTGGTTGGCGCCAAATATGCCAATCCGGCCAATCCGGCAGACACCTGGTCCGGTCGTGGCCGCAAGCCGCGCTGGTATGCCGAGGCGCTGGCTTCGGGCAAAAACGAATCTGACCTGCTGATCTGAGCCGGATTTCCGGCGGTGGTATTGCCCGTTCAGCGACGGGCAGCGCCTGACTGCGCGACAGGTATGGCGGGCAGGAGAGGACTGAGCCCTTCTCTGCCCGCTGCACCGGTCGTGTCTATTCCGCCGCGAGCGGGGGCCGGCTGCTGGTCATCAGCCCGGCGGCGTGGATATCTGCCCCGGTCACTTCGGCAATGACCCCGGTGATCAGCTGGCGAAACCCTTCGAAACCCCCATGCGGCTCGATTCGCGCTTCATCCATGTAAAGCTGGCGGTCGATCTCGATCTGGACGGCGTGAACATTGCGCGAGGGCCGGCCATAGGCCTGGGTGATATAGGCGCCGGCAAAGGGCATATTGCGGCTGACGCGCAGACCGGCCGCTTCGAAAGCGCCGGCGATCTGATCGACCACATCCCGGCCCGCACTGGCGCCGAAGCGATCCCCCAGAACGATTTGTGGCCCGGGCTGGCCACCCCGCGATTGCAGATCTGCCGCCTCATGTGGCATCGAGTGGCAGTCAAACAGCACCGCCTTGCCAAATGTCTCGCGGGTCTCTTCGATCAGCCCGCGCAGCGCATCATGCCAGGGATGCCAGAAGCTTTGCAGTCGCGCTTCCGCCTCAGGGCGGGCCATTTTGCCGCGATAGATGTGCCGCCCGCCTGCGACCACGCGGGGAATCACCCCGAGCCCCGAAGAGATTCGCGGATTATGTGCCGGTCGCTCCACCCCTTCGATCACCGCCGGGTCCAGCTCATCCGGGCCCCGGTTAAGATCGACAAAGGCGCGCGGTGCCCTGGCGGCAAGCAGGGGCGCACCAAGCGCGGGGGCTGCGCCGAACAGCTGATCGATGAACGCATCCTCGGAAGAGCGGATCGCATGGCTGTCCAGCGCGCTGCCCTGCAGAAAATCCGGCGGATAGATGCGCCCGGAATGCGGCGAGGAAAAAACGACCGGGCAGGTCTGTTGCCCGGGCCGGTGCAGAATATACGCGTCGGAAGAGGTGATTCCTTGCAAAATGGCCTCGGTTCAAGCAGGGACGGGCTGGCGCGGCAGAAGTCCCGGCTGAAAATCAGGGCGGGATTTCCTCTTCCTGGCGGTATCCTGCGATATAACGTCATAATTCTTCGTTCCGAAACCCCTTGCGGCCAGGATATGGGTTGAGTATAGACCCCTCCACGCCGACGCGGTCAGCCGCGCCTTAATGGTTTTGCCTTGATGGCCAGATCAGAGAAGCGCGGGCAGAGTGTAGGTCAGAGTGGGCGGTTAGCTCAGCGGTAGAGCACTACGTTGACATCGTAGTGGCCACTGGTTCGATCCCAGTACCGCCCACCATTTCATCGCTTTTGGGGTCATACCCGGGGCACGGGTTAATCAGGCGCGTGATGCGCCGCGAAGGACAGGAGACAGCCATGAAGGTTGCCAATTCGCTCCGCTCGCTGAAGACGCGTCACCGCGATTGCCAGGTCGTGCGCCGCAAGGGCCGGGTCTATGTGATCAATAAGACGCAGCGTCGCTACAAAGCCCGCCAGGGTTGAGTGCAGCTACCAGCTGACGGATACAGGGCCGCTTCGGGAAACCGGAGCGGCCTTTTCCATTTCCGGCGCATCTGACTGCCGCTGCGGTTGACACTGCGAATCGCCCGCACCAGTCTGGCCGGTGATGATACCCGGCACCTGTCCCTCTGGTGGAGATTGCCATGCCCCTGCCTTTTGTTCCGCTGGCGTTGCGAATCGGTCTGGCCGCTGTGGCGGGCTATGGCTTTGTGAGATGGGTGACCCCAAGGGCCGGCGAGGGGCGGCGCGATCAGCGTGCCGAGGATGCGCTGGATGATCTTGGCGAAGGTCTCTTGCTGCACAAAACGGCGAGCGGCGCTGCTCCGGAGGCGCGGCAGCAAAATGCCAGCCTGCGGCTGAAGCGGATCATCGGCTTTCGCGGCCGGGAATGGGAAATCGACGCAGGCCTTATCGCGAGGCTGCGGTTCAGGGAGCGACGGCAGTGACTGACGGAAAAGCGGGGCCCGAAGGCAAAACGGGCGCGGGGCTTCAGCTTTATGGCGGGCCGACCTCGCCCTATGTGCGCAAGGTGCAGGTCATGGCGATCGAGGCCGGGCTGGGGCCAATTGCGATGATCCAGGCGTCAGCCACTCCGGTAGATTCGGGCTTGCCGGCGGTGGCGGCGGTCAACCCGCTGGGTAAGGTGCCGGCACTGGTGACGCCTTCGGGCGAGGCGCTGTTTGACAGCCGTGTGATCACGCGCTGGCTCGATGCTTATGCCGGAAGTGGCTTCTACCCGGAGGGCGAAGCGCTCTGGCCGGTGCTGACGCTGGAGGCGCTGGCCGATGGCGTTCTCGATGCCGCGCTGCTGATGGTCTATGAGGCGCGGCTGCGCCCCGAGGAAAGCCGTTTTACCCCCTGGATCGAAGGGCAATGGGCCAAAATCGCCAGGGCTCTGGATCTGGTCGAGGCTGCGCGCCTTTCGGATCTGCAGGGCGTGCTGACGGCGGGGCAGATCGCGCTCGGCGTGGCTCTTGGCTATGTCGATTTCCGCCTTGGTGCGCGGAACTGGCGGGCCGGACGACCCGGGCTCGCGGCCTGGGAGGCCGGATTTGCGGCACGTCCGTCGATGCTGGAAACCGTCCCGAAGGGGTAGCTGCGGGCCGCAGCGCCTGCGGCATGTTCGCATCAATCGCCTTTATCCTTGAATTTGATGGCGATTGCGTCGGATTGTTCGCTGGACGATCTATCACGGCTTGTTTACAACCGCGCCCGTCAGGGCAGCCGGGAATCCGTCTGCCCCCACACAAATATCTGGCCGCGCGCGGCCATGCCAGGGAGAGGAACTCGTGTCCCAAGCAGATGATCACGCAGGCAGCCGCCGCGACTTCCTGTATTACGCCACTGCCGGCGCCGGAGCAGTTGCGGCCGGAGCCGCCGCCTGGCCGCTCGTCAACCAGATGAACCCCTCGGCCGATACGCGTGCGCTCGCCTCGATCTACGTCGATGTGACGAATGTGGCCGTTGGCTCGCAGCTGACGGTGAAATGGCGCGGTAAGCCCGTTTTCATTCGTCGTCGCACCGCCGAAGAAATCGAAGCGGCCCGCGCCGTTTCCGGCGATGATGCTTCGCTCATTGACCGCAATTCCGAGAACAAGAACAAGCCGGGCACCGATGCCTCGGACCAGAACCGCTCGCTGGACGAAGCCGGCGAATGGCTGGTGATGATGGGCGTCTGCACCCATCTGGGCTGTGTGCCTCTGGGCAATGGCGCCGGTGAATTCGGTGGCTGGTTCTGCCCGTGCCACGGGTCTCACTATGATACGGCTGGCCGTATCCGCAAAGGTCCGGCCCCCCGGAACCTCGAAGTGCCGGTGGCTCAGTTCACCGACGAAACCACGATCCTGCTGGGCTGAGGAACGCAACATGGCCGGTATTCCGCACGACCATTACGAACCGAAGACCGCCCCCGAGAAGTGGCTGCACAAGCGGCTGCCGATCGTTGGCCTGGTCTATGACACGCTGATGGTGCCTACCCCGAAAAACCTGAACTGGATGTGGATCTGGGGCATTGTCCTCGCATTCTGTCTGGCGCTGCAGATTGTGACCGGCATCATCCTTGCGATGCATTACACGCCGCATGTCAGCCTCGCCTTCTCATCGGTCGAGCGCATCATGCGCGACGTGAATGGCGGGCATATGATCCGCTATCTGCACGCGAACGGCGCCTCGCTGTTCTTCTTCGCCGTCTATCTGCACATCTTCCGCGGCCTCTATTACGGCAGCTACAAAGCTCCGCGCGAAGTGACCTGGATCATCGGGATGCTGATCTATCTCATGATGATGGGCACGGCATTCATGGGCTATGTTCTGCCCTGGGGCCAGATGTCCTTCTGGGGCGCGACCGTGATCACCGGCCTCTTCGGCGCGATCCCGGGCATCGGCGAGCCGATCCAGACGCTGCTTCTTGGCGGCCCGGCGGTCGACAACCCGACGCTGAACCGCTTCTTCTCGCTGCATTACCTGCTGCCCTTCGTGATTGCAGGCCTCGTGATCCTTCACATCTGGGCCTTCCACCACACCGGCAACAACAACCCCACGGGTGTTGAGGTCCGCCGCGACAGCAAGGCCAATGCCGAGAAAGACACGGTTCCGTTCTGGCCCTATTACGTCATCAAGGACCTTTTCGCGCTGGCCGTGATCCTGGTGGTGTTCTTCGCGATTGTCGGCTTCATGCCGAACTTCCTTGGCCACCCCGACAACTATGTCGAGGCCAACCCGCTCTCCACGCCTGCCCATATCGTGCCGGAATGGTACTTCCTGCCCTTCTACGCGATCCTGCGGGCTTTCACCGCCGATGTCTGGATCGTGATTGCGGCGGAATGGGTGACCTTCGGGATCGTCGACGCCAAATTCTTCGGCGTGCTCGCGATGTTCGGCGCGATCGCGGTCATGGCGATTGTTCCCTGGCTCGACACCTCCTCGGTGCGTTCGGGGCGCTATCGTCCGATGTTCAAATGGTGGTTCGCGCTGCTTGCTGTCGATTTCGTGGTGCTGATGTGGGCCGGTGCTATGCCCGCAGAAGAACCCTATGCCACGATCTCGCTGATCGGTGCGGCCTATTGGTTCGCCTATTTCCTCGTGATCCTGCCGCTGCTTGGCATCATCGAAAAGCCGCTGCCGCAACCGGCGACGATCGAGGAAGACTTCAAATCCCACTACCCGCACGCGGCTGAGTGAAGAAAAGGATCTGACGCAAAATGTTCCGCAAGATCATTCTTTCTGCAGCCACCTCGCTCGCCCTGACGGGCGCAGCGCTGGCAGCTGGCGATGCCGGCCATATCGAGGATGTGGACTTCTCGTTTGAAGGCCCGTTCGGCACCTATGACCAGTTGCAGCTGCAGCGCGGTCTCCAGGTCTTCACCGAAGTCTGCTCGGCCTGCCACGGGGCGAAATTCGTCCCGATCCGCAGCCTCGCGGATGACGGCGGCCCGCATCTGCCGGCCGATCAGGTCCGCGCCTATGCGGCCGGTCTCGAAGAGATCGACCTGCCCGATGGCACCACCCGTCCGCGCGAATGGACCGACAACTTCCCCGCGCGTTCGGGCGAAGGTATGGGGCCGGATCTCTCGCTGATGGCCAAGGCCCGCGCGGGGTTCCACGGTCCTGAAGGCACCGGGATCAACCAGCTCCTGCGCGGCATCGGTGGCCCGGAATATATCCATGCGATCCTCACCGGCTATACCGGCGAGACCAAGGAAGAAGCCGGCACCACTTTCTACGAAAACCACGCCTTCCCCGGCGGCTGGATCGCAATGCCGCCGCCGCTGACCGAAGATCAGATCACTTTTGAAGATGGCAGCCCCGCAAGCATCGACGCGATGTCGATGGATGTTTCGGCCTATCTGATGTGGTCGGCAGAGCCCAAGATGATGGACCGCAAGAAAGCGGGCTTCGTCGCGGTGACCTTCCTGATCCTTCTGTCGGTGCTGCTCTATCTGACCAACAAGAAGATCTGGGCGCGGGTTAAAGGCAAGGAATTCACAGCCTGAGATCAGGCGTGATTCCGAAAAGACCAGGTACAAAGCCCCGCCCCTCCGGCGGGGCTTTTCCTTTTACGTCTTAAATCCGAGATAGGCCGCCAGCGCTGGCGGCGGATCGGCCAGCAAGGGCCCCGTCGCAACCGGCGCCGCCGCCACGCCATCCGCAACAAGCACCGTCTGCCCGGCAAAATCCAGCGCGTCGCGGGGCTCATGCGTCACCATCAGCACGGTGGCACCGGTCTCGCCGGCAACCTCGGCCAGCAAAGCCAGCATCTCTCCCTTCAAAGCCGGTCCAAGCGCCGCAAAGGGCTCGTCCAGCAAGAGAAGCGGTCGTGCGCGAAGCAGCACCCGCGCCAGCGCCGCCCGGCTCGCCTGACCGCCGGAAAGCTGCGCGGGTTTTCGCGCGCCAAACCCCGCCAGCCCGACCCGTTCCAGCGCCTCCGCCACCCGTGCGTGATCCGGCGGCGCCAGACGCAGGTCCGGCCGGATCCCGAGCCCAAGATTTTGCGCCACGCTCAGATGCGGAAGCAGGTTCTGATCCTGAAACAGGATCGAGAGCGGCCGCTCCCCCGGCGGCAGTCCGGTCAGATCGCGCCCGTCAAGCCAGATCCGGCCCGAGGCCGGCGCATAGAAGCCGGCAATCGCCGCCAGAAGCGAGCTTTTCCCTGCCCCCGAAGGCCCGATCACCGCGATCTTCGCCCCCGGCTCCGCCTGCCAGTCCGCGGACAGCCGAAAGCCTTCCTGCTCCAGAACCAGGTTATCGAGCCTGAACATGCCGCCCTCCCGCATCGAAAATCCAAAAGAGCCCGAAGCTGAGCGTGATCAGGACCAGTGCCGCCGCGGCCGCCGCCTCAGTCCGGTAGGCGCCCATCAGCTGCTGCACCAGAAGCGGCAATGTCGCCTCCTGGCCGCTGGCGAAAAGCGCGATCACGCCCAGATCCCCCATCGACAAAGCCGCCGCCACGCCGGCCGCAAATCCCAAAGGCCGCGCCAGCCGGGGCAGGGTCAGATAGCGCAACCGCGCGACCCCCCGCAGATCCAGTGACGCCGCCAGCCGCCCGTAATCCGCCTCAAGCGCGCGGGCATCGGTGATCAAAAGCCGGTAGACGAAAGGCAGCGCCATGACTGCATTGACCAGCACCGTCACCGGCAGTGCCAGCTGCCCGGGGGACGCAAAGGGCCGCGCGATCAGGAAAAGCCCGGTCCCAAGCACCAGGCCCGAGGCCGCCAGCGGCAGCACGGCGGTCAGCTCCATCCCCCGCGCTGCCCTGCGGGCCACCGCCAGCGCAAGGACCAGCCCTGCCCCCACCGTCACCAAAGTCGAGATCAGGGCGACCAGAACCGACCGCAGCGAGGCCCCCCAGAGGCTGGGCGGCAGCTCCGCCAGCCCCGGCAGACCGCGCAGGATCAGCGCGAGCAGTGGCAACAGCAGGAAAGCTGCCGCCAGCAAAAGCCAGCCCGCATCCGCAAGGCGCCGCCAGCCCGCAGGCGCGGGCAGCGGAAGCGCGCGGTCAAGGCCTGCGCCAAAGCCCGGGCTTGACGCCAGCCGCCAGGCCAGCAGCGCGGCAAACGCCCCGATCCCGGTCTGGATCAGCGATAGTCCCGCCGCATGGCCAAGGTCGAATTCGAACCGGATTGCCTGGTAGATCGCCAGTTCCAGCGTGGTCGCACGCGGGCCGCCGCCCAGCGTCAGCGCCACCGCGAAAGAGGTCAGGCAGATCGCAAAAACCGTCGCCAGCGCGCCGGGCAGCACCGAGGCCAGCATCGGGCGCTCGATATGGCGTGCGATGTCGCGCGGGCCAAAGCCCAGCGAGGCCGCAAGGCGGAAGCGCTCTGACGGTACCGAGACCCAGGCCTGAAGGATCATCCGCACAGCCAGCGGCAGGTTCAGGAAGACATGCGCGATAACCACACCATGCAGCCCGTAAATGCTGAACCCGGGCAGGCCGAGCGCGGCAAGCCCGCTATTGACCCAGCCCGAGCGGCCGAAAACCGTGATCAGCCCGATCACCGCGACGATCACCGGCAGAAGGAACGGGGCGCCCATCAGGGTGATCAGAAGGCCCCGCAAGGGAAAGCGCCGCCGCGCCAGCGCTTTTGCCACCGGCACCGCCAGCGCGACCGAGATCAGCGCCGAAAGCCCGGCCTGCAACAGGGTAAACCGCAGCGCCGCAAGGTCGGGCGTGCTGAGCCGCAGGCCGCCCGCCCTGAGGGCCACCGCCGCCAGCGGCGCGGTGACCAGGAGCGCGGCGGTAAGGCTTACTGCCCGAGCGAGGATTGCCATTCCGCCAGCGCAGGGCCCCGCGCCTCCAGCGCCTCATCGGCCGTCAGCAACAGGGATTTCGCCGGACGATGGGTCTCGAACCCTTCGGGCAGCGCGATCTCGGTTGCGGGATACATCCAGTTGGTTTCCGGGATCACCGACTGGAAGGCCGGCGACTGGGTGAAGGCGATGAACTCCTTCGCAAGTTCGGGCTGCTTTGAGGAGGCGAGGATGCCCGCGACCTCGATTTGCAGGTAATGGCCCTCGGCAAATTCGGCCCAGTCTTTGCTGTCGTCTTTCTCGGCCAGCCGGTGATAGGCGGGGGATGTGGTGTAGGAGAGAACCATATCCGCCTCGCCCTCGAGGAAGAGGCCGTAAGCCTCGGACCAGCCCGGCGTCACGGTCAGGATATTGTCGGAAAGCCCGGTCCAGATTTCGGGCGCGCGATCGCCGTAAGCGGCTTTGACCCACATAAGCAGACCGAGGCCCGGCGTCGATGAGCGCGGATCCTGGATCACGATTTTCAGATCGCTGTCACCCAGAGCGCGGAAATCCTCGGGCGGCATCGCGGTTCTGGTGCGGTCATAGACAAAGGCAAACCAGCCCCAGTCCCATGGCAGGAAGAGATCATCCTCAAAGGCGACCGGCAGGCCGGTCGGGGCCGCTTCGCCATGTGGGGCGAAAAGCCCCGTCGCGCGCGCCTGGGCAGTCAGGTTGTTGTCGAGGCCAAGAACTACATCTGCCTCGGTGGCGGCACCTTCGAGCTGGAGGCGCGCCAGCAATGCCGCGCCGTCGCCGCCGGTGATAAAGCGCAGATCGCAGCCGCAGACCTCTTCAAACGCCTTTTCCACCGCCGGGCCGGGGCCCCATTCGGTGGTGAAACTGTCATAGGTCATGACGGTGAGC
Source organism: Pseudogemmobacter sp. TB195 (assembly GCF_058313095.1). Taxonomy (NCBI): domain Bacteria; kingdom Pseudomonadati; phylum Pseudomonadota; class Alphaproteobacteria; order Rhodobacterales; family Paracoccaceae; genus Pseudogemmobacter; species Pseudogemmobacter sp. TB195. The sequence continues at coordinate 21,840 of NZ_JBZEGG010000009.1, forward strand.
ACGGGGGTCTCTGCCGCTGCCGCCAGGGGCAGGGAAGCGAGACATGCCGCAAGGAAGGGGCGCATCGGGCGCATGGAGGTCCTCCTGTTGCGACGGGGGCGATGCGCAAGGGGAGATCCGATGCACCTTCCCTCCGCCGGTATGAGCCGGTTCAGGTTCAACGGGTCCGCATGACGCATCTCAGCCCGTGACGGGCACCCCGAGGTGGGGCGGAGCATAGGGGAATGCCGGCGGGGTGCAAGGGGCAGCCGGGGGAGGGGGCGCTGCCCCCGAGGCTCTGGCGAGCCTCTCCCCCGGGATATTTAGCGACAGAAAATGAGGAAGGGGCGCGGTCAGCGCCCCTTGCGGCTTCAGGGGCGGGCGGGGTGGTCGTCGCCTGGCTCGCCCGGAAGAGTGGCATGAGCTGGCTGGCCGCGGGTCTTCCACAGCGAGACGACGACGCCGGTGGCGAGGATCGCGAAAGTGACGCCGAGCGAGACCGAGGCCGGGAATTTCTCGAGATCCAACAGCGAGGCGACAAAGACCTTGGAGCCGATGAAGATCAGCAGCACGGCCAGCGCATATTTCAGATAGGCGAAGCGGTGCAGGATCGCGGCCAGCGCGAAGTAGAGCGCGCGCAGCCCGAGGATCGCGAAGATGTTCGAGGTGAAGACGATATAGGGGTCAGAGGTGATCGCGAAGACCGCCGGGACCGAATCTACCGCGAAGATCACATCGGCGATTTCCACCATGATCAGCGCCAACAGAAGGGGTGTGGCATAGAGCTTCAGCTTGCCGGTCCCGGGCTCTTCCTTGCGCACGGTAAAAGCGTGCCCATGCAGCTCGTCTGTGACATTGAGGCGTTTGCGCAGGAATTTCAGCAGGGGGTTTCTGGCGATATCCGGCGCGTGATCTTCTTTGGCGAGCAGCATTTTAAGGCCGGTGAAGATCAGGAAGGCGGCAAAGATATAGAGCACCCAGTGATAGTTCTGCACCAGAGCCGCGCCAAAGCCGATCATCAGCCCTCGCAGGATAATGACGCCCAGGATGCCCCAGAACAGCGCCCTGTGCTGGTATTTGCGGGGGATCGCGAAGAAGCCGAAGATCATCGCGATGACGAAAACATTGTCCATCGCCAGGGATTTTTCGACCACGAAAGCGGTCAGGTAGAGGCCGGCCGCCTCGGCACTGATCTGCCACCAGACGAAGCCCGCGAAAAGGACGCCCAGCGTGACATAAAAGGCCGAGAGCTTCAGGCTTTTCGCGACGCCGATTTCCTCATCGCCCTTGTTCAGGACGCCGAGGTCAAGCACCAGCAGCACGAGGACGATTGCAAGGAAGGTGAGCCAGAGCCAAAGCGGCTTGCCCAGAAACAATGTCAGCAGGATTTCCATCCGACCATAGCCCTTTACACAAGGCGCCAGAGGGAATGACCGTCAGCTGAACCGTGGATACGGATCGGGAAAAATGCCGGGCAATCCATCGGGCGCGTTTCCCGATGCGGTCCGACATCACACCAGGCGTTTCCCGAAAGAAACTGGCCCTGAGTGCCAGAGGGGCCCGGCCCGCATCGGTGAAATGGGGGCAGGCGGTGCCATTTCAACCCCGCGCTTCACTTTTTTGTGGAATGAGGTTGTAACCTGCAAGGGGCGGGCGCTATGCCGCCTGTGTCAGCCCGCCCTGTCAGCACGGAGCACCGTCATGAGCCTCAACACATTCGGCCATCTCTTCCGCGTCACCACCTGGGGCGAGAGTCACGGCCCGGCGCTTGGCTGCACGGTGGATGGCTGTCCTCCGGGCGTGCGGCTGACCGAGGGCGATATTCAGCCCTGGCTGGATCTGAGGAAACCCGGCACCTCGAAATTCACCACGCAGCGGCGTGAGGCGGATGAGGTGAAGATCCTGTCGGGCGTGTTTGACGGCGTGACGACCGGCACGCCGATCCAGCTGATGATCGAGAATACCGACCAGCGCAGCAAGGATTATGGCGAGATCGCCCATGCCTTCCGCCCCGGTCATGCCGATGTCGCCTATCATCTGAAATATGGCCTGCGCGACTATCGCGGCGGCGGGCGGTCTTCGGCGCGGGAGACGGCGGCGCGGGTCGCGGCGGGGGGGGTTGCGCGGGCGGTTCTCGACATGATCGCGCCCGGGGTGTCGATCACCGGCTATATGGTGCAGATGGGCGAGAAAAAGATCGACCGGTTGCGGTTTGATGCGGGCCAGATCCGCGAGAACCCGTTCTTCTGCCCTGATATTGTCGCGGCGCAGGACTGGGCGGTCTATCTCGACGATCTGCGCCGGTCGCATAATTCGGTGGGTGCGGTGATCGAGGTGGTGGCCGAGGGCGTGCCGCCAGGGATCGGCGCGCCGCTTTATGGCAAGCTGGATTCTGACCTGGCCAGTGCGATGATGTCGATCAATGCGGTCAAAGGTGTCGAGATCGGCGATGGCATGGCCTCGGCCGCACTGACCGGGGTCGAGAATGCCGATGAGATGCGGATGGGCCAGGATGGGGTCGAGTTCCTGTCGAACCACGCGGGCGGGATCCTCGGCGGAATTTCCACCGGTCAGCCGGTGGTCTGCCGCTTTGCGGTCAAGCCGACCTCGTCGATCCTGACGCCGCGCCGCACCGTGAACGAATTCGGCCAGGAGCTCGACCTTGTGACCAAGGGCCGCCACGACCCCTGTGTCGGCATCCGCGCGGTGCCGGTGGGTGAGGCGATGATGGCCTGTGTGATCCTCGATCATATCCTGCTGGACCGCGGCCAGACTGCCGGGCGGCGCGGTCAGATCGGCTGAGGCTTGCGCCTGACCGGGCAAAAGCCGAAACTCGCGCCATGAAATCTGTCGATCTGTTCCTGCCCGATGAAGAGGCGGCGCGCCTGTTCGGGGCGCGGTTCGGGCTGTGCCTGCGCCCTGGCATGACCGTGTTGCTGGAAGGCCCGGTTGGCGCCGGGAAGTCGCATCTCGCCCGCGCGGCGATCCGCGCCATGGCAGGGGCTGAAATCGACGTGCCTTCGCCCACTTTCACCCTGGTGCAAAGCTACGAGACCGAAGCCGGCGAGGTCTGGCATGCCGACCTCTACCGGCTGAGCCATATTGGCGAGGTCGAAGAACTGGGCCTCGCCGAAGCCATCGGGCGCGACATCCTGCTGATCGAATGGCCCGACAGGCTGGGGCACTATGCGCCTGACGAGGCGATCCGCGTGACGCTGTCCTATGAGGGGGAAGGGCGGCGGCTGCTGGTCACCGGGCCGGAGGGTTTCCTCGCCTGCCTCGCTGGGGCGCCATGAGAGAGGTTGCAAAGACAGAGTTCCTGGCCCGGGCCGGCTGGGCTGCGGCCTGGCGCAGTCATCTCGCGGGGGATGCCTCGGCCAGGTCCTATGAGCGGCTGGTGCTGGGCGATCAGCGCGCGGTTCTGATGGATGCACCGCCCGGATGTGGCGATGATATCGGCGATTTCCACCGGATCGGCGCGCATCTGGCGGGGCTTGGCCTCTCGCCTCCTTTGACCCTTGCGATGGATGAGGCGCAGGGCCTCATGCTGATCGAGGATCTCGGTGACGGGATCTATGCACGGCTGCTCGAGGCCGATGCCGCAGCGGAACTGCCGCTTTATACGGCGGCGGTGGATGTGCTGATCCGCCTGCAAGGCGCTGCGCCGCCCAGCCCTTTGCCAGATCTGAGTGCGGAGGACTGGGCCGCGTCAGCCGCTCTGGCGCCGGAATTCTATGGCTTTGCCGCCACCGGCACACGCCCCGATGCGACGCCGTTCCTGAAGGCGCTCGAGGTCGCAATCCGCGCCCATGCCGACGGGCCGCGTGTCCTGATCCTGCGCGATTACCATGCCGAGAACCTTCTCTGGCTGCCCGATCGTCAGGGTGTCGCACGGGTCGGGCTGCTGGATTTCCAGCTCGGTCAGCTTGGCCAACCGGAATATGATCTCGTATCCTTGTTGCAGGATGCGCGGCGTGACGTGTCGCCCGGGGTCGAGGCCGCGATGGTTGCGCATTTCGCGCGAGAGACAGGGCGGGGCGATATCACGGCGGCCTATGCCACGCTTGGCGCGCTTCGGGCGCTGCGGATCATCGGGATTTTCGCGCGGCTGACCATGGTGGCGGGCAAGGATCGCTATCTTGCCTTTCTGCCCCGGGTCTGGGGCCAGCTGCTGCGCAACCTCGCCCATCCGGTCCTGGCGGAACTGCGCGGTGAAACCCTCGCTCTCCTGCCAGACCCCACGCCCGCCATCATTGAAAGGATCAGGTCATGCAGCCCGCCTTCCCCCTGATGGTCTTTGCCGCCGGTTTCGGAACCCGCATGCGAGAGCTGACCCGGAACCGACCGAAGCCTCTGATCGAGGTCGCCGGGCAGAGCCTCCTCGACCGCGCGCTGGATCTGGGGGCCGGGGCAGGCTGCGACCCGGTGGTGGTCAATACGCATTACCTCTCGCAGCAGATCGCCGATCATCTGAGGGGCCGCCCGGTCCGCATCAGCCATGAACCCGAGATCCTCGAGACCGGCGGCGGGCTGAAGGCGGCGCTGCCGGCACTTGGCCATGGCGCGGTGATGACGCTCAACCCGGATGTGGTCTGGACGGGGGGCAATCCGCTCAGCGCGCTGTCGCAGGCCTGGGACCCTTTGCAGATGGGGGCGCTGCTGCTGGTAAAGCCGCGCGAGGGCCTGCCGGGCCGCAAGGGCGGGGCAGATTTCTCGCTGGGCGCGGATGGCCGCCTGACGCGGATGCGCCGCGACAGCGAGACCGGCGAAGACCTTGACCCGAATGGCATGGTCTATCTCGGCGCGCAGATCCTGCGTACGGACTGGCTGTTAAGCCATCCTGAGCGGGTGTTTTCCCTGAACCTCGCCTGGGATGACATGATCCGCAACGAACGCGCGTACGGTCTGATCTGGGAGGGCGGCTGGTGCGATGTCGGCAGCCCCGAGGGCCTCGCCGAGGCTGAGGCTTTGCTGGCGTCATGATGTTTCCCGGATCCGGACCCCGCCTCTTCGGCCTGCCCCCCGGCGCTGATTTCCCAGCGAGGCTGGCGGCGGGCCTGCGCACGCGGCTTGAGGGCCAGCCGCCCGAGGCCATGGCGCGGGTGACGGTCTATCTGAACAGCCAGCGGATGCGTCGCCGCTTGCGCGAGACGCTGCTGGCCCAGGGCGCCGGTTTCCTGCCCCGGCTGAAACTGGTGTCGGAACCGGGGAATGATCCTTTGCTGACTGGCCAGGTCGAGGCCGCCTCGCCTTTGGGGCGGCGGCTGGAACTGGCGGTGCTGATCGACCGGCTGCTGGCGGCAGAGCCCGATCTCGCGCCGCGTCACGCGCTTTATGACCTGGCCGACAGCCTTGCTGGGCTGATGGATGAGATGCGGGCGGAAGAGGTGGATCCGGGCGCGCTTGACCTCCTTGATATCGAGGGCCATGCCGCGCATTGGTCGCGCACCCGGCGTTTCGTCTCGCTGATCGCGCAGTTTTTCACCGAAGGTGCGGCGCCGGACAGTGAGGCGCGGTTGCGGCTTGCGCTTTTGGCGCAGATCAGCGCTTGGGAGGCGGCACCGACCCCCGATCCGGTGATTGTCGCCGGATCGACCGGCTCGCGCGGAACCTCGGCTTTGCTGATGCAGGCAGTGGCGCGTCTGCCGCAGGGCGCGATCCTGGTGCCGGGCTTTGATTTCGATCAGCCGGAGGAGGTCTGGGCCAGCCTTGCTGACGGGACCGGCCAGGAGGATCACCCGCAATATCGCTATCACCGGCTGATGCAGACGCTGGGCCTTGGCCCTGGCAATGTGCAGGACTGGGACGGTCAGGGCGCCCCCGATCCGGCGCGGGGCCGGCTGATTTCGCTGGCGCTTCGTCCGGCGCCGGTCACCGATCAATGGATCGCTCAGGGGCCGGAACTGGGCGATTTGCAGGCCGCAACCGCGCGCATGACCCTGATCGAGGCCGCGAGCCCGCGTGACGAGGCCCAGGCGATTGCCCTTTGTCTGCGCGAGGCGGTGGCGGCGGGAAAACGCGCGGCGCTTTTGACACCGGACCGTGACCTCACGCGGCGGGTGACGGCGGCGCTGGACCGCTGGCGGCTGGTCCCGGACGATTCCGCCGGTTCGCCGCTGATCCACAGCCCGGCGGGGCGGATGCTGCGGCTGGTCGCGCGCGGCATGGGCAAGCGGCTGATGGCAGATGAGGTGCTGACGCTGCTGAAACACCCTTTGTGCTTCTCGACCGATCAGCGCGGCCCGCATCTGCGGCTGACACATGAGCTGGAACTGCGGCTCAGGGCGCGCGGTCCGGCCTATCCTGATCTCGCCTCGCTGCAGGCCTGGGCGGCAGAGCAGCGCGATCCCTTCGCCGCCCCCTGGGCGGACTGGCTCGGCGCGGTGCTGGCAGAGCTGGAGGCCTGCACCCCGGCACCCCTCCCCGATCTGATCACCCGGCACCGCGCGCTGGCCGAGGCTTTCGCGCGCGGCACCGACGCGGGCACCGGGCGGCTTTGGCAGGATGCGGCGGGCGAAGCGGCGCTCGGCGTGATCGAAGACCTCGCCGCCGAGGCGCCCGGGGCGCTGCATCTCGGCCTTGGCGATTATGCCGCGCTGGCGGATGGGGTGATCAACCGCGCCCAGGTGCGCAGCCTGATCCCGGCGGATGAGCGGATCGTGATCCTTGGCGCCCAGGAAGCGCGGGTCCAGGGCGCGGATCTTGTGGTGCTCGCCGGTCTGACCGAGGGCGTCTGGCCGGCGCAGCCCGACCCGGACCCCTGGCTGAACCGCAAGATGCGGATGGAGCTGGGGCTTTTGCTGCCCGAGCGCCGCATCGGGCTTTCGGCACATGACTTCCAGATGGCGGTCGCGGCGCCCGAAGTGGTGCTGAGCCACGCGCACAGGAATGCCGAGGCTGAAACCGTGCCGTCCCGCTGGCTGAACCGGCTGATGAACCTGCTCGATGGTCTGCCAGATCAGGGCGGGCGCGTCGCGCTTGCCGCGATGAAAGCGCGCGGCGACCGGCTGATCCGGGATGCGGGCCTTGTGGGGGCGCCGATCCTCTCGGCGCGCGCGCGCCGCCCCTCGCCGCGCCCGAAGGTGGCGGACCGCCCGAAATCGCTGTCGCTGACCGAGATCGAAAAGCTGATCCGCGACCCCTATGCGATCTATGCGCGGCACCTGTTGCGGCTGCGCCCGCTGATGCCTCTGCGCCCGATGGCGGATGCGCGGCTCAGGGGCGAGATCCTGCATAAGGTGCCCGAGGCGCTTTTGCGCGAAGGCCTGCCGCCCACGGCTGCTGACGCCGCAGCCGCGCTGATGCGGATCACCGACCGGGTGCTTGAGGAAGACGTGGCCTGGCCCGCGATGCGAGCGATCTGGCGGGCGCGGATGGCAGAACTGGCGATGCCCTTCGTGCAGGGGCTTTTGGCCGAGGGCGGCGAGGTGGTCTCGCTGGAACAGAAATACCGGGTCGAGCTGAAGGACCCGGATTTCGTGCTGGTCGGCAAGCCCGACCGGCTGGATGTGACAGCCGAGGGCAAGCTCAGGATCGTCGATTACAAGACCGGCGCGCCGCCGACGGAAAAGCAACAGGCGGCGTTCGCGAAACAGCTGCATCTGGCGGCGGTGATGGCGAGCCTTGGCGGCTTTCCCGAGGCCGGTTTCCCCGATGAGGTCGAGATCGCCTATATCCGCCTCGCGGCCGATCTGAAGACGATCTCGGCGGTTCTCGGCCCCGATGACCTGCACCGGCTGCTGGAAGAATTCCGCCGCCTGATCCGCGCCTGGGAAGACCCTGAGCGGGGCTATACCGCGCGCCAGGCCATGCTGGGCGCGCGCGAGCACAGCGATTATGATGATCTCGCGCGGTTTGGCGAATGGGACATCACTGAACAGGCCGAACCGGAGGATATGCCATGACCCAGCATCCGGCATCCCTGGCGCAGATCGCGGCGGCAGATCCTTCGGTCAATGTCTGGCTGGTGGCCAACGCGGGGTCTGGCAAGACCAAGGTGCTGACCGACAGGGTGGCGCGGCTTTTGCTGCGCGGCACCGACCCGCAGAATATCCTCTGCCTGACCTATACCAAGGCCGCCGCCGCAGAGATGCAGAACCGTCTCTTCCGCCGGCTGGGGGAATGGGCGATGGCGCCGGATGCGGGGCTGCGCCGGAACCTTGGCGATCTGGGCGAAGGCGGCGATCTGTCGGAAGCCGCGCTGAAACGCGCCCGCCAGCTCTTTGCCCGCGCCATCGAGACGCCGGGCGGCATCCGCATTCAGACCATTCACTCCTTCTGCGCCGGTCTGTTGCGGCGCTTTCCGCTGGAGGCCGGGGTCAGCCCGTCTTTCAGCGAGCTTGATGACCGGTCGGCGGAACTTCTGCGCAATCAGATCCTTGAGGAAATGGCCGAAGGCGAGGCGCGCGGCCTGTTCGAGGCGATCCTGCCCGAGGTGGGCGAGCGGATCGATCCTTTCCTCGCAAAACTCACCGGGATGCGGGCCGAGCTGATGCAGGTGCCGGAAGAGGCCGCGCTGCGGGTGGCGTTCGGGCTGCCGCCGGGCCTTGATGAGGCGGCGCTGGAGGAGGAGGTCTTCGGGCCGGGTGATCAGGCCATGCTGGCGGCGGTGGCGCCGGTGCTGATGTCCTCGTCAAAGGTGACCGATCAGAAGGCCGGGACTGCACTTGCGGCTTTGCCCGCGCTGGGGATCGCGGCTCTGCCGGTGCTGGAGGGGCTGTTCCTGTTTGGTGCCACGGCGAAAGCGCCGTTTGGCGCAAAGCTGGACACTTTCCCGACCAAAGACTGCCGATTGACGCTGGGCACTCATCTCGACGGGCTGCAATCCCTGATGCGCCGGGTCGAAGGCGGGCGGGCGTTGCGGCTTGGCCTTGGCGCGTTCCGCAAGGCGCTGGCGCTGCACCGGTTCGCCGCCGATTTCCTGCGCCGCTATGAGGGCGCGAAAGCCACGCATGGCTGGCTCGATTTCGATGATTTCATCACCCGCGCGACGGCCTTGCTGACCGACCCGAGTGTGGCGCCCTGGGTGCTGTACCGCCTTGATGGCTCTATCGACCATGTGCTGGTTGATGAGGCCCAGGACACTTCGCCCGCGCAATGGAAGATCATCGCGGCGCTGACAGAAGAGTTCATGGCCGGGGAAGGCGCGCGCGACACCGAGCGGTCGCTTTTCGTGGTCGGTGACAAGAAACAGTCGATCTATTCTTTCCAGGGCGCCGATGTGGCGGGGTTTGATGCGGTGAAAACCCGTTTCGCGCAAGGTTTTGCGGCGGCGGGTGTGCCGGTCACCGAACAGGCGCTGGAATATTCTTTCCGCTCGTCTCGCGCGCTGCTGGATCTGGTCGATCAGTCCTTCCCGGGCGAGGCCGAGGCGGCGCTTGGCGGCGCCTTCCGCCACCGCCCTTTCCACGAGGCGCTGCCCGGACGGGTGGAGGTCTGGCCGGTGGTCCCGAAACCCGAAGACCCGGAGCCGGGCGAGTGGTTCGACCCCATCGATCAGGTCGGCGAGGAAGACGCGACAGAAGTGCTGGCCCGTCAGATCGCGGCTGAGATAGCGGCGATGATTGCGGCGGGACGGCAGATCCCGGATCACCGCGCGCCTGGCGGGTTCCGTCCGGTTCATGCCGGGGATTTCCTGATCCTCGTGCAGCGGCGCGGGCCGATCTTCAACGCGGTGATCCGCGCCTGCAAGACCGCTGGCCTGCCGATTGCCGGACCGGACCGGCTGACTTTGACCGGCGAGCTGGCGGTGCGTGACCTGCTGGCGCTCTTGTCCTTCCTCAACACGCCCGAGGATGATCTGGCACTGGCCCAGGTGCTGCGCTCGCCGCTGTTCGGCTGGTCCGAAGCGCGGCTTTACGCGCTGGCGCATGGGCGCAAGGGCTATCTCTGGGAGCGTCTGCGCCATCTCGACGAGCCCGGGACGCTGTCGGTGCTGGATGATCTGAGGAAGCTTGCCGAATATATGCGGCCCTATGATCTGCTGGACCGGGTGCTGACGCGGCATCAGGGGCGCGCAAAGCTCCTGGGCCGGATGGGCGATGAAGCGGCGGATGCGATTGACGAGCTGAGCCAGCAGGCGCTGGCCTATGAGCGCGGCGAAGTGCCCAGCCTGACCGGGTTTCTGGTCTGGATGGAGGCCGGCGAGGTCGAGGTCAAGCGCCAGGCCGAGGGCGAGGGGCGGCTTATCCGCGTCATGACGGTGCATGGATCGAAGGGCCTTGAGGCGCCGGTGGTGATCCTGCCCGATACCGGCGACCGGCGGCTGACCGACAAGGACATGATCCTCGCGATCGGTGAGGGCATGGTCACCTGGTCGGGGCGCAAGGCAGAAGATACCGGCTTGGTCGCCGAGACCAAAGCCGCCCGCGCGGCGGCGCGTGAGGCCGAAAACCTGCGGCTGCTCTACGTCGCGATGACGCGGGCAAAGCACTGGCTGATCGTTGCGGCGGCGGGCGAGGCGGGGCCGGGATCATGGCATCATTCTGTGCTGACCGGGGCGGAGGCTCTGGGCGCTGTGCCGGGCGAGGACGGGCGCATCCGTCTGGGCTTTGGCGACTGGCCGGGGGATGCGCCTGCGGCGGCAGCCGCGCCAGAGGTGCCGCATGCGCTCAGCCTTGCGCCGCTGCCGGGCGCGGTGGCGCCGCCGCGGATCTGGTCGCCCTCGGGCCTCGGCGGCGGCGAGGCGAAGGTCGAAGGCGGGCGATTCCATCTGGTGCTGGATTTCGAGGAAGACGATCCGCTGGAGCGCGGCACCAGGCTGCATCTTTTGCTGCAACATCTGGCCGAGGCGCCGGTTGCGGCCTGGCCGCATCTCGCGGCGCGGCTGGGCGCGGGCGAGGCGCTTCTCGGTGAGGCGCGGGCGATCCTGACCGCACCGGATCTGGCCTGGATGTTCGGCCCGGGAAGCCTTGCCGAGGCCGAGCTTTCGGCGCCCTGGAATGGCGGCTGGCTGGCCGGTTCGGTCGACCGGCTGGTGATCACGCCCGACCGCATCACGGTGGTCGATTTCAAATCGAACGCCGTGGTGCCCGACGGTGAGGACGGCATCCCCGAGCCCTATCTGCGCCAGCTTGGTGCCTATGCCCATGCGGCGGCCCTGATTTACCCCGGGCGCGAGATCAGGGCGGCGATCCTCTGGACCAGGGTGCCCCGGCTGATGCCGGTGGATCCCGCCAGGGTCCAGGCTGCCTTGCAGCGCGCGCAGGTCTGATCATCCGGACCGGTCCTTGACGTTCGCCAGGGTCAAACCTAGCTTCCATATAACCCAATTCTCAGGAGAGACCCCCATGGGCGCTGCAACTGTCGCTGTTACTGATGCCACTTTCGACGCCGAAGTCCGCCAGTCGGACGTGCCGGTGGTGGTGGATTTCTGGGCCGAATGGTGCGGCCCGTGCCGGATGATCGGCCCGGCTCTGGAAGAGCTGGCGACCGAATATGCCGGCAAGGTCAAGATCGTGAAGGTCAATGTCGACGAGAACCCGGAAAGCCCGGCGGCGCTTGGCGTGCGGGGTATCCCGGCTCTGTTCCTGTTCAAGGATGGCCAGGTTGTGTCGAACAAGGTCGGCGCCGCGCCGAAAGCCGCGCTCGACAACTGGATCAAGGCGGCAATCTGATCTGTCGGACGAATGCGGACGGCCCCGGGAAACCCCGGGGCCGTTTGCGTTTCAGGCGGCCTTTTTCAGGCCCAGAGCCGCCGCGTCATCAGCGGCGAAATAGATGTGATGCATTGCATCGACCCGCCCCGGCATCAGCGCGATATCATCGCGCCGCCAGGGCCAGCCCTGCCGGGTCAGACGCTGCTCAAAGCCGGGGGCGATCTCGGCCGACCAGAAAGCGGCAATACCGCCTTTGGCCAGCGCCCCCCGGCTGCGGCTCAGGCCGCTTTCGGTATAGATCGCGCCATTGGTTTCCCGCACCAGAGTATCCGGCCCGTTATCGGTATCCATCAGGATCACGTCGAACCGGCCCGGATTGCGCGCCAGAACCGTTGTCACATCGGCGATTTCAACGCTTACGCGCGGATCGGTCAGCGGATGACCGGCGAGATGCGAGAGCCGCCCGTGATTCCAGGCGACGATTTCCGGCACCAGTTCGCATACCGTCACCTGCGCCCCTGGTCCCAGCAGATCCAGCGCCGCGCGCAAAGTGTAGCCCATGCCAAGGCCTGCGATCAGCACATCGCGCGGCGCACGGCCCAGCAGACGCAGCGCGCGGGTCGCCAGCACCGCTTCGGACTGATGGTTGAGGTTCGACATCAGCTCGATGCCGTTATAGCGGATCTCGTAAAGGCTATCCCGCTGGCGCAAAAGGATTTCATCGCCCGCCGCATTGGTGGCGCGGGCCAGATCGTTCCAGACTGTCATGGCTGTCCCATAGCTGAAGCCGCGCCAGGCGCGGTCTGTCAAAATCAAGCAGGTTCAGAGAAGGGGGTTGCCCGCCGGCTCAGCGGCGTGGCAACCCGAAGCCATTGCGGGCGCAGGTTCCGATCAGCACCGGGAACAGCGCCGTGATATTCGGTAGGTTCCGGCTGGAAATCGGGCTGGACATCGGCTCGCCTGGGTCGGGGTCATGAAAGACAGGTGATCATGGCCGTCTGCCCCCCGGAAGTCCAGCCTTACGCCGCTGACTTGTGCCAGTCCGGCCGGCGCTCCATATAGGGGCACGGAACAATGCGAAGGGCATTCCCATGGCTGACGACAAATTCCCCGGCTGGCACGGGACCACGATCCTCGCCGTGCGGCGGGGGGGCGAGGTTGTGGTGGCGGGGGATGGCCAGGTCAGTCTGGGCCAGACGGTGATCAAGGGAACGGCGCGCAAAGTGCGCAGGCTTTCCCCTGGCGGGCATGATGTGGTGGTAGGCTTTGCCGGTTCGACGGCGGATGCGTTCACCCTGCTTGAGCGGCTTGAGAAAAAGCTTGAAGCGGCGCCAGGGCAGCTCGCGCGGGCCTGTGTCGATCTCGCGAAAGACTGGCGGATGGACAAATATCTGCGCAATCTCGAAGCGATGCTGATCGTGACCGATGGTGACCAGCTTTACGTGCTGACCGGCGCGGGGGATGTGCTGGAGCCGGAACATGATGTCGCGGCCATCGGCTCGGGCGGAAATTTCGCGCTCGCCGCCGCGCGCGGGCTGATGGAGAGCGATCTGCCGGCCGAGGATGTGGCGCGCAAAGCCATGGCGATTGCCGCGTCGATCTGCGTCTACACCAATGGCAATCTGACGGTGGAGACGATCCGCAAATGACCTCTGATGACCTTCGCGCCGGCGTTCAGGCCGGTATCCTGACCGAGGCTCAGGCCGCGTCCCTGTCGACCTTGGTCGCGGCCCGCGCCGGCCGGCGCGCGGCAATGCCGGCGGAGGACGAGCCTTTTGAGTTTTTCAAAGGCTTTTCCGAGATCTTCATCTCGCTTGGCCTGATCATCCTGCTCTCAGGCACGCTTTCCTGGATCGCCTGGGCCGGAGGCGCGACAATCGCCATTGTTCTGCCGCTGATTGCGGCAGGGATCGCCTGGTGGTGGGCAGAGTATTTCACGCTGAGGCGGCGGATGAACCTGCCGTCGATGGTGCTGGCACTGGTTTTTGGCGGCGGTTTGCTGATCGCGGTCACCACACTTGTGTTGCAAAACGCCGGCCAGCCGTCCCGGGGCCTTCTGATGCTGCCGCCACTGGTGGCGACTTTGGGCATGGCGGCCTGGTATCGCCGGTTCCGCTTGCCGTTTTCGATGTTCGTGCTGGGCGGATTTGCGCTTTTGACGCTTTATGCGCTGACCACCTCGACCGATGCGCTGATCGGGCTCGCCATCGGGACGCGTTCCGGCGGCATGAACGGGCTCTTTGATCTGCGCGAAAGCCCGGCCTTTGCTTTCGCGACGCTGGGCTTCGGGATCGCGGCTTTCCTTGCGGGGATGTGGTTTGACATGCGCGACCCGCACCGGCTGGGAAGGAATGCCGCAACGGCCTTCTGGCTGCATCTGCTGGCGGCTTTCGCGCTGGTCAATACCGTGGCGGTGACGCTCTACGGCTCGGGTGGCATGGTGCTTTTGCTGGTCGCGCTGCTGATCATCACCGGGCTGGCGCTGGTGATCGACCGGCGCTCGTTTGTCTCGGCTGCCATTGGCTATATGGCCTTCGTGATCGTCTGGGCGACGGGGGGCGGCGATTTCGGCTCCTGGGCCTTTGCGCTGCTGCTTCTGGGCGCGCTGATCACCGCCATCGGCACCTGGTGGGTGCAGCTGCGCGGCTGGCTGATGCGCACCCTTCCCGACTTTCCCGGCAAAGACCGGCTTCCTCCCTATTCGAGGCCTGAAGTATGACCGACCTGACCCCCCGCGAAATCGTCTCGGAACTGGACCGTTTCATCATCGGCCAGGCAGATGCCAAGCGCGCCGTGGCTGTGGCCTTGCGCAATCGCTGGCGCAGGAACCGCCTCGCCGCCGATCTGATCGACGAGGTTTACCCGAAGAACATCCTGATGATCGGGCCGACCGGGGTCGGGAAAACCGAGATTTCGCGCCGGCTGGCGAAGCTCGCGAAAGCGCCGTTCCTCAAGGTCGAGGCGACTAAATTCACCGAAGTCGGCTATGTCGGCCGCGATGTGGAAAGCATCATCCGTGATCTGATGGATGTCGCCATCGTCGATACCCGCGCGATGATGCGCGATGAGGTGCGCGAAAAGGCGAAACGCGCCGCCGAGGAGCGGGTGATCGAGGCGATTGCCGGCAAGGATGCACGCGACCAGACCCGCGAGATGTTTCGCAAAAAGCTGCGCTCGGGTGAGCTGGACGAGACCATGATCGAGATCGAGGTCCAGGACCCGGTGCCCGCCATGCCGATGATGGGCGGCGGCCAGGGGATGGAGATGCAGCTTCAGGGCCTGCAGGAGATGTTCGGCAAGGCGTTTCAGCGCTCGACAAAAAAGCGGGTCACGGTGGCGGACAGCTATGATCTGCTGCTGGGCCAGGAGGCCGACAAGCTTCTGGATGACGAGGCGGTGAAGGCGCGCGCGCTGCAGGTGGTGCAGGCCGATGGTATCGTTTTTCTTGATGAGATCGACAAGATCTGCGCCAAATCCGAGGCCCGCGGCGCCGATGTGTCCCGCGAAGGCGTGCAGCGTGATCTGCTGCCGCTGATAGAAGGAACAACCGTTTCGACCAAATACGGGCCGGTGAAGACCGATCATATCCTGTTCATCGCCTCTGGCGCCTTCCATATCGCCAAACCCTCGGACCTGCTGCCTGAATTGCAGGGCCGTCTGCCGATCCGGGTCGAGCTTGAGGCGCTGACCGAGGGTGATTTTGTCCGGATCCTGACCGAGACTGACAATGCGCTGACCCGGCAATATACCGGGCTGATGGCGACCGAAGAGGTGGCGGTCAGCTTTACCGAAGACGGGATCGCGACGATTGCGGCGCTCGCGGCCGAGGTGAACCGCTCGGTCGAGAATATCGGGGCACGCAGGCTTTACACGGTGATGGAGCGGGTGTTCGAGGAGCTTTCCTTCACCGCGCCGGACCGCCCGGGTGAGGCGGTGGTGGTGGATGAGGCCTTTGTCGAAAAGAATGTCGGCGGCCTGGCGCGCTCGGCTGATATTTCCCGCTACGTGTTGTGACGTCGCGGGCGGGGGCCTGCCCCCGCCTCCTCCTGCGTGCTTTTATGACGGGGAAGGGCAATTCCTGACCGGATTGAAACATCTGGTGAAGCGGCGGGGCTTGACCGGTTGCGGCAGGCCGGTCAGGAAAGGGGCATGAGAATTTTTGTTGCCCTTTTGGCGTTTGTCCTGTTCGCCTCCTGCGCGCCGCGCGGGAATTTCGTGATGCTTGAAGAGCTGACGCCCGAAAAGATCGCGACGGCGGAAGAGGTGTCGATCCGGGTGCCGATTTATGTCGGCACGTCGCGGCGCGAAGAGAATGGTGAATTCGGGTTCGCGCGGTCGGATTTCGCGAGCTTCATGCGCTATGACATCCTGATGCCGCGTGATCATAAGGTGGGCGAGGTCACCTGGCCGAAATCGGTGAAACGGGCGGATCCGGCAAAGGATTTCCTGACGCTCGCGGATCAGCAATTCGCAACGGCAGGCGATTTCCGCAAAGAGCTGGCGAAAAACCTGGGGCAGCGCGGCAGTCGTGACGTGACCGTCTATGTGCATGGTTTCAACAATACCATGGCGGAAAGCATCTATCGCGTGGCGCAGATGCATTACGATCTGAAAGTGCCGGGCGTGGCGGTGCATTATGCCTGGCCCTCGCGCGGGTCGGCACTTGGCTATGTCTATGACCGCGATTCCGCCCTGTTCGGTCGCGACGGGCTTGAGGCCTTGCTCCGTGAGGTTGCCGGCGCCGGGGCGGAGCGGATCATCATCGTGGCCCATTCGATGGGTGGCGCCCTGACGATGGAAACTCTGCGTCAGGCCTCGATCCGCGGCGACCGCAAAGTGATGGACCGCATGGCGGGGGTGATCCTGATCTCGCCCGATCTCGATGTTGACCTGTTCCGCGCCCAGGCCCATGCGATGGGGAAACTGCCACAGCCCTTCCTGATCTTTGGCAGCACCCGTGACACCATCCTGAACATCTCGTCGCGCATCGCAGGCGCGCCTGACCGGCTGGGCAACCTGACGGATCTGCGGGCGATCTCTGATCTTGAGGTCACCTATTACGACACCGCCGCCTATAATCAGGGGGCGGGGCATAACAATCTCGGCACCTCGCCGGCCCTGTTGCAGGTGCTGGGCGGCATCGCAAATATCGACGCGGCCTTCCGGGCCGAAGCGCGGACGCGGGTCGGACTGTTGCCGGGCGTGGTTCTGACGGTGAAGAATGCGACAGCGATTGTGCTTTCGCCGGTTGAGGCAGTTGCGGCCGGGGGCGCAGGGGGGGCGGACTGAGGCGCCGGTTGCCCCGCGCGGCGGCCCGGATTATGGCTGTCGCAAGCGCCTGAAGGAGACCGCCATGACCGATTTCACCCCGGTTGACCCGGCCAAGCTGACCGCACAGCTGATTCGCTGCAATTCGGTAACGCCGGCAGAGGGCGGCGCGCTCGTCTTGCTGGAGGCAGTGCTGAGCGAGGCCGGGTTCGCCTGTACGCGGGTCGATCGCGGTGGGATTTCCAATCTCTATGCCCGCTGGGGCACGCGAGGTGCGAACCGGTCATTCGGCTTCAACGGTCATACCGATGTGGTGCCGGTGGGGGATTTCGCGGCCTGGTCGCAGGACCCTTTCGGCGCGGCCGAGGTCGATGGCTGGATGTATGGGCGTGGCGCCACCGATATGAAATCCGGTGTGGCGGCCTTTGCCGCTGCTGCGGTGGATTTCGTGCGCGAGACCCCGCCCGACGGCGCGGTGATCCTCGCGATCACCGGCGATGAAGAAGATATTGCCGAACATGGCACCGTGGCGCTGCTGGACTGGATGGCAGAGCAGGGCGAGCGGATGACGCATTGCCTGGTGGGTGAGCCGACCTGCCCCGATGTCATGGGTCAGATGATGAAGATCGGCCGGCGTGGCAGCGTCACCGCCTGGTTCACCGCCGAAGGGGTGCAGGGCCATTCCGCCTATCCGCATCGCGCGAAGAACCCGATGTCGGCGCTGGTGAAGCTGATGGCGCGGCTGGAGGCGGAGCCTCTGGACGCGGGGTCAGATCATTTCGACGCCTCGACCCTCGCGATCACCACGATTGATTGCGGCAATAAGGCCACCAATGTGATCCCGGCGCGCGGCACGGCTACGGTCAATATTCGCTATAATGACCTGCATTCCGGCGAAAGCATTGCGGCCTGGCTGCAGGTTCACGCGGCTGCGGTGGCTGCTGAGACCGGGGTGAAGATCACGGTGCAGGTCAAAAGTTCCGGCGACAGTTTCCTGACCAAGCCGGGCGAATTTTCCGCGATGATCCGCAAGGCGGTGCAGGCCGAGACCGGGGTTGCTCCGGAATACTCCACGAGCGGCGGCACTTCGGATGCGCGCTTCGTCAAGGATCACTGCCCGGTGGTGGAATTCGGGCTGGTTGGCAAGACCATGCACCAGGTCGATGAGCGGGTCGAAATCGCGCAGATCCATCAGCTGAAAGCGATCTACAGCCGCATTCTCAGGGAGTATTTCGCATGATCCGGGTTGCGCTTACCGATGACCTGGCCGCCTGTCAGGCGCTGCGGCGCCGCGTTTTCATCGAGGAACAGGCGGTGTCTGAGGCTGATGAGGTCGACGGGCGTGACGGCGAGGCGCTGCATCTGCTGGCCACAGACGGCCAGCCGCTCGGGACCGCGCGCATCCTGATCGACGGTGCGACCGGCAAGATCGGCCGCGTCTGTGTGCTGGCCGAAGCGCGTGGTCGCGGCATCGGCCAGGCGCTGATGCGCGAGGCGGTGGCGGTTTTGCGCGCGCAGCCCGGTGTCACACGCGCGAAGCTTGGCGCGCAGATTCATGCGCTTGGTTTTTACGAGGCGCTTGGCTTTCGGGCCTTCGGGCCGGAATACCAGGATGCGGGAATTGCCCATCGCGATATGGAGCTGACGCTGTGATCCTTTACCTCTGACGCCGGGAGGGGTAATTCCCTCTCTGTCAGATACAGAGGCTCATCCCATGTCGCGCTACGAACCCGGTCAGATCGAGAAGAAATGGCAATCCGCCTGGGATGAGGCCGGGGTTTTCACGGCGAAAATCGACCCGGCAAAGCCGAAATATTACGTGCTCGAGATGTTCCCCTATCCGTCGGGGCGCATCCATATGGGCCATGTGCGCAATTACACGATGGGCGATGTGGTCGCGCGCTATAAGTCGTCCTGCGGCTTTTCGGTGCTGCACCCGATGGGCTGGGATGCTTTCGGGATGCCAGCGGAAAACGCGGCGATGGAGCGGGGCGGCCATCCGAAAGACTGGACCTATGGCAATATCGCCGTGATGAAGGACCAGATGAAACCGCTGGGCCTGTCGATCGACTGGAGCCGCGAGTTTGCCACCTGCGACCCGGAATATTACGGCCAGCAACAGGCGATGTTCCTCGACATGCTCGAGGCCGGGCTGGTGTATCGCAAGGCCGCCGTCGTCAACTGGGACCCGGTCGATATGACCGTGCTCGCCAATGAGCAGGTCGAGAACGGGCGCGGCTGGCGCTCGGGCGCGCTGGTGGAGCGTAAGGAGCTGACGCAGTGGTTCTTTAAGATCTCGGCCATGGCCGATGATCTGCTGAGCTCGCTCGACGGGCTGGAGAAATGGCCGGAGAAAGTGCGCCTGATGCAGGCGAACTGGATCGGCAAATCGCAGGGCCTGCAATTCGCGTTCGAGACGGTGAATGCGCCGGAAGGCTTTGAAAAGCTGGAAGTCTACACGACCCGTCCCGATACGCTGGGCGGCGCGAGCTTTGCCGGGATCTCGGCCGATCATCCGCTGGCAAAAGTGCTGGCCGGGAAGAACGAGGCCATCGCGGCCTTTGCCGCCGAATGCCGCAAGGGCGGCACCACCGCCGAAGAGATCGAAACCGCTGAAAAGATCGGCTTCGACACCGGCGTGCGGGTGCGCCATCCGCTGGATCCTTCCGTCGAGCTGCCGGTCTGGATCGCGAATTTCATCCTGATGGATTACGGCACCGGCGCGATTTTTGGCTGCCCGGGCCATGATCAGCGCGACTTCGAATTCGCGACCAAATACAGCCTTCCGATCATCCCGGTCTTTGTCCCGGAAGGCGGAGCCGAGACGGTGCTCACGGAACCCTTCGTCCCGGCGAAATCCGAGCGCGTCACCTATATCCGCAATGTTGCCGGGGCCGGGGTCAAAACCGGTGAACAGGGTATTCTCGATGCCATCGCGCTGGCCGAAGAAAAGGGCTTTGGCGAGGGCGTGACCAAATTCCGCCTGCGCGACTGGGGCCTGTCGCGCCAGCGCTACTGGGGTTGCCCGATCCCGGTGGTCCATTGCCCGACCTGCGGCGTGGTGCCCGAGAAGAAAGAGAACCTCCCCGTCGAGCTGCCCTATGATGTAAGCTTCGACAAGCCCGGCAATCCGCTGGACCGCCACCCGACCTGGCGCGATGTCCCTTGCCCGAAATGCGGCCAGGCGGCAAAGCGCGAGACGGATACGATGGATACTTTCGTCGATTCGTCCTGGTATTTCACCCGCTTTACCGCGCCGCGCGCCACCACGCCGACTGTGGCGGCTGACGCGGAATACTGGATGAATGTCGACCAGTATATCGGCGGCATCGAACACGCGATCCTGCATCTTCTGTATTCGCGCTACTTTGCGCGGGCGATGAATGTGACCGGCCATTTGCCCGCGAAATCGCGCGAGCCGTTCGATGCGCTGTTCACGCAGGGCATGGTCACGCATGAGATCTACAAGACCACCGATGACAAGGGCCGCCCGGTCTATCACCTGCCTGAAGATGTGATCCGCCAGGACAGCGGTGTGACCCTTGCCGATGGCAGGTCGGTCGAGGTGATCCCTTCGGCCAAGATGTCGAAATCAAAGAAAAACGTTGTCGATCCGATGAATATCATCGCCTCATATGGCGCGGATACCGCGCGCTGGTTCGTGATGTCGGACAGCCCGCCCGAGCGGGATATCGAATGGACGGCCTCGGGCGCCGATGCCACCAGCAAGCACCTGACCCGCGTCTGGACGCTGTCGGACCGCGTCGCCTCGATGCCATCGGATTATGCCGGCACCGGTGACCTCGAGCTGCAAAAGGCGGTGGCGCGGGCGGTGGTCGAGGTCACGAAGTCGATCGAGGGCTTTGCCTTCAACAAGGCGATTGCCGTGCTTTACGGGCTGACCAATACGCTGGCGAAAGCCGATGCCTCGGCACTGGTCGCGCAAGCTGCGATGCGGGTGCTGGCGCAACTGATGCAGCCGATGACGCCGCATCTGGCCGAGGAAATCTGGGCCATGCAGGGCGGCGAAGGGCTTTGTGCTCAGGCTGGCTGGCCGAAAGCCGACCCGGCGCTGCTGGTCGATGATGTGATCACGCTGCCGATCCAGATCAACGGCAAGAAACGTGCGGAAATCAGCGTGCCGAAGGATCTTGCCGCTTCCGAGGTTGAAAAGCTGGCGCTGGCCCATGAGGATGTGGTGAAATTCCTCGGTGGCAATGCGGTGAAGAAGATCATCGTGGTGCCGGGGCGCATCATCAACGTCGTCGCGTGACGGTATCAAGGGGCTGAACCCGTGGGGACTGACCGCCGGACCTTCCTGCTGATGCCGCTGGCGCTTGCCGCCTGCGGCTTTACCCCCGCCTATAAAAAGGGCGGACCGGCCGAGGCTCTGCTGGGCCAGGTGCGCGCCGCCGACCCCGATACCAAAGAGGCTTTTGCCTTTGTGCAGCGAATCGAGGAGCGTCTCGGGCGGCCCGAGCGCCATCTTTATGACCTCGACTATGCCATCACGACCAAAACCGATGGTGTCGGCGTCACCGCAGACAATCGTACCACGCGCTACAATATTTCCGGCGTCGTGACCTTCCGCATCTCGGATACGCTCAGCGGCACCGTGCTCGCAAGCGGGCGGGTGCAAAGCTTCACCGCCTTCAACGCGACCGGCTCGACCGTGGCGATGCTGGCGGCAGAGGAAGATGCGCAAAGCCGGCTGATGTCGATTCTTGCCGATCAGGTCGTGGCGCGGCTGATCGCGGAAATGGCGGCGCTGCAACGGCGCAACAGCGCACGCGCCTCCAGCCCTTCGGCCGGCTGATGCTGCTGCGCGGCGCCGAGGCCAATCGTTACATGGCAAAGCCTGACCCCAGCCGTGCGGGGCTGCTGATCTTTGGTGCCGATACGATGCGGGTCGCGCTGAAGCGCCAGGCGGCGATTCTGGCGCTGATCGGGCCCGAGGGCGAGGCCGAGATGCGGCTTGCGCGCATGTCGGGCGCCGATCTGCGCAAGGACCAGGCGGCGTTGTCGGATGCGGTCAAGGCGGTTGGTTTCTTCCCCGGGCCCCGTGTGGCCTTTGTCGAGGATGCAACCGACGGGCTGACCGCCACCTTCACCGAGGCGCTGAAGGACTGGAAGCCGGGCGATGCGGTGCTCGTTGCCACGGCGGGCGACCTGAAGGGCAAATCGGCACTTAAGTCATTGTTTGAAAAGATGCCCCATGCGGTTTGCATCGGGCTTTATGACGATCCGCCAACCCGCGAAGAGATCGAAGCCGAACTGGCCAGAGCCGGGCTCGCGCAGATCCCGGCGGTGGTGATGGATGATCTGACGCAGCTTGCGCGGGCGCTGGATCCGGGTGACTTTCGGCAGACGCTTGAGAAGATCGCGCTGTATAAATGGCAGGATCCGACGCCTTTGACGCCGGATGAGGTCGCGGCACTGGCACCGGCAACGATTGACGCCGAGGTGGACGAGCTCCTGAACGCCGTGGCCGAGGGGCAAAGCCGCCAGGTCGGTATGCTGATGCTGCGGCTGGGAGGGCAGGGCGTATTGCCGGTAACCCTCTGCATCCAGGCGTTACGGTATTTCCGCACACTGCATCTTGCGGCAAGCGATCCGGGCGGCGCAGGCAATGGCTTGCAAAAGGCGCGGGTCTTCGGGCCGCGCCGGGATCGGATGCAGGGGCAGCTCAGGAAATGGGGCATGCTCAGCCTGGAACCCGCCATCGCCGATCTGGTCGAGGCGGACCTGACGCTGCGCTCGACGATGAAAGTGCCAGGGCTTGCGCTGGTCGAGCGCGTCTTTCTGCGGATAGCCGCGCGGGCGGGGCGCTGATCCCTGCCTGCGCCGCCTTGCTGCAAGGCATATTCTTCTGTGACATGAAAAAGGCGGCCGAAGCCGCCTCAGGTCGTCCCGATCCTGGCTGTGATCAGAGTTTGCTGTCCCGGACCCGGAGCTGCCGCGCCCGGGTGAGAATCGCATCCTCCACCGCGCGAACGGTCTCGGGTGCCACGGCGCCGCCGCCCTGACTTTGCAATGCGAGCTTCAGGCTGCGTGCCTCAAGTGCCGGATCCTGCACATAGATCGTGGCGCGGTAGGCACGGCCACCACCCGGCGGGCGGCCATAGCCGGTGACGATCACGCCGGTAAAGGGGTCAATGCTTTCGATCGGCAGGAAATTCAGAACTTCTAGCGAGGCCTGCCAGATGTACTTGTTCACCTCGACAGTGGTGTTTGGATCTTCGCCATTGCCGAAGAGATTCCAGATCGTGCCGCCTGCGCGGTTTGATCTTTCGCGGGAATTGCCCAGTTCTGCCGCGCCCTGATTGCCGGATCTCGCCCCGGCGCGGGTCCCGTCCGCGGTTCCACCAGTATTGCCGCCGCAGGCCGCAAGGGTAACAAGCAGGCCGCCACAAAGCAGGCTGCGCGCGGATTTCGCCAGAGCCATCGGAAACTCCCGTTTAACTTAAACGGCTGTCTAGCTTAGCCACCTGTGTGGAACAAGGCTTTTTGGCCGGTAAGGCCCAGGGGGCGGCGGTGCGATGCCTGTGATGCTGCTGTAATGTGCCAATACCAGAGGCCGCATTCCGGGCAGAGAGCCGGTGCCACCCGGCCCCGGACGGCCTGCTGTCAGCGGGCAAAAAGGACTGTGACTTTGCTGCACCACAGCCGAGGCGTTTCCGGGCGGGGCGCGGCATCATCGTTGCAATCAGGCCCTGAGAGGCAGAAATACAATCCATACCCAATTCGGATTCCCCTGAGTTGGGCCATCCTTGGAAGTCAATCGAGGGAATACGATGAAAAAGCTTCTTATCGCAACCACCGCACTGGTTGCTGGCGCTTCGGCCGCCGCTGCTGATGTGACCATCTCGGGCTACGGCCGTTTCGGTCTCCAGTACATCGAAGATCGTGGTGTTACCCCGGGTTCGGGCATCGCTGGGACCGAAGAAGAAACCCAGATCGCTGGTCGTCTGCGTCTGAATATCGACGCTACCACCGAGACCGATGTCGGCGTGACCTTCGGCGCGCGTCTGCGTCTGCAGAACGACCTGGGCAACGACACCACCGTCGGTAACAAGGCCCGCTTCTCGGTCGGCTACGAAGGTCTGACCGTTCAGGTCGGCAACGTCGACACCGCATGGGACTCGGTTCGCCTGACCTATGATTCGGAAATGGGCTTCGATGACAGCTCGTTCGGCGATGCGCAGAACGGCTTCTTCGCCTATAACTCCAAAGGCGCTGCGTCCAACCAGAACTCCGATTACGTTGGTGTTGCTGCGTTCTATTCGATCTCCGACATCAATCTGTACTTCTCGTATGTCGATCCGGATCAAACCGCTAAGGACCTGACCACTGTTCTCGGTGCTAACGCCGACGAAGAAATCGGTCTGGCTGCTGACTGGTCGAACGGCCAGATCTCGGTTGCTGCCGGCATCAATCTGTCGTCGGGGGGCGTCAAAGACAACGATGACTACTTCATCGGTGCTGCCTATAACTTCGGCGACGGCAATGTCGGCCTGAACTACTACGACTACAACACCGCTGCTGGTGGTGTTTCGGACTCGACGCAAGTGACCCTTTACGGCAACTACACCTTCGGCGCGACCACGCTGAAAGCATATGTGTCGGATTGGGATCGTGCCGGCTACGACACCGCTTACGGTATCGGCGCTGACTACTCGCTCGGCGAAGGCGCTCGTATCTCGGGTTCGATCCAGTCGGGCTTCGGCGATGCAGCTGGCGCCAACAACGGCACCAAAGCTGATCTCGGCGTTCGCTTCGACTTCTGATCTTAACGGATCAATATCTTTGGAAAGAGCGGGCATTGCCCGCTCTTTTCATTTCTGGCGTTTCCCTTCTGTGCCCGACCGTTGTAATCAGGGCGCGTTCTGAGGCAGCAAAGGTGCGGGCAATGTCACTTATCGGGATCACCGCAAGGCTGCGCGCCGCCGAACTGGCCGCGGGGCGCGAAGCGGGCTCTGTCACCCTGATCGCAGTCTCGAAAGTCCAGCCCGGCCCGCGGGTCGAGGCGGTGCTGGATGAAGGCCAGCGCGTCTTCGGCGAGAATTACGTCCAGGAGGCGGCTTTCAAATGGCCCATCTGGAAGGCGAAATACCCCGGCGTAAAGCTGCATATGATCGGGCCCTTGCAAAGCAATAAGGCAAAGGTTGCGGTCGATCTTTTCGATGCGATCCATTCGGTTGACCGCCCCTCGCTGGCCGAGCGGCTGGCGACCCTTGCCAATGCGCGTGGCGCCAGTCCCGATATTTTCATCCAGATCAACACGGGCGAAGAACCACAAAAGGCCGGTATCCTGCCGGGCCAGGCCGATGATTTCATCTCGGCCTGCCGCGCGATGTATCTGCCGGTGGTGGGGCTGATGTGCATTCCGCCCGATGGCGAAGATCCGGTGCCGCATTTTAAAATGCTGGCCGGGATCGCGGCGCGCAACGGGGTCGAGGGGCTCTCGATGGGGATGAGCTCGGATTTCGAGCTTGCCGTGGCGCATGGGGCAACCCATATCCGCGTCGGCTCGGCGATTTTCGGGGATCGTGCCTAGGCGAAATAGGGCACGATCAGCCTTGTCCCGGGGCGGATGCGCCGCGCGATCCACAAAAGATCGGGCTGTGCAAAGGCGACGCAGCCGGCGGTGGGCCAGCCCGGGCGGCGCCAGGAATGCAGGAAGATCGCGGATCCCCGGCCGGGTGTCGCATCGGGCCAGTTCCAGTCGGTGACCAGCACCAGATCATATTGCGGGTCTGCGCGGCGCAGATCCTCATGCGAGAAACCATGCGGCGCCCGGACATGGGAATTATAGGCCGGGTCACGGCTGTCATCTGACCAGAGATCTCCCGGGATCAGCGGTTCCGCCCAGGCCGGCACATCGGCCCGGGCCAGCCGGTCGGGGCGGTAGAAACCGCCAACGATATGATGCAGCCCGAAAGGCGTCGCCCCATCGCCCTCACGTTTATCGCGCGAGATGCCGCCACGCCCGATGGTGCAGGCGAAACGGCGACCCCGGAACAAAAGCCCTGTAGGGCTCAGCACAAGGTCATCAGCGGTCTGTCCCGGGTGGATCACAGCAAATGCCCCGATCTGGCGGCCTTGGTGGCCAGATAGGCCGCGTTTTCGCGGGTCTTTCCGACCTTCAGCGGCACACGCTCGACCACTTTCAGCCCGCAGCTGTCCAGCATTGCCACTTTGCGCGGGTTGTTGGTCAAAAGCCGCACCTCGCGAAATCCGAGACCGCGCAGCAGTTCGGCGCCGATGCGGAAATCACGCTCGTCATCTTCAAACCCCA
Source organism: Pseudogemmobacter sp. TB195 (assembly GCF_058313095.1). NCBI lineage: Bacteria > Pseudomonadati > Pseudomonadota > Alphaproteobacteria > Rhodobacterales > Paracoccaceae > Pseudogemmobacter > Pseudogemmobacter sp. TB195. The sequence continues at coordinate 47,982 of NZ_JBZEGG010000009.1, forward strand.
GCCGGTGATTGGCATCGACCGTATCAAAGCCCTGATCCTGCAGCGAATAGGCGCGCATTTTATTCGCAAGGCCAATGCCACGACCCTCCTGGTTCAGATAGAGCAGGACGCCCGCCCCCTCGTCGCCCATCTGGGCAAGCGCGGCATGGAGCTGCGGGCCGCAATCGCATTTCAGCGAGCCCAGAACGTCTCCCGTGAAACAGGCGGAATGAAGCCGCGCCAGCACCGGACGGTCGCGCGCGGGCTGGCCGACTTCGATCGCATAATGTTCGTCGCCGCCGTCATCGGGGCGGAAGATATGGAGCCGCCCCGCACCGGCCAATGCCATTGGCAGCCGCGCCGAGACCACGTCAGCAAGCGGTGCCAGCCGCGACAGGGCCGGCAGTGCCTCGTCGATCCTGAGGAAGGTCAGCCCGTGATCGGCGGCCAGCAGCAGCGGGTTTTCAACCCGCACCAGCAGCGCCGCCGGCAAAAGATGCGCCGATTTTGCCAGCATCACCGCCGCCCGGTGCAACGCGCCCGAACCACCGTACAGCCCCCGCACCGGCCCCTTCAGCGGCACGCGCAGATCATCCTGCGGATCGGCGATGGCCTTAAGCCAGGCGGTATCAGCACCCGATGGCACGGCGATCCGGGCGATGTCGCCGTCACAGGCAAAGGCTTTCAGCGTTTCGGCCCGCCAGGCTGTCAGCGCCAGTTCCGGCTCGCCAAAGCTGCGCAATGCGCTCAGGCGCGGCGGCTCCAGCGGCTCGATGGCGACGGCAAGCGCGGCCTCGCCCTCGCCCGCCAGCACCACCGGCACACCCATCCGCAAATCGCCGCGCGCGCGCGAAAGGCGCTCGGTGATATCGGGTCCGAGAGAAGAAAAGCCACCGGCAGCTGCTGTCATATCGCGTCTCCTCACCCCGTTTATCTGGGCGCAGGATGACAGAATTGAAATATTTCCTGCTCCTGCGACACGAGGCCGTGACTCCCTTGTCGCAAATCTTGCGGGAAATGTGAACGCGGCGCATCTCTTTCCCAAGCAAACGAAAGGACCGTATCATGGCCCAGCTTCGCAAAATTCTTCTGGTGGATGACGATGACGACCTGCGGGAAGCCTTGTCTGAACAATTGGTGATGACCGAGGATTTCGACGTCTTCGAGGGGCGCACTGGCGCCGAGGGGATGGAGAAGGCCAAGGCCGCGATCTATGACCTGGTGATTCTCGATGTCGGGCTGCCCGATACCGACGGGCGCGAGCTGTGCCGCCGGATGCGCAAATCGGGCGTGAAATGCCCGATCATGATGCTGACGGGTCACGATACCGATGCCGATACCATTCTGGGGCTTGATTCCGGCGCGAATGATTACGTGACCAAACCGTTCAAATTCCCGGTGCTGCTGGCGCGGATCCGGGCGCAGCTGCGCACCCATGAACAGTCGGAAGACGCGGTGTTCCAGCTTGGGCCCTACAGCTTCCGTCCGGCGCAAAAGCTTTTGGTGGATGAGAAGGACAAGAAGATCCGCCTGACCGAGAAAGAGACCAATATCCTGAAATTCCTCTACCGCGCGCAATCGGGCGTGGTGGCACGCGATGTGCTGTTGCATGAGGTCTGGGGCTATAATGCCGGGGTCACGACCCATACGCTGGAGACGCATATCTACCGGCTGCGGCAGAAGATCGAGCCCGATCCCTCGAACGCGCGGCTGCTGGTGACCGAGAGCGGCGGCTACAGGCTTGTGGCGTGAGCTGTGGTGTTTTCGCCGTCCAGTGAAAAGTCGTTAGAATTCGCCATAATGTCGCTTGATTCACGACGTGTTAATGGATTGCGGCGCATGATGGCCAGGTGATGCGATGTCAGCGTGACATTGTGTTGTGCAAGAGTTCCCCTTGTCGTGTCGGGGTTATGACACGGCATCCTCCCTGTTGGACTGGCCGGGCTCTTGCCCGGCCTTTTTTTGCCCTGCGGTGCGCCGCAGACCGCATGCCTGGACCTTATGTGCGGGCTTATGTGGCGGCCTTGCACGATTTTCTGCCGATCCGTAGATCAGGGATTTCCCCAGGCTGTGTGATGCCCGGATTCGTGTTATCTTATCCGAACCTCCCTGTTGGACTTATGCCCGGTATCTCGCGTTTCTCATCTGCGGTGCCGGGCTTCCTTTTGCGCAGCCATCGGCCTAGTCTCCGCGCCGGATCATGACTGCCGGAGAGAGAGATGAGCTTTACCCTTGCCACCTGGAACATCAATTCCGTGCGCCTGCGCGAGGGGCTGGTGTCAAAGCTTTTGTCAGAAGGCGCGCCGGATGTGCTTTGCCTGCAGGAGATCAAGACACCGATCGACAAATTCCCGACCGAAGGCTTCGCGGCGCTTGGCTATCGCTACCTGGTGGCGCGTGGGCAGAAGGGGTATAACGGTGTTGCGATCCTGTCGAAACTGCCGCTCGAAGATGCGGGGGATCGCGATTATGCGGCACTTGGCCATGCACGGCACGTGGCGGCAAAGCTGGAAAATGGCGTGACCATCCATAATTTCTATGTGCCGGCGGGAGGGGATATTCCCGACCGGGCGCAGAATGTGAAATTTGGCCAGAAGCTCGATTTCCTGACCGAGATGCGGGATGCCTTCCATGCTGACCGACCGGAGAAGGCGATCCTTGTCGGCGATCTGAATATCGCGCCGCGCGAGGATGATGTCTGGAGCCATAAGCAGCTCCTGAAGATCGTGAGCCACACGCCCATCGAAGTCGAGCATCTGGGTGCGGCGCAGGATGCGGGGAAATGGGTCGACATCACCCGTCAGGATATTACTGAAGGCAAGCTCTATTCCTGGTGGAGCTACCGTGCCGCAGACTGGGATGGGGCCGATAAGGGACGACGTCTGGATCACATCTGGGCGACGCCCGATATCTCTAATGCCGGCCACGGGTCAAAGATCCTGCGCGCGGCGCGCGGCTGGGAGCAACCCTCGGATCACGTCCCGGTCTTCGCGACATTCGATCTGTAAGCGCAATCGATTTCTTTCAAGAAATCGGCCCGTTTTGTTGCACAAAACGGTCATGGCCGGGTCAGGCAGGCAAGCTGTCTGCCTCTGCTCAGCAGCAGCACCTGACGATGTTGTGCGGCTGTGATCAGTCATATCGATGCCACGCGTATGATCAGGTTCTTGCGCCCGATATCATCGGCACTGCGCTGCCCGAGATATGTTTCCGAACTCTGTCAGAGTCGTAACCCTTGTTGGCTGCCAGAGCGGGGGCTGTTGCTCGCAGGGTCGGTCATCACGAGTTCAAACCTGATGCAATGCGCCCCCCGGACCCGGTGTGATCCCGAATCTCATGCACCGGACCAGCGCAGTTGGGGGGCGATCGGGGCCGCCCAGGTGTCGCATGGCAATGAACTGTTCGACGCAGGCCGTGCGCGCCGGCAGGTGTCAGGTTGCACGCTCTGACCCCTCTCGGGCTGCGGCGACCTTGACACACAGGCGGCACGGATGCGGGCTCTCTTTTGTCGCCGCGCCCTAGTGGCTGGCCACAAGCGCTGAAAGCACGGATTGCGCAGTCACGCTGTCCCATTCCGCATCACCGATCAGCCGGGCGACCTCCTGGCCTTCCGGGTTCAGGATCACGGTGACCGGCAGGGCCATCACCCCCATCCGGCTCGAAAGCGCAGATTTCGGGTCGCGCAGGGCCGGCAGGCTGGTGATCCCGGCTTCGGCGTAAAAGCGGCTGATCGCGGCGGGCTCATTCCGGCCTGTCGCGACCGGCACGACGGCGATGTCGGGCAGGGCCAGCTGCAGCCGGTTCAGGGATGGCATTTCGGCCCGGCAGGGCGCGCACCAGGTTGCCCAGAAATTCAGAACCACCCATTTGCCGCGGTAATCCTCCAGCGATGCGGGCGTATCGTCGAGCGTGACCAGCTCTGTCGCAGGCAGATCGATCGGGGCGTCATGCAGCTGGAGCTTCTTCATGTCGCCCTCGCGCAGGCTGGCCACGTCGCCCCCCGCACTCTCAGCAAGTGCTGCATTTGCACCAAGCGCCAGCGCGGTATAAAGAGCCGCCAGAAACAGCCGCATCACCAACTCCATCTTTCCGAGGCCCAGCATGTCTACTGAGGACCAGTCCAAAGCCGCAAACCAGATGTGGGGCGGGCGTTTTGCCGAAGGGCCGGATGCGATCATGCAGGCGATCAACGCCTCGATCGGATTCGACAAGCGGCTCTATGCCCAGGACATTGCTGGCTCGCGCGCCCATGCCGCGATGTTGGCGGCCCAGGGCATCCTTACCGATAGCGATGCCGGGGTGATCCGGGAAGGCCTCCTCACCGTCTTGTCAGAAATCGAGGCTGGTAATTTTCCGTTCCGGGTCGAGCTGGAGGATATCCACCTCAATATCGAAAGTCGCCTGACCGAGATCGTGGGCGAGGCGGGCAAGCGTTTGCATACCGGGCGGTCGAGAAATGACCAGGTTGCGGTCGATTTCCGCCTTTGGGTGCGTGATCAGTGCGATGCGGCGATTTCCGGTCTGAGCGCGCTGATGCGCGCCTTTATCGTCCAGGCAGAGCAGGGGGCCGACTGGGTCATGCCGGGCTTTACCCATCTGCAAACTGCGCAGCCGGTGACCTGGGGCCATCACATGATGGCCTATGTCGAGATGTTTGCCCGCGACCGTTCGCGGTTTGAAGATGCGCGCAAACGCATGAATGAAAGCCCGCTGGGGGCAGCTGCACTGGCCGGCACCAGCTTTCCGATTGACCGTCATATGACCGCCGGGGCGCTCGGTTTCGACCGTCCGACCGCGAACAGCCTTGATTCGGTATCAGATCGCGATTTCGCGCTGGAATTCCTGTCCGTGGCCTCGATCACTGCGATGCATCTGTCGCGGTTCGCCGAAGAGCTGGTGATCTGGTCCTCGGCGCAGTTCCGTTTCGTGCGTCTTTCCGACAAATGGACGACCGGCTCGTCGATCATGCCGCAAAAGAAAAACCCCGATGCGGCAGAGCTTCTGCGCGCTAAACTCGGACGTATTCTCGGCGCGACCGTGGCATTGTTCACCATCATGAAGGGCCTTGCCCTGACCTATTCCAAGGATATGCAGGAAGACAAAGAGCAGGTCTTTGACGCGGCTGACAACCTTATGCTGGGCCTTGCGGCCATGACCGGTATGGTCTCGGATATGGCGGCGAACCGCGACAGCCTGACGCTCGCGGCGGCCTCCGGCTTCTCGACCGCGACCGATCTGGCGGACTGGCTGGTCCGCCGCCTGAACCTGCCCTTCCGCGAGGCGCATCACGTCACCGGCACCCTGGTCGGCATGGCGGAAAAAGCGGGGATCGACCTGCCGGATCTGAGCCTTGACCAGATGCAATCCGTTCACCCTGGCATCACGGATGAGGTCTTCACTGTGCTGGGCGTAGAAAATTCGGTCAATTCGCGCGTGTCTTATGGCGGAACCGCGCCGGTCAGGGTGCGCGAACAGATCGCGCGCTGGAAAGCGCTGCTCGCCTGAGCCACGATCGGGAAAAGGGAGTTTCCGATGCGTCTGATTGCGTCTCTCGCAGTGACTGTTCTTCTGGCCGCCTGCGGCGTCGCGGGCGAGCCAAAGCATCCTGACGAAAAGGTCAGCTTTTCGGGCAGCCTGAGGCTCGGCGCGAGCCATAGTTTCTGAGATGATCCGGGCGGGCCTGATCCTTTGCATCATTCTGGCGGGTTGCGCGCCCAGACGCGACCCGCTGGCAGATGGTCAGGTGGTCTATGACCCGACGCTTGGGCTGCATGTGTCGCGGACCGGCACCGTCATTCCTTCCGCTTCGGCCAATCTGGCGGGGGTGACGGTCGGCGCCAGTACCGGCGGCGGTTATGTCGGCACAAGATTCGGGCCGATTCGCCTCAGCACCGGGTTCTGAGCCACCCCCTTCCGGGCCATCGCCGAATTGCGCTCTTGCGGCGCTCTGCTATAGCAAGGCGCGGATGCGGGATGCGAAAGGGCAGGGCATGGATCATTTCCTTTACCAGGGCGGTATTCTTCATGCCGAGGATGTGGCGATCCCCGAGATCGCGGCCGAGGTCGGCACCCCGTTCTATGTCTATTCCACCGCAACCCTGACCCGCCATTTCCGCCTGTTTTCCGAGGCGCTGTCGCCGCTGCCGCATCTGGTGTGTTTCGCGATCAAATCGCTGTCGAATGTCGCGGTGCTCAAGGTGCTGGGCGATCTTGGTGCCGGGATGGATGTGGTCTCGAAAGGGGAATATCTGCGTGCGAAAGCCGCTGGCGTGCCGGGCGAACGCATTGTTTTTTCAGGCGTTGGCAAGACCCGTGACGAGATCCGCACTGCGCTGGAAGGCGGTATCCGCCAGTTCAATGTGGAATCTGAGCCCGAGATGCGGGCGATTTCTGAAATCGCGACTGAACTGGGCAAGCTGGCCCCGATCACCGTTCGCGTGAACCCCGATGTCGACGCGAAAACCCATGCCAAGATCGCAACCGGCAAATCCGAGAACAAATTTGGCATCCCCATCGCCCGCGCGCGCGCGGTCTATGCCGAGGCCGCGAAGCTTCCGGGCCTGAAAGTCGTCGGCATCGACGTGCATATCGGCAGTCAGCTGACCGAGCTCGCGCCGTTTGAGGCCGCTTTCGACAAGGTGGCCGAACTGACCGAAGTGCTGCGCGCGGACGGGCATGAGATCACCCGGCTCGACCTTGGCGGCGGGCTGGGCATTCCTTACACGCGCTCGAATGAGGCGCCGCCTCTGCCGGTCGAATATGGCCAGATGATCCGGCGCAAGCTCGGCCATCTCGGCTGCGAGATCGAGATCGAGCCGGGACGGCTGATTTCCGGCAATTCCGGCATCCTCGTCTCAGAGGTCATCTATGTGAAAAACGGCGAGGGGCGGGATTTCCTGATCCTCGACGCCGCGATGAATGATCTGGTGCGCCCGTCGATGTATGACGCCTGGCACGATATCGTGCCGGTGGTTGAGGGGGCGCCAGGTAATCCGACGCAACCCTTCGACGTGGTCGGCCCGGTCTGCGAGACCGGCGACACTTTCGCGAAAGCGCGCGATCTGCCGCTGCTGAGCGACGGCGATCTGGTCGCCTTCCGGTCTGCGGGGGCCTATGGCGCGGTGATGGCCAGCGAATACAACACCCGCCCGCTGATTCCCGAAGTTCTTGTCAATGGGCATCAATTCGCTGTCATTCGGGAACGCCCTACCTTTGACGAAATCCTCGCGCGCGATAGACTGCCCGCGTGGATGAAGGATCAGTAACCTCCGCGAGACCCTTCGGGGCACGTGGCGAAGGGAGACCGGATGGCAGCGCGACAGGCCCCGTCGAACAGCGACACCGCGACCGCAGCAGCGCTTAACGCGCTGAAATGGCCGCGTCGCCTGACGCTGGCGGGGCTTTGGGCAGAGCGCCTTGCGCGCGCCTTCTGGCCGCTCTGGACCGTGCTTTTGCTGGCGTTTTCGGCGGCGGCTTTCGGGCTGCATGAGGTCGGAACGCTCTTGCAGGTGCAGATCGGGCTGGTGCTGGTGGCCCTTCTGGTGCTGGTCTCGCTGATCTGGGGCTTCCGGAAATTCCGCCGCCCGACTTCGGATGAGGCGCTGATCCGCCTTGATGCGTCGCTGCCCGGGCGCCCCATTGCAACTTTGCGGGACAGCCAGGCGATCGGGGCTGATGATGCGCAATCGTCGGCGGTCTGGCGGGTTCACCTGGCGCGGATGGCGGAAAAGGCGCGTGCGGCCCGCGCGGTGCCGCCGGATCTGCAACTCGCGTCACGTGACCGCTGGTCTTTGCGCTATGTCGCGCTCACGGCGGCGGTGATGGCGGCTCTGTTCGGATCGTTCTGGCGCGCGGCTGAAGTGGTGGCCATTGGCCCCGGCCCCGCCCAGGCCATTCCCTCCGGCCCGGTCTGGGAGGGCTGGGCGCGGCCCCCGGCCTATACCGGCAAGCCGGTGCTTTACCTCAATGACATCACGGCGGGCGAATTCGAGGTGCCGGTTGGCAGCCGCATCCAGATCCGCGTCTATGGTGACAGCGCGGAGGCGCAGATCGAGCAGACCATTGCCCGGGTCGCGCCGCCCGCTCCGGAAGGCGAGGCCGCGAGCGCGATCCCGGAAGGGCTGAAAGGCCTGACAGAGCTGGTGGTCAGCCAGTCTGGCCGCCTTGCCATCGGCGGCCCGGGCGGGCGCGAATGGCAGGTCATCGCCACGCCCGACACCGCGCCCACCATCGCCGTTTCGGGCGAGATGGGCCGCGAGGCGGATGGCCGGTTCAAGCAGGAATTCAAGGCCAGCGACGATTACGGCGTCACCGCCGGGCGTGTCACCATCAGCCTGCAACCGGAAAAGGTCATCCGCCGCTACGGGCTGGAGATCGATCCGGAGCCTGCAGCGCCGGTCACGCTGGACCTGCCGATGCCGATGAAGGGCAACCGGACCGAGATCACCCAGATGCTGGTCGATGATCTTTCGGAACATGTGTTCTCGAATATGCCGGTCAGCATGGTGTTCACCGCGCTTGACGCTGCCGGGAACGAGGGCAGCGCCGCGCCATATGAGGTGACGCTGCCCGGCAAGCGCTTTTTCGATCCGATGGCCAATGCGGTGATCGAGATGCGGCGCGATATTCTTTGGAACCGCGAAAACCTGCCGCGCGCGCTGGAGCTCTTGAAAGCCATTGGCAACCGGCCCGAGGAACTGACGCGTTCGCAGAATGCCGCGAAACGGCTCAGGGTGCTGGTGCGCCAGGCCGATGCGATGGCGCTGCCGCTGACCGATGGGCAGCGTGACGAGGTGGTGAAAGAGCTTTGGCATATCGCCTTCATGTTCGAAGAGGGCGATCTGGGGAATGCTTTCGAGCGGCTGCAGCGCGCCCAGGACCAGCTGGAAGAGGCGATGCGCAATGGCGCGTCACCCGAGGAAATCGACCAGCTGATGAAAGAGATGCAGCAGGCGATGCGCGAATATCTCAAGGAACTGGGCCAGCAGGCGCAGCAGAATGGCGACCGCCAGGATGGAGAGGGCGCCCAGCAGGGTGGCCAGACCATCACCCAGGACCAGTTGCAACAGATGCTCGACGAGATCGAGCGGCTGATGAAAGAGGGCAAAACCGCCGAGGCGATGGCGCTGATGGAAGAGCTGCGCCAGCTGATGGAGAACCTCCAGGTGCAGCAGGGGCAGGGCCAGGGACAGGGCGGTGAAGGCCAGGGCCAGGGCACGATGAAAGACCTTGGCGAGACGCTGAAAGACCAGCAGGGGCTCTCGGATGACGCCTACCGCGACATGCAGCGCGGCCGGAATGGTCAGCCGGGCACCGATCCGGGCGAGCTGGCGGATCGTCAGCGCGAGCTGCGCGACAAGCTCAACGAGATGCAGAACGGCAAGCTGCCGGGCGACGGCTCGGAAAAGGGCGAAGAGGGGCGTGAGCGGCTGGGCGAGGCCGAACGCGCGATGCGCGAGGCCGAAGAGGCGCTGCGTCAGGGTGATCTTGCCGGCGCGCTCGACAAACAGGCCGAAGCGATGGAGCGGCTGCGTCAGGGCATGCGCGATTTCGGCGATGCGCTGGCCGATCTGGAACGCGAACCCGGGGCCGAAGGCGGCACCCAGGAGCCGCGCGACGCCCGCCGTGTTGACCCGAATGCGGTCGATCCGCTGGGGCGCGAGCCGGGCGATTCGGCCCGGATCGGGTCGGACCGCAATATGGTGCAGAACAATCCCGATCAGCGCGCGCAGGAGCTGCTGGACGAGATTCGCCGCCGGTCGGGCGAGGCGGGGCGCCCGGATGCCGAACTCGACTATCTCAAGCGCCTGCTCGATCTGTTCTGACGACCGGCGGCGAAAACCTGCATAGAAAAACCGCGCCGGACACATCGGCGCGGTTTTATTCAGGGTATTGGCCTTGGCGGAAGCGGGATAGGGCCTCAGCCGCCTGTCTGCGGATCGCCAGTCAGGGCCTGAGTCGCATCATCCATCAGCGAATTGAGCCAGTTACGCAGGTTGTCGACAAAGCTCACATAGGCCTGCAATGCGCTTTCCAGCGCCGGCACCGCCACAACGATACGGTCGGAAAAAACATAGAGCAGCGCTGCGATCACCAGCACCAGAATGGCCAGAAGGAAGCCGGTGCGGAAACTGCCCCGGGTCAGATCCGGCAGTGAATCCACCTCGGCTTCGGGATCGAAGCGGTTGTCGTCGGGCTGCAATGTGGAATTGATTTCCTCGACATCGGGCAAGAGATCGCGCCGCGCCGTCGGGCGGGCGGGTTCGGGATCCGGATCGTCGAGATCTTCTCCGCGCAGCATGGCGAGGCGCTTTTGCTGGGCAGTCATTTCCGGCGTTGGCGCGGGTATCGACAGCTCAGGCTGCGATTGCAGCCCGGTATCGGCCTCGGCCCGGCGATTTGTGTTGCGCTGCGCTTCGGCTTTGCGGGCGCTGGCCTCGCGTTCGGCTTCTTCGCGCAGGATTTCCAGCACGGCTTCGTCCAGGTCACGGCGCACCGGCTCTGGCGCAGGGGCCGGGGGGGCGACCGGCGTGGCCGCAGCCTTGCCGGCCAGTGCGGCTTTCAGCGCATCGGTGCCAGTCAGGTCGGCGCTGTGCACGGGTGCTGCGCGTTGTTGCGAGGCCTCCGCCTCCGGCGCATCTGAGATACCCGCGACGACATCGGGCCCTCTTGAAACAGCGGCGGCTTCGTAATTTTTTGCTGATCTTTCATCAGTATTGCCTTCGCCGCCGGAGGTGTCGGCGAAATCAGCACCTGTCAGAGCTTCCGCAAAGGCATCAGCCATACCGTCTGAGACCGACTCAGCCGGCAATTGGAACCAGGCATGGCCGCAATTCGAGCACTGAACGTCGCGCCCGGCCTCCGGGATCGCACTATCCGGCACATCGTATCTGGCGTCACAATTTGGACATGCCAGTAACATGAAAAACCCCGCCCCAAGCTAAGCCCTTTTCTCTTCTAACAATAATCCTGCAATCGTCCAAGACTATGTGTCCCGGACTTGAACAATCCCTGAGAGCCGTGCGAATTAAGTCATGGTTTGTCAGAGTGAGCGCGCATAAAGCTCGGGCGCGCGGTGGTATCGCAGGGGTGTCGCGGAGGCATCGCAGGGGGATCGGGCAGTGATTGCCTTTGAAAGTGCAGCCTATAATTACGGCGGGGGCGAGCTTCTGTCGGATGTGACGCTGAAGCTGGCGCCGGGGTCGTTTCACTTTCTGACCGGCCCCTCGGGGTCGGGCAAGACGACATTCCTCAAGCTTGCCTATGCCGAGCTTCTTCCCACGTCTGGTCATGTCACCCTGTTTGACCGCGAGGTGAAATCGCTGCCGCGTGACGATGTGGCGAACCTGCGCCGGCGGATCGGGGTGGTGCATCAGGATGTGCAGTTTCTCGACCATCTGCCGCTTGCCGCCAATGTGCAATTGCCACTGACGGTGGCGGGGCGGCGCAGCGAAAGCGGCGATCTGGACGAGCTTTTGAAATGGGTCGGCCTGTCGCATCTGGCCGATGCGCTGCCGCCCTCGCTTTCCGGCGGCGAACGCCAACGCGCGGCCCTGGCACGGGCGATCATCATGGGCCCCGATATCATTCTGGCCGATGAGCCCACGGGCAATGTCGACTGGGAAATGTCGCTCAGGCTGCTGACGCTGCTGGTCGAACTGAACCGGATGGGCAAGACGATCCTGATCGCGACCCATGATCTGAACCTGATCCGCCAGGCCAAGAACCAGATCCCGACCCGGGTGCTGCGAATCTCAAAGCGGCGGATTCAGCTGGCGGGGGCAGATCTGTGAAACTGCCCAGACCGATTTCCCGCGCCCTTGCCCTGATGTCGCCGGATGCACGATCTGACCGCGTGGTGCCGCCTTCGGGCCACACCGCCTGGCTGACCTCGTTCACCGCCGCCGCGATGACCTTTCTCTGTGTTTTCGCGATGGCGCTGTCGCTGGCATCAGACCGGCTGGCCGGGCGCTGGTCGGATGCACTGGCGCGGACCTCGACGATCCGCCTTTCGGCGCCCCCCGCGCAGATGGAGCAGCAGACGGCGGCGATCCTGACGCTTTTGGCCGCGACGCCGGGGGTCGAAGCCGCCCGCGCCCTCACCGATGCGGAAAACCGCGCTTTGCTGGAGCCCTGGTTTGGGGCCGAGCTGCCGGTCGAGGAGCTGCCGCTGCCGCGCCTGATCGAGGTGACCGAGGCCGATCCCGGGTATGATGCCGAGGGGCTGCGCCAGAGGCTCAGCGCCGAGGCGCCAGGTGCGGTGCTCGATGACCATACCCGCTGGCGCCGTCCGCTGGCCGAGGCCGCCTCGAAGCTGCGGCTGCTGGGCCTGTTGTCGATCGTGCTGATCGGTACCGCTATGGCCGCAATGGTGACACTGGCGGCAAGTGCCTCGCTTGAGGCCAATGCCCAGGTTGTGCGCGTCTTGCGGCTGGTGGGCGCCCGTGACCAGTATATTGCCCGCGCTTTCGTGCGGCGTTTCACGCTGCGGGCCTTTGCCGGCGCCTGTGCCGGTGCAGTGGCCGGGGTGATCGGCATGCTGTTCCTGCCTGGCGCCGATACTGCCGGCGCCTTCCTGACCGGTCTTGGCTTTACCGGCGCCGGCTGGCTTTTGCCCTTTATCCTGCCGCCGCTGGTCGGGCTCGTGGCCTTTTTCTCGACCCGCTATGCCGCCCTGCGCAAGCTGAGGGAATTCAGATGATCGTGTTTCGCTGGCTGTTGTCGCTGATTTTCGTGATCCAGATGTATGTCATGCTGGCCGTGGTCGCGGTGCTCTTCGCACCCTGGGCGCTGATGTCGCGTGACGGCGCCTTTGCCGCCTGCCATTTCTACGCCCGCTGGGTGATCGCCTCGGTGCGGATCCTGTGCGGCCTGCGCACCGAGATCCGTGGTGAAGTGCCGCAGGATGAGGTGATCGTCGCTGCAAAACATCAGAGCTTTTTCGACATTCTTGTGATTTTCGGCACGTTGCCGCGCCCGAAATTCATCATGAAACGCGAGCTGATTTATACGCCTTTCCTCGGGCAATATGCGCTCAGGATCGGCTGTATCCCGGTTGATCGCGGCCGGCGTGGTGCGGCGATCGCGAAGATGAAAGCGGATGTGGCGAAGGGAAGCGCGGATCCGGGGCAGCTGGTGATCTACCCGCAGGGCACCCGCGTCGCGCCGGGGGTGATCAAGCCATATAAAGCCGGATCCGGCCTGCTTTATCAACAGCTTGGCCAGCCCTGTGTGCCAGTGGCAACCAATGTTGGGGTCTTCTGGCCAAAGCGCAGCATCCTGCGCAAACCGGGCGTTGCGGTGATTGAATTCCTGCCACGCATCGCGCCGGGGCTCCCCCTTCCCGAGTTTCTTGCGCGTATCGAGGGCGAGATCGAAAGCAATTCCAACAGGCTGATGGCCGAGGCCGGTTTTCGCCTGACGCCGGTCTCGCCGCCCTCAGCGCCACCTTCTGCGCCGCAGGACTGACCCCGAAAGCGCGCCCGTTCAGTTCGCGAGAACCGAGGCCAGCTTGCGGCGAATGACCTGACGCGCAGCGATGACCGGCGTGGTATTCAATTCGGGGAACAATGCGAGGACCTCGTCGCGCGCGGCGCGGTCCAGCCCGTTCAGCGAATGGTCGCCAGGATGGAAACTCTCGCTCGGGCACCCTTCGGCGAGGACGATCTCGTGACCCTCAAAGAGGAAATGCACATAGGTCACATCCTCATCGGCGGTGGTCTGGCGAATGGTATCGCCATTCACCAGCGAGATCGCCGGCACCAGCACTTCCGATTCCGCGAACCAAAGCTCGGCCTTCCAGCCCGAGACCATCATCCGGTGCTGCGGCGAAACCGCAAGCCGCCGCTCCGGCAGACCCTTGCCCAGCGAACCGGGCTCGAACACGACCGGGCGCAGGCTTTCATCGACAATCTGGTCTTCCATCGAGACCCTGCGCGCCCCTGTCCAGATCACCGGCAGCGCATCGCCCTCGGCATTGAAGACCAGGTCACCGGGGCGCAGATCCTCGACGGGGCGTTGGCCATCAGGTGTCGCGATCAGCGTCCCGGCCACAAAACAGACCAGCATCGAGATGTCATCAATGATCGCGCCGTAGCTGTTGTTCACCCCAAGCTCGGTAAAGCTGACGCGGTAATCTCCGGCGCTCGGGAAGTCGATATTGAGACTGTAATGTTCCCAGCTCTGACCCTGGGGATAGATCGATTTCGTAAAGATGACCTTGCCGTTTGAGTCGACAATATCGACGCGGAAGCCTTCCTTGTTGGCGAGCGGCTGGCCCTCGCGCAGCGCGGTGCGGAATTCCAGCGGGACGGAGCCGGCATGGTCGATATGCACCACCTGATACATCACCGTGATCTGGTTGCTGGCGCCATCCATCTCGGCAACACGGTTCGGCGACCCGTTCCCGAGATAGGTGCCCTCATTGTAACCGGTCTCCAGATCGGTGCCGGACCAGCCGGTGCTGCCCTGATCAAAGGTTCCGTTCACAATGAGATTCGTTACTGGCACAATCAGACCCTTCCGGAGCGTTCTGATCGAATTTTCATAAAGAGTGAGGTATTAATATGGGTCACATGTGGCAAAACCTGGTCGCCGGCATTTCCGGACGACCAAGGGCCACCTGATCAGCAGGTGCAGTTCTGGTGGAGAGGGGCGCGGCGGGCCTGTGCTCAGGCCGCCAGGCCGCGAGATCCCATGTCGAGGAATTTCTGCCGGCGGTCTTTGCGCAGGGCTGCCGGCTTTTTGTCGGTCAGTTCTGCCAGCATCGCGGCAATCGCCTTGCCAACCGCATCGACCGCCTCCGAGGGCGCGCGCTGCGCGCCGCCGACCGGCTCTTTGATGATGCGGTCCACAATGCCGAGCTTTTGCAGATCCTGGGCGGTCAGGCGCAGTGCTTCGGCCGCTTCGCGCATCTTCTCGGCATCCTTCCACAGGATCGAGGCGCAGCCTTCCGGCGAGATGACCGAATAGACCGAATGCTCGAGCATTGCGACGCGATTCGCGGTCGCAAAGGCTACGGCGCCGCCCGAGCCACCCTCACCGATGATCACCGAGATCAGCGGAACGCCGAGCGAGAGACATTTCTCGGTCGAACGCGCAATGGCCTCGGACTGGCCGCGCTCTTCCGCGCCCTTGCCCGGATAGGCGCCGGGCGTGTCGACAAGCGTGACCACCGGCAGGCTGAAGCGGTCGGCAAGATCCATAAGCCGGATCGCCTTGCGATAGCCTTCGGGGCGGGCCATGCCGAAATTATGTTCGATCCGGGTCTTGGTATCATGGCCCTTTTCATGCCCGATCACCATCACCGGCCGGTCATTGAACCGCGCAATACCGCCCATGACTGCATGGTCGTCGGCAAAGGCCCGATCCCCGGCGAGCGGGGTATATTCGGTAAAGAGCGCGTCGATATAGGACTGGCAATGCGGCCGGTCCGGGTGGCGCGCCACCTGGCATTTCTGCCAGGCAGAGAGATTCTTGTAGAGATCGCGCAAAGCGGTCTCGGCCTTGCGGTCAAGCGCTTCGGCTTCCCGCGTGACATCCATCGCCGAGTCCTTCCGGGCAAGCGCCCGCAATTCCTCGGCTTTGCCTTCGATCTCGGCCAGGGGCTTTTCGAAATCGAGATAGATCATGCGCTGGACCCTTATTCTGATCGCCTCCTATATGGAGGGGGCGGGCGCAAAGTGCAACTGACGCCGCGCGTGGCAGGCCGAGAAGCAGAGGGGGCCAGCCCCCTCGCGGCTGTGCCGCTCACCCCCGGGATATTTAAGGACAGATGAAAAGGCGAAGAGAGCATGCCGATTTCATCTGTCCTTAAATATCCCCGCCGGAGGCTTCCGCAGCCTGCCAGAGGCGCGGCGCCAAAAATGGGGCGCCAAAAACGGGGCGCCAAAAACGGGGCGCCGGAAATGGCAACACCCCGCAGCTTTCGCCACGGGGTGCGCTTCCTCCCATTTGCCGCGCAGGGCCTCCTCTCCCTGTGGTCGCGGCGCGGGTGTTCATTTCCAATCCGCCTCAGGGACGGGCCTGGATGAGGTGATGTTGCACATTGTAAAAGCAGTGTGTCAACGGATTCTCTTCACGTCCCGGCAATGATTTCGGTCTGCCGAACGATCACTTCGGCCTGGCGCATTGAGGCGATGTCGATCAGCCGGCCTTTGTAAGTCGCGGCGCCCTGGCCTGCAGCTTTGGCGGTCTCCATCGCAGTGAGGATCTCGCGCGCCTCGGTTACGGCGGCCTCGGATGGCGTGAAAACCTCATTGGCGAGCGCCACCTGTTTCGGGTGGATCGCCCATTTCCCAACCATCCCCAGAGTGGCCGAACGCAGAGCCTGAGCGCGGAACCCCTCATCATCCGAGAAGTCGCCGAAGGGACCATCGACCGGCAACACACCATGCGTGCGGCAGGCGGCGACGATGGCGGCCTGGGCCCAATGCCAGGGGTCGGACCAGTATTTCGCACCCTCGCGATGCATATAGTAGTTTTCCTGGGTGCCGCCGATGCCGGTGGTCTGCATCCCCATCGAGGCCGCGAAATCGGCGGCGCCGAGGCTCATGGCCTGCAGGCGGGGGGAAGAGGCTGCGATTTCTTCGACATGGGCGATGCCGGCGGCGGTTTCGATAATCACTTCAAAGCTGATCGGCTTTTTGCGGCCCTTGGCGCGTTCAACTGCGGTGACCAGCGCGTCCACCGCATAGACATCGGCGGCGCAACCGACCTTCGGGATCATGATCTGATCCAGCCGCGCGCCCGCCTGTTCCAGCAACTCGACGACATCGCGATACCACCAGGGCGTGTCCAGCCCGTTGATTCTGACCGAGAGCGTCTTTTTCCCCCAGTCGATGGTATTCACCGCCTCGATGATATTCTGCCGCGCCTGATCCTTGTCCTGCGGCGCCACCGAATCCTCGAGATCAAGGTTGATCACATCCGCCGCCGAGGCCGCCATCTTCTCAAACAGCGCCGGCCGTGAGCCCGGACCAAAAAGCTGGCAGCGATTGGGACGGGCGGGGGCGGGGGGCTGGAGGCGAAAGCTCATGGGCGCATCCTTTGGCAATCATATTACGTTATGCTTGATGGTTTGGTTATAATGTTGCTTTTGCGCTTGCAAGGAGAATTTGCGTGCGCAGAAAACCCATGCCGCAAAGCGGCGCAGTTTTTCACTTGCCCTTTTCCGGCGGCGCGGAAAGTGTCGCCGGGACAGGAGACCCCCGCGATGCTCACCGCCACGACCGCCCGTTTTCGCCTCGCGCAGGTGTTCACCATCAGCCGTGGCTCGAAAACCGAGGCCCAGGTGGTAACGGTCCAGGTGACGCGGGGGGGCGCCACCGGGCAGGGTGAATGCGTGCCCTATGCGCGCTATGGCGAAAGCCTCGACTCGGTGCTGGCTGAGATTGCGGACCTGCCGCCCGGAATCACGCGGGCCGGGCTGCAACAGGCGCTGCCGGCGGGGGCTGCGCGCAATGCGGTGGACTCTGCGCTCTGGGATCTGGAGGCGAAGGCCTCCGGGCGCCGGGCCTGGGAGCTGGCGGGACTGCCGGAGCCCTCCCCGGTGACGACGGCCTTCACGCTTTCGCTGGCGGAGCCCGCCGCGATGGAGGCTGCGGCGCGGGCGGCGTCAGACCGGCCGGTGCTCAAGATCAAGCTCGGCACGGCTGATGACATGCCCCGGCTTGAGGCGGTGCGGCGCGGTGCACCCGCAGCAAAGCTGATCATCGACGCGAATGAGGGCTGGACGCCGGAGGTCTATCAGGATCTTGCGCCGCGTCTCGTGGAAATGGGGGTCGTGCTGGTCGAACAGCCGCTCCCGGCGGGGCAGGATGAGGCGCTGGCGGAAATGGCGCGCCCGCTGCCGGTCTGTGCCGATGAAAGCTGCCATGACCGCGAAAGCCTGGCCGCGCTGCGAGGCCGCTATGATGTGATCAATATCAAGCTCGACAAAACCGGCGGGCTGACCGAGGCGCTGGCCTTGCGCGCAGCGGCGCAGGCGCAGGGCTTTGGCATTATGGTTGGCTGTATGGTCGGATCCTCGCTTGCGATGGCGCCCGCGGTGTTGCTGGCGCAGGGCGCGGCTTATGTAGACCTTGACGGGCCGCTTTTGCTGGCAGAAGACCGGCCCCACCCGCTGCGTTACGATCTGTCGCAGCTTCATCCGCCCGAACGCCAACTCTGGGGATAGTCTCATGACCCGCACCGTCTATGTGAATGGCCAGTATCTGCCCGAAACCGAGGCCACGGTTTCCATTTTCGACCGCGGTTTCCTGATGGCGGACGGGGTTTACGAAGTGACCTCGGTGCTGAATGGCAAGCTGATCGACTTCGGCGGCCATATCGCGCGGCTCCAGCGCTCGCTGGACGAGCTGGAGATGGACAATCCGCTGAGCGCCGAAGACTGGCTCGCGGTGCATCGCGAGCTGGTGAAGGTGAATAATATCACCGAGGGGATGGTTTACCTTCAGGTCACCCGTGGCAATCCCGGGGATCGCGATTTCGCCTGGGGGCCGGGGGTGGCGCCGACCGTGGTGCTGTTCACGCAGTCGAAGACGGGCCTTGCCGACAATCCGCAGGCGAAGACCGGGCTGAAGGTCATTTCGATACCCGATATCCGTTGGGGCCGGCGCGACATCAAGACGGTGCAGCTTTTGTACCCGTCGATGGGCAAGATGATGGCGAAAAAGGCGGGGGTCGATGATGCCTGGTTCACCGAGGATGGCCATGTGACCGAGGGCACCTCGAACAACGCCTATATCGTCAAAGGGAATAAGATCATCACCCGGCCGCTGTCGTCGGATATTTTGCACGGGATCACCCGCGCGGCGGTGCTGCGCTTCGCCAAAGAGGCGCAGTTCGAGATCGAAGAGCGGCTTTTCACGGTCGAAGAGGCCAAGGCGGCGGATGAGGCCTTCATCACCTCGGCTTCGGCCTTTGTGATGCCGGTGGTCGAGCTGGATGGCGCAGCGATTGGCGGTGGCAAGCCCGGGAAGGTCGCGGCGCGGATGCGTGAGATCTATCTGGACGAGATGAACAAGGCGGCAGTCTGACGGACCGCAGCGCGCCGGAAACGCGCCGCAAGGATAAGGGCCGCCCTGGTGACGGGGCGGCCCTTTGTTATGCCGGACTGTCGTGATCCCAGGGTCAGTTGACTGAAATCAGCGGCTCGCCTGCGGCGACCGGGGTCGGAACCGGAACCGGCGTGTCATGGCGGGTTATGAAGAAATCATCGCTGTTCACATCACCAGGTGCGATGTTTTCCAGCAGCACCTCATCCACGCCGTTCACAGTCACGATGGTGCCGGTGCCCGACTCGCTGGCGCGAAGTGCGACGTCCGGCAGCTCCGGCCCTGCAAGCACATGGATATGCAGCTGATCTTCGGCAGGGTCGTAATCGGTGACCGTCATCACGCCTTCGCCCAGCCCGCGATGGTCAAGCTCAAAGATATCCTGGCCCGCGCCGCCGGTCAGCGTATCACCGCCATCGGCGGTCAGCCGGTCATTGCCGTCCCCGCCGAAAAGCTGGTCATTGCCGATGAAATCCGGGTTCAGGTCGACCGAGCGGATATAGTCATTGCCCACGCCGCCATAGAAGACATCCGACCCGGCCAGCGAACGCAGCGCATCATTGCCGGCATCGCCGTAAAGCGTGTCGTCACCGCTGCCGGTATGCATGATGTCGCGCCCGGCGCCGCCACGGGCAAGAATGTCCCCATCCGACTGCGAGGCGTTCAGCGTATCGCTTCCTGCGCCACCAAAGAGGTGATCATTGCCCTGGCCGGCCAGGATCTCGGCGTAATCATCGCCCTCGCCACCATAGATGGTATCGTCGCCAAGCTCGCCGAACAACCGGTCATTGCCGTCGCCGCCCAGCAATGTGTCATTGCCGGTGCCGCCATAAAGCGCGTCATCGCCCTCGCCGCCTTCAAGCCGGTCAGCGCCGTCGCCGCCATAAAGCAAATCCATGCCGCCATGGCCGCGCAGGATGTCATTCTCACCGCTGCCGGTCAGGGTATCATTCCCTTCGGTCCCCTCCTGGACATGCGGATGGTCCGGCGCGTCGCGATCATCGTCGTCATCATTGTCGTCAAGTGCGACAAAGATCCCGCCAACCAAAAGAACCGGAAGAAGAAACAGCAATTCCATAACAACAGCCCCCACTGCCCAAAAAATGACATAATTTGAAAAGCGATGCGCAGAGTGTAACCGCGAGTCAAGCGGATCAGCGAATGGTTGTCTGACTGTTCTTCGAATAGAAACGGCGGACCGCCCGGGGTGCGATTGTTGCAACGCCGACGGGGCGAAGCTTAGCTCTTTCCGGGGACGTTCTGCGCAAAGGCGTCGCGAAAGGCGGCCTGCTTCTCTGGCCCGGCTTCTGTCTGATTCGCGGCCACCCAATCCGCATAGGGCATCCCGTAAACCTGTTCGCGCGCGGCATCTTTTGTCAGGGCGATGCCCTTTTCAGCGGCGGCCTCCTGATACCAGCGGCTCAGGCAGTTGCGGCAAAATCCGGCCAGCGTCATCAGGTCGATATTCTGCACATCGGGCCGCGCCTCAAGCAGGTGATGCATCAGGGCGCGGAAGGTGGCGGCCTCCAGTTCGGTCCGGGTCTGGTCGTCGATGGTCGGGGTGTCAGACATGGCTGGTCTCCGTAAGGGCGCGGCTCAGGGCGCGGGACAGGATCGGGGCGAGCCTTGCGGCCCAGGCCGCCTGTTGCGGTTGCGTTTCGATCAGGTCGTTGCGCAATTCGATCAAAGTATTGTGGCGCCCATGGTCAAGGGCGTGGCGGTCGATGGAATCGCCGGGCAGATGGCCGGAATAGGGCTCGTTGTCACCAATGCAGAGATCGGTCTCAAAGGCCAGTTCTGCCAGCAGCGCCGCCGAGAGCCGGCTGTCGCGATGGGAATGCAGCACGCCGACATGCCAGGGCCGGGGCGGGCGGCCGCGCAGGCAGGGCGTGAAGGAATGGATCGCGACAATGGCGCGTGGACCGGAAGGTGAGAGTGAAGACGCGGGGGCCGCCGCCAGCCGCTCCAGCGCGGCATGATAGGGGCGGTAAAGCCGGTTGAGCCGTTCGGTGATCCCGTCCTGGCCGATGCGGCGGTTCGCCGGAACGACCGATCCGTCATAAAGCCGCATCACCAGCGTCGGATCATCCTCGCCCCGGTTCGGGTCGATCACCAGCCGCGAGAAATCCGAGGAAATCACCGGGCTGTCCAGCGCCGCGCCCAAAGCGCGCGACAGGCCGAGCGCGCCGGGGTCAAAGGCGATATGGCGCGCCATGTCAGCGGCAGGAAGGCCGAGACTGCCGCCGGCGACCCAGTCCGGCACCCGGTTTGTCGCATGGTCACAGGTCACCAGCCAGGGGCCGGGGCGGTCCTCGCCCTCGATCCGGAACGCCTCATGCTGCATTGGTCTGCTGATCCCGCCTGTTAATCTGCCCGATATTTCACCGGGCTATTCTAACCCCACGCCCTGGTCGAGCGCCAGGGGAAGGAAAGGTCCCGCGTCACAAATCGTTCTGTTGCGGGCGCTAACATTCTGCGCCATAACGCGGTTGGCCCACATCGTAACGCGAAACCCGAGACAGGAGGATGGCATATGCGCCGTCACCGTAACGTGAAGATTGTGGCAACGCTGGGCCCGGCTTCCAGCACTTATGACATGATCTGCCAGCTGTTCACTGCCGGAGCCGATGTGTTCCGCCTGAATATGAGCCATGGCACCCATGACGACATCCGTGAACGTCATACCATCATTCGCCAGGTCGAACATGATCTTGGCCGCCCGATCGGCATTCTGGCCGATCTTCAGGGGCCGAAACTGCGGGTTGGCGCCTTTGCCACGGATGGCGGCTATGACCTCGCCGATGGCGCGAAATTCCGCCTCGATCTCGACGCGACGCCGGGCGATGCGACCCGGGTGCAATTGCCGCATCCCGAGATTTTTGCAGCCCTGGAGCCAGGCGCGTCACTGCTGGTCAACGATGGCAAGATCCGGCTGAAAGTCGCCGAATGCGGTAAGGATTTCGCCGATTGCGTGGTCGAGGTCGGCGGCGTGATCTCGAACCGCAAGGGCGTGAACGTGCCGGACGTGGTGCTGCCGCTGGCGGCTCTGTCCGAAAAAGACCGCAAGGATCTGGAATTCGTCTGTGAGCTGGGTGTCGACTGGCTGGCGCTTTCCTTCGTGCAGCGCGCCGAAGACGTGCTTGAAGCCCGCGCCCTTGCCAAAGGCCGTGCCGCGATCCTCTCGAAGATCGAAAAGCCGGCGGCGGTGAAGGCCTATGAAGAAATCCTCGCGGTTTCTGACGGGATCATGGTGGCGCGCGGCGATCTTGGTGTCGAGCTGCCGGTCTATTCGGTGCCGCCGATCCAGAAACGTCTTGTCCGCAAGGCGCGCGCGGCGGCCAAGCCGGTGATCGTTGCGACCCAGATGCTCGAATCGATGATCGAAAACCCGATGCCGACCCGCGCCGAAGTCTCGGATGTGGCGACCGCGATCTATGAGGGCGCCGATGCGGTGATGCTCTCGGCGGAATCGGCGGCCGGCAAGTTCCCCATCGAGGCCGTCACCACGATGGACAATGTGGCGCGTTCGGTCGAGGCCGATCCGACCTATCTTTCGATCATCGACGCCAGCCGCGTGGTCAAGCGCGAGACCGTGGCCGATGGGATCGTTGCCGCCGCGCGTGAGATCGCCGAGGCCACCGATATCAAGGCCATCACCTGCTTCAGCCAGTCCGGCCAGACCGTGAGCCTTGTCGCACGCGAGCGGCCGCATGTGCCGGTGATCGCGCTGACGCCGCTGGTCTCGACCGCGCGCCGCCTTGCGCTGACCTGGGGGGTGCATTGCGTGATCGTACCGGAACAGGAGCGCTTCAAGGGCGCGGTGCTGTCCGCGATCCGCGCCGCGCGCTCGGCTGGCTTCGCCGATGAGAAAGATCAGATCGTGGTCACGGCGGGCGTGCCGTTCAACGTGCCCGGTTCGACCAATATTCTCAGGGTTGCGCCCTGTGATGAAAGATTGATTTCGCGCGTCGATCCCGGCTAACCTGAACCCGAACAAAGGTTTTTGGGCGGGGGCAACGTGGATTCGGATCTGTTGCTGACGGTGGGAATCGTGATGGCGGTTCTTACCATCCCCACGATGCTTGCAGGCTGGGTCGACGGAAGGGCGCCGCGGATGGGAACGCTTATGGTGGTCCTCTCGGCGGCGCTTTTGATTGTGGCCTGGACGCAAAAGCCCGGCGGCTACCGGCCGGCGGAAATTCCCGGTGTCATGCTCACCGTCGTCGCCCGCTATTTGCCCTGACGGGCGGCTGCGCAGATGCCCTGACGGACCAGCGGCAGATGCCCTGACGGGCGGGGCCGATTGGCCCTTGCCCCGCGAGACGGAACCCCCTATAGGGACGGCTTCGGAAGAACCGCGAGACCGGCGGAAGTGGCATGCCGCGTCGCGCGTGAAAACACTGGAGTGTAAAATGCCCAAAATGAAGACGAAATCCGCTGCTAAAAAGCGGTTCTCCTTCACTGCCTCGGGGCGTGTGAAGGCCGGTGTGGCCGGTAAGCGCCACGGCATGATCAAACGTTCGACGACCTTCATCCGTCAGGCGACCGGGACCATGATCCTGGACGATTCCGACGCGAAGATCGTCAAAAAATACATGCCCTATAACCGGTAAGGAGAGACAAAGATGTCCCGCGTTAAATCCGGTAAGGTGACCCACGCCCGCCACCGCAAGGTGATCAAGGCGGCTTCGGGCTACTATGCCGCCCGTTCGACGAATTTCCGCACTGCAACGCAAGCCGTTGACAAGGCGCAGCAATACGCCACCCGCGACCGTAAGGTCCGCAAGCGGCAGTTCCGCGCGCTGTGGATCCAGCGTATCAACGCTGCTGTCCGCCTGTTCGACCCGGCCTTCACCTATTCGCGCCTGATTGACGGTCTGGCGAAAGCCGGGATCGAAGTGGACCGCAAAGTCCTCGCCGATCTCGCCGTGCATGAGCCGGAGGCGTTCAACGCCATCGCCGACAAGGCCCGCGCTGCTCTGGCCTGATCCGGCCTGACGAAAAGCGAAACGATCCGGAAACCCGCGCTTTGGCGCGGGTTTTCTTTTGCGCCGTTTCCTGCCGTTCATACCCTCATGACAGCCAATGTCATTTGTCATTCCTCGCATCCGGCGTCAGGGATGGGGCAAGAGTTTGCGAAGGAAGAAACCTTGTCTCACCGTCTTGCCCCCGCTGTCGCCGCCCTGATCCTCGGCCCGCTGCTGTCATTTCCCGCTGTCGCCGGGGGTGGTCTGCCGCTGCAGGAGGGCTATTATGTCGAGGCCGGCGAGGAATGTGGCAGCGGCAATGACGCGACGCTCATCTACCTTCATGCGGGCGGTTTCAACAATCGCTACGGGATGTGCAGTTTCGAAGGCCTCACCTCTGAGGGCGGCGCGCGCTACAGCTATGCCGTGACCTGCGCCGAGGCGGAGACCGGCCTTGAAAGCCTGAACGAAGGCGTGATCGAGATCCGCAATCAGCAGGCATTTCACATCTTCGACGGGCTTATGGATCTGGAATACAGTTTCTGCCCCTCCTCCGAACTGCCGCCCCCCTATGGCGACTGAGCGCGGCGCCGGACCTTTTGAACCACAAATCCCGGACCCTGCGACCCTTGCAATCGCGGCCCCGCCCGGCTAGTCCCAGAGCCGCAATTCAGCCGTATCTAACCCGGAGGCTCCGATGGATCTGACCGAAATCCGTGGCAAATATATCGGAGCCGTGGCCGGTGCCGCCGATGAGGCTGCACTGGAAGAGGTGCGCCTTGCCGCGCTTGGCAAGAAGGGCGAGATTTCCGCGCTGATGGCGGGTCTGGGCAAGATGGACCCGGAGGAACGCAAGGCCGCCGGCGCACATCTGAACGAGCTGAAGACCGAGATCGACACCGCCCTTCGCGCCCGCAAATCCGCGCTTTCCGATGCGGCGCTGGACGAGCGGCTGAAATCCGAATGGCTTGATGTCACGCTGCCGGGCCGCCCGCGCCGTCAGGGCACCATCCATCCGGTTTCTCAGGTGATGGACGAGCTGACCGCGATCTTCGCCGATATGGGCTTTTCCGTCGCCGAAGGCCCGCAGGTCGAAAGCGACTGGTACAATTTCGACGCGCTGAACATCCCGCCGGAACATCCCGCGCGCCAGGAGCATGACACGTTCTTCATGCATCGCGCCGAAGGCGACAACCGCCCGCCGCATGTGCTGCGCACCCATACCAGCCCCGTGCAGATCCGGGCAGCACTTGACCAGGGCGCACCGATCCGCGTCATTGCCCCGGGCCGCGTCTACCGCATGGATATGGACCAGACCCATACGCCGATGTTCCACCAGGTCGAAGGCATGGCCATCGACCGCGACATCTCGATGGCCAATCTGAAATGGGTGCTCGAAGAATTCTGCCGCGCCTTTTTCGAGGTCGATAAGGTGGAACTGCGGTTCCGCGCCTCGCATTTCCCCTTCACCGAACCTTCGGCTGAGGTCGATATCCGCTATTCCAATGTGGGCGGCCAGCTCCGCATCGGCGAGGGTGACAAATGGATGGAGATCCTCGGCTCCGGCATGATGCACCCGAAGGTTCTGGCGGCCGGCGGCATCGACCCCGATAAATGGCAGGGCTTTGCCTTCGGCATGGGGATCGACCGGATTGCGATGCTGAAATACGGTATCCCCGATCTGCGCGCCTTCTTTGAATCCGACCTGCGCTGGCTGAAACATTACGGCTTTGGCGCGCTTGACCTGCCGAACCTGCCGGGCGGGCTGAGCCGGTGAGCAAAGCGCCTGTCGCGATCAACCTGCGCGACAAACTTGCGCTGTTCCAGGACCATTGGTCGCCGAAGATCATCGGCGATTTCAATGGCCATGACATCATGCTGGTGAAGATCAAAGGCGAGTTCACCTGGCATGCGCATCCCGATACTGATGATTTCTTCCTGGTGCTTGACGGCCAGGTCACGATCCAGCTCAGGGATGGCAATGTCACGCTGAATCCGGGCGAGCTTTACGTCGTTCCGAAAGGTGTCGAACATTGCCCGATGGCGGCGGAAGAGGCCTCGATCCTGCTGATCGAGCCGGCGGGCACGCCCAATACCGGTGATGCCGCCACCGCCGCACGCAAAGACCGGATCTGAGCGTTATCAGGTCCCGTTGCAGTAAAGCGGCCTGGCGAAGCCTGCCCCTGGCACCTTCGCCCGCACCGTCTCGCAAGAGAGCGCGAGGTGGAAGGTCACCGGATGACCGCCATCATAGGTTCTGCGACCATATGCGCTCCTCCTGACTCAAATTCTCTGCGGGGGGGTACCCTCACAGCCAAAGCGCGCCGCCGCCTGCCCCGCCCATCGGCCCGTAGCAAGGCAGCCTGTCAGCAGATAGCCCCCGGTCGGCGCTTCCCAGTCCAGCATCTCGCCACAGGCAAAGACCCCGGGCAGGGCGGTCAGCTCCAGATCCGGGCTCAGTGCGGATCGGGTGATACCGCCCGCGACCGAGATTGCCTCATCCAGTGGGCGCGGGCCGTTATGGCGGATCACCAGCCGTTTCAGCGCCGCGAGCGGAGCATCGCGCGCGAATTCCATCACCAGTGCCACCAGCACCGGCGCAAGGCCCAGCTTGCGCAACCGGTTCACCAGCGTTTCGCCGGGCCGCATCTTCGCCAGCCGCGCCGCAATCTCAGGCTCTGACAGCGCGGGCAGCAGATCCAGCACAAGATCTGCGCCCTCCCGCAAGGGGCGTGACAGCGCATAAAGGCCGCCCCCTTCGAGACCCCGCGCCGAGACCACGAATTCGCCGCGGCTGGTCACGCCACCGGCGCTCAGGGGCACGCCTTTGACCGGCTGGCCGAAATGGCGTTCCATATGGGCCGACCAGCCGACCGACAGCCCCATATTTGCGGGCTGCCAGGGCGCAATCTCTACGCCTTGTGCGGCCAGCCAGGGCGTCCAGGCGCCGTCCGACCCAAGTCGCGCCCAGCTGGCGCCGCCCAAAGCCAGCACGGTGACGCGGGGCTTCAGCACCCGGCGGCCCTCCGGGGAATCAAAGGCACAGCACCCACCCTCAAACCCGTTCCAGCGCCAGCGGGGCCGCAGTTCTGCCCCGAGGGATGCCAGCCGTGCAAGCCATGCGCGCAGCAATGGCGAGCCCTTCATCACCACCGGAAAGACCCGGCCGGAAGATCCGGTAAACACCTCCTGGTCCAGGCCGCGCGCGAACTCCATCACCTCGCCGGGCCCGAATGCGGCAAGCATCGGCGCCAGCCAGTCGGGTGGGCTGTAATATGCGGTGAACGCGTCCAGCGGCTCGTCTTTGGTCAGGTTCAGCCCGGATTTCCCCGCCATCAGGAATTTGCGCGCGGGGCTCGGCTTTGCCTCGCAGATCACCACGCGGCGCCCGGCCCGCGCGAGCTCCTCCGCCGCCATCAGCCCGGCGGGGCCGGCCCCGATCACCAGGGCGTCTGTGTCGTGATCCATCTTGTCCGCCCCGTGCAACCTTGCCCTTTCTTGCCTGCGAAGACCGGAGCGGGCAAGGGCAGGGTGGAGTTACAGCGCGATGCGTGCCAACAGGTCGGGGGCATCCGGCCTGCCGGTCTCGCCCTGTTTGGCCGTCACGTAAAGAATGCCGTTCCGGTCATCGAGGGCGAGGCTGTTCGGGTGCCCCTCAAGCGTGATCCGGTCTTTCAGCGCGTAGCTTTCGCTGTCGAAGAGGCTGACTGCCGCGCCGCTGCGCTCGGTGACGCAGATGAGCTGCCGGCCTGCGTCATAAAGCACCGCAAGCGGGCCGGCGCCGGTCGGGATCTGGCGGATCGTCGCACCGGTCTCGGCATCGAGAACCAGAAGCTGGTTCCCTGACCCTTTGCGGCTGTAGCCCGGCAGGTGCCGCGCCCAGAGCGTTTCAAAGAACTCATGCCCCTGATCGGTCGCGAAAACCCTGCCTCCCGCCGGGTCCAGCGCGATGTTCATCAGCTGATCCCCCGCTGTCGCCACAGTCCTGGTGATCTGTCCTGTGTCGGTCGCGACGGTGATCACCTGGCCCTCGGCATTCGAAATGAAGAGCCGCTGGCGCGACGGGTCGGTCGCGATGCCGGTCGCGACAAAGCCGAACCCGGTCAGCCGGGCCTCGACCTCAAGCCGGGCGGCGTCGATAATACATAGCACACTGTCCTGCATCGAATGGCAGGGCGCGTAGAGCTTTCCCGCGATCGTATCCAGCGCCAGTTCACGACAATGGAAGGGAAAGCCCGTGCGCCCCTCGTCATCGGTGGTCTTCTCGGCCAGCCGTACCTGGCCCGTCACCGTGCCCGTCGCGGTATCGACCACGGTGACCGAGGCATCGGTCGCGTCGGTGATGTAAAGCCGGTCCGCCGCATCATCGAGCGCAAGGCCAAAGCCTTTGCCCGGCAGAGTGATCCGGGCCAGTGGCTCCAGGGTTCCGGGGTCGAGTTTCAGGATCTGCGCCGGCGGGCCGGCCTCGCCGCGCCCCCCGGCAGAGGCGACAAATACCGCGCCCTGGCGGGCTGAGTGGACGATTTCGTAGAGGCCCTGTGCGACGGGTTTTTGCAGCATCGAACCGGTTCCTTTTCGCAGGGAAAGCGACGTCAGGGGTTTCGCAGCCCGGGGCAGGTATGGCAAGGACCACGCGCGCCCGGGTGCGGTCTGCGCGGGGCTGGCCGTTACTCATAGCCCTTGCGGATATCGTCGATGATGATCTCAAGCGGGGTGATGCTGGCCGCCGTGGTATACCAGGCCTCGGGGTCGACAAAGATCACCTTGCCCGCCTTCCAGGCCGCGGTCTCGCGCAAAAGCGGGTTTTCGATGGTGGCGGCATCCAGCACCGGGCGGTGTTCCATCACGGCGGTGCGGTCGATCACATAGATAATGTCGGGATTGGTGGCCTGAATGAATTCGCTGGTGACGGGCTGGCCATGCAGCCCGGTCTCGGCCGCCTCATTGGCCGCCTTTACCCCAAAGGCATCGAAAACAAAGCCATAGCGCGATTTCAGTCCAAAGGCCGAAAAGCCGCCATTGTTATGCAAGACCAGCAATGCGCGCTCCGGTCGGCCTTCGGTCAGGCCGCGAAGCGCAGCGATCCTGGCTTCCAGCGCGGCGATCTCATCCTTCGCCAGATCCTCTTTGCCAAAGATCCGTGCCAGTGTCAGGAAATGGTCCTCGACCACCTGGATATGGCCCGAGCTGCTGTCGCGGTAATCGACATCATAATGGATCACCGGGGCAAAGCTGCTCATCTCGGGGTAATGCGCGGCCTGGAGCGAGGTCATCAGGATCAGGTCGGGGTGCAGGGCATGGACCTTTTCGACATTGGGCTGCACGATCATGCCCACATCGGCCACCGCAGGGTCATCGCGGTACTTCGCCAGGAAATGCGGCACGAAATCCTTGGCGGTGCCAACAACCGGCACGTCAAGCCGGTCGAGGAAATCCAGCTCGTTCATATCCAGCGCCACCACACGTCCGGGGCGGCTCTCAATCACGGTGGTTCCAAGCGCGTGCTCAATCGTCACCGGCAGAACCTGCTGCGGTTTGGTTTCGGCGGGCGCGGCGGAGGGCGCAAGCAGGCAGCTGGCCGCCAGCAGGACAAGCCAGCGGCTGAGCGGATTGGAACGGGTCATGCCGGTTCTCCTTTCGGGGTGAAATAGTCGCAGATCCGCCCCTGTGGTCGTGGCAGGATCCGGAAATCGAGACCGTAGAGGTCTTGCAGATTGGCCTCGGTGATGACCTGATCGACCGGGCCTGCGGAATGCAGCCGCCCGGATTTCAAGGCGAGGATATGGTCGGCGCTGTTGGCGGCGAAATTGATGTCATGGATCACCGCGATCACGCTGCGACCACGATCCGCGCAAAGGTCACGCAGCGCGCGCATGATGCCGGCGGCATGACGGATATCGAGATTGTTCAGCGGCTCGTCGAGCAAAAGGCAGGGCGTGTCCTGGGCGATGGTCATGGCGAGAAAAGCCATCTGGCGCTGGCCGCCGCTCAGCTCGTCGATCAGCGTGTCGCGCAACGGGTCGAGCGCGAGCCGTGCAATGGCCTCGTCTATCGCGCGGCGGTCGGCGGCATCAAGGCGGCCCCGGCTATAGGGAAAGCGGCCAAAGGCGACCAGATCCCCGACCGTCAGGCGCAGATCGACGCCGGGCGACTGGCGCAGGGTCGCGACCTGGCGGGCGAAAGCTGCAGGTGGGATCGTGGCGATATCCTGCCCCGCGACGGTGACCCTGCCGCTGGAAGGGTTCGCGAGGCGGGCCATCAGCATCAGAAGCGTCGACTTCCCGGCGCCGTTCGGGCCGATGATCGCACTCAGCCGTCCCTGGGGGAAAGCTGTCGTCAGGCCTGACAGCACAAGGCGGCTGCCATGTTTCATCGAGAGGTCAGTGGTGGTGATCATGGCGGTGTCCGGGGTCATGCAAAGCTCCGGCGGCGCAGCATCAACAGCAGGAACCAGGCGCCGCAGGTGAGGTTGATCAGGATGCCGACCGTGGTGCGGTGGTCGAAGACCTGGGCTGCTGCCAGCTCGGCCAGCAGGAAAAGCCCGATGGCCACGGCCGCTCCAACAGGCAGCGTCTGGCGGTGGCCGGGACCGCGCGCCATGGCGCGGGCGGCATTGGCAACGAAGATCCCAATGAACGCGGTGGGGCCGATCAGGCTGACGGATACTGCCACCAGGACCGCGATCAGCGCCAGAAGATGGCGGGTCTCGCGCGCGTGGTCGACGCCCAGTGAGATCGCCTGGTCGCGGCCAAGCGCCATCACATCCAGCACCGGCACGCGCCGCCAGATCAGCGCCGCGACCAGGGTCAGGGCGAGGGCAGAGATGATCAGACGCGTGGTCTCGACCCTTTCGAACGAGACCTGGGCAAAGCCCTGGAAGACCGCGAACTCGCCCGGGCTGATCCGCAGCTGGATGAACTGGGTGAAGGTGGAAATCACCATGGTCAGCACGATCCCCACCAGCATCAGGAACCAGATATCGCCCCGCGCGCGGCGAAACAGCCAGTGATGCAGCAGGAAAGACCAGGCCAGCATGGCCGCCAGCGTGATCAGGATCGACCCCTGACCGCCCCAGAGTATCAGGCTTCCGGTGCCGAGGATCAGAACCAGCAGCGCCTGCATCATCAGGCAGACCGCCTCATAGCCCATGACGGCGGGGGTCAGGATGCGGTTGCCGGCAAGGGTCTGGAAGGTGATCGAGGCCAGCGCAACCGCGACGCCGCCGGTCACCATCGCGGCAAGTTTGATCAGGCGGCGCGGGATGACATAGCCGAAATCCATA
The DNA here is from genome assembly GCF_058313095.1 of Pseudogemmobacter sp. TB195. NCBI lineage: Bacteria > Pseudomonadati > Pseudomonadota > Alphaproteobacteria > Rhodobacterales > Paracoccaceae > Pseudogemmobacter > Pseudogemmobacter sp. TB195. Next base: position 79,265 of record NZ_JBZEGG010000009.1, read on the forward strand.
CCAGATCCGGTCAGCACATAGACCGTGGCCAAAGCAATCAGCGCGGCGGTGATCGCAAGGGGGCGGCTCATCTCCCCCTCCGCAGGATCAGCGCAAGGAAGATCAGCCCGCCGATCCCACCGACGGTCAGCCCGACCGGCACCTCATAGGGCCAGATCACCACGCGCCCGATCAGGTCGCAGGCCAGCAGCAATGTGGCGCCGCCGGTTGCGACAAGCGGCAGGGTCCGCGCGAGATTGTCGCCATGGGTCAGCCGCACAAGGTTCGGGATCACCAGTCCGACAAAGGGAATGGTCCCGGCCGCGATCACCGTCGCCGCCACCGTGGCTGAAACCAGCAAAAGGCCAAGCGCCACGATGGTGCCATAGCTGAGCCCGAGGCTGGTCGCCGTTTCCTCGCCCATCCCCAGCAGGGTGAAGCGGCGGGCAAAGGCATAGGTCACCACGACGACCGGCAGGATCAGCCAGATGATCTCGTAATTGCCCTGCACGATCCGCGAGAAATCGCCCAGCATCCAGCCCTGCATGTCTTGCAGGATGTTATGCGACCAGGCGTAGAATTCGGCTATGGCCCCCAGCACGGCGCCGTAGATCAGGCCGGCAACCGGCACGAAAACCGTGTCGCGAAACCGGATGCGGCTGATGATCGCGACGAAGATCAGGCTCGCGGCCAGGCAGAACATCATCGCCAGCACCATGCGGCTGACCTGACCCAGCCCCGGCGCCAGGGTGATCGCGACGAGGATCCCGAGTTTCGCCGCCTCCAGCCCGCCGGTGGTGGCGGGTTCGACAAAGCGGTTTCTGAGGATCTGCTGCAGGATGATGCCACAAACCGCCAGCCCGGCGCCGCTGAGCACCACCGCCGCAAGACGCGGCAACCGGCTTGCCGTCAGGGTAAGCCAGGCCCCGGTCTCGAACGACCAGAGGGAGGCCAGGCTCATGCGGCTCACCCCGGTCAGGATTGAGGCGAGGCAGAGCGCAAGGAATATCAGGGGCAGCGCAAGGCGCGTCATCTGGTCAGGCCGATGCGGGAACGGAATGGAAAGCCCCCCGCACTGCCCGGAGGCGGTTGCGGGGGGACTGGTCAGCGAAGGTCCGGTCAGAAATCGACCGACGCCGACAGCAGCACCGTGCGCGGCGCGCCATAGCCGCCCGCGAGGCTGCCGCCGGCCCAATAGGCCTCGTTTGTGACGTTTTGCACCGTGGCGCGCAGCGTCAGCGGGTTGCCACGGACTTCGGTCTCATAGCGCGCGCCGATATCGAGCACTGTGAACGACGGCAGCGACAGCGTGTTGGTATTATTGGCATATCGCTTGCCGGTATGGTTCACATTGGCGTTCAGCGCCAGGCCGGGAAGCGACGGCAGGTCATATTCCACCCCGAGCTTGGCCATGACCGCAGGCGTGCCCGCCGCAGTCTTGCCGGTGGTGGCCGCGGTGCTGGCCTTCGTCACCTTGGCATCGGTGTAGGATACCCCACCGATGAGCCGCAGCCCGTCCTGGACCTCGCCAAACGCATTCAGCTCGATCCCGCGATTGCGCTGCTCGCCAAAAGTGCCATAGACCAGTGTCACCGGATCAAGATAGGCGCTGGGCTTTTCGATCTGGAACAGTGCGACTGTGGTGGTCAGGCGGCCCAGATCCCATTTCGCGCCGATCTCAACCTGTCTGGTCTGGTAGGGCGGCAGCACCTCGCCCGCATTCACGGCGGTGGCAGGCGCGGCCTGACCGGCGCTCAGGCCCTCGATATAATTGCCGTAGAAAGACAGCTGCTCGCTGGCCTTCCAGACAAAGGCGATGGCGGGCGAGGTCTTGCTGGAATCGTAGCGTGCACCCGGAGTATGGACGCCCGTGGCGCTGATCGCGGTGCTTGCGCTTTTCACCGTCTGATAGCGCAGACCCAGCGTCACCTGCAGCCGGTCATCCATGAATTTCAGCGTATCCGACAGGCCGAGGCTGGTCAGCTTCAGATCCATGATCGATGTCGGGCCGCTGGCATTATAGGCGGTCAGATCCGGCGCGGGACCCCAGTCGGGGTTCTGGATATTGGTGACCGAACTGACCGCGAAACGCCGATCCTTGAATGTGTTCGAGGAATCGTAGCTGGTTGCGGTCACGACCCAGTCATGGCCGACCGATCCGGTGACAAAGCTGCCGCGGATCCCGGCCTCGCCGGAATCCTGGCTGCCCTGGCGTTGCGACCGCACACCGCTGACCGAAAGCGCGCCGGCATTGCTGGTGATCTGGCTCGAGGTGATCAGCGCGTCATAGCCGCCCGATTTATGGCCATAGGCTGCCCAGGCGGTGATGCTGTCCGTCAGATCGATCTCGCTGCGCAGCAGGACGGTCTCGGTCGAATTGGTGTTGAACGACCAGGGCGCGGCGAGGGTGTTCGACCCGTCGCGCGGCTCGGGCAGCACGGTGACGGCGGCCCCGGCCGAGACGCCGAAATAGTTGATGCCCCGCATCTTCTCGCGGATATTGTAATAATCCAGCGAGACCCGGGCGCGGTCGCCACGCCAGTCCAGCGCGAGCGCGCCCATATTCATCCCGTGCTTCTCGCCATCGACAGCCGTGTCGCCATCGCGCGAGACCGCATTGACCCTTACGCCCCATTCCTTATTCGCGCCAAAGCGGCGGCCGATATCGGCATGAATGCCGTAAAGGCTGTCAGAGCTGTAGGTCGAGGTGAGGCGGGTCAGGGGCTCATCACCCGCGCGTTTGGGTTGCAACGCCACCGCGCCGCCGACACTGCCGCCCGGGGGCATGCCATAAAGGAAGGTCGAAGGACCTTTCAGCACTTCCACCCGCTCGGCCATCTCGGTCGTGCCGCGCATATTCGGGGCCATGCCGATCAGCCCGCCGAAGGTCAGATCATCGGCCGATCCGGAAAAACCCCGGATCGTATAGGTCTCGAAAATATTGCGTTTGTTGGGGACATAGACCGAAGGGTCGGTCGCGCCAATCACCGCGCCGACATCCTGGGCCTCGCGGTTCTGCACAAAGTCTTCGGTATAGGCGACCGTGCTGTAAGGCGTATCGAGCACGTCCTTATTGCCCAGAAGGCCCACCGCGCTGCCGGTGGCCACCTGACCTCCGGCATAGGGCGCCGGCGTGCCGCCGCCTTGCAGGATGATGGTGCCAAGCGCGACTGCGCCGTCTTGCTTTGCGGCCTCTTCGTCTTCGGTCACGGCCTGGGCGGCGGCAGGCAGGCCAGAGACCGGCAAAAGCGCGAACCCGGCCAGCATCGACGTCAGCAGCAACGATCTGCTGCCCCGGCGGTGGAGCGGAGAAAGGGGGACGAAGCGCCCGATGGACCGGGAATGCACGTCAGAATGCGGGTCAGGCTGGTTCATGATCATTGTCCCTGCGGGATTTAGTTGCATGATGCTAAACTAAAACTGGTTGCAGCCCTATAATCTAATTGACCAAAACCGTCAACTTCTCGCGACACCTTGCGACAAGCTATAGAATATATTGGATAAATTATGATTATGCGTTACGCTTTCAAAGCTTCAGCACAGCCGGAAGCCCGATCCGCTGCAAAAGGGAAAGCCATGAGTCTCAGCCCGTCCCCGCCCGCCAGGGGCCGACCGGCAACCATCACCCGCGACAGGATCGCCGATGCCGGCATCGCCATCGGGTTGAATGATCTGACGGTCGTGGGGGTCGCAGCGCGGCTCGGGGTCAGCCATATGGGGCTGTATAAACATGTGCGGGGCCTTGCGGATCTGCGCAGCCTTGTGGCCGAGGCCGCCTTTCTGCGATGGGAATTTCCACGCCCGGGTCCCGAGGTGCCGCTGGCCTCATGGCTTTGGGATTTCGCGACCTCGATCTGGGGCCTGGTCGAGGCCCATCCCGGAATCGCGCCCTGGCTTTTGCGGGGCGATATGATCACGCGCGAGATGACAGAAAAGATCGTGGCGCATCAGGAGGAGCTGGCCGGGTCGCGCGGGCTGAGCTTTGCCCAGGCGCGCTGGCTGATGCTGACCATCGCTTTTCACTGCGTGGCGGTGGCCGATACGGTTCTGCCCGCGCGTGGCTCTCCGGCTGAGCGCCTTCAGTCTGGGCGCCTTCAGTCTGACCGGCTGCAGCCTGGCAGCTCCGGGGCCGAGGGCGCGGAAGGGATCGATCCCGAACACCGTGACGGCATCCGGGCTCTGATCACCGGGGCGCTGGCGATCCTTGGCGAGATCACCAGCGTGCCCTATCCGTCTGAGGTGACCGATCGGGCCGAGGGGCGGTGAGCCTTTTCAGCGCGTCATACGGGTGATGGTCTCAAGATGGCTGGCCGGTGCGGCAAGCGCGTCTTTCGCAAGGTCAGCGGCTGTCTCCATCAGGTGTTCCGCCGGGGTGATGCGGTCGATCAGCCCCCAGGACAGCGCCTCTTCCGCGCCGATTTTCGCCCCGGCCATCAGGATCATCCGCGCCCGGGCCGGGCCGATCAGCGCGATCAGGCGCCCGGGGTCTGAGGGCTGCGGCAGATGGCCAAGCCGCATCACCGGGTAGAAGAAATTCGCCCCAGGCACGGCAATGCGCAGATCACAGGCCAGCGTAATGCCAAAGGCGCCGCCCGCCAGCGTGCCGTTCAGCGCCGCAACTGACAGGCCGGGGAAGGCGGCAATCGCGCCCGAAGCCCGCTCCCAGGCCGGATCACGCCCCAGCCCCTGGCCCATCGCCTCAAGATCGGCACCGGCAGAAAAGACCCGCCCCTCGCCGGTCAGGACGAGGGCTTTCACACCCGCCGCCCAGGCGGTTTCTGCGGCCAGCGCCACGGCGTCCAGCATCTCACGGGTCAGTGCATTGGCCTTGTCGGCGCGGCTCAGGCGGATGATCCGCAGCGCGCCCTGGTCTTCGGTTGCAATCATCACGCTTATCCCTGGCTGTCTGCTTTGCCTGACTGTCGAAAATGTCAATCGAATCGCAGTCAAGCTATGTCAACCTCCACTTGACGCGCCCCGGGCCAGGACCGACGATATGGCAGTGATTTTCCACATCGGGGTTGAGGATGAAGCGCTGGACTATTTCTGCGGCAACTGTGCTGGCGCTTGTTCTTCCGTCTCAGGCGGCCTGGGCGCTGACCCCCGAAGAGGTCTGGGACAGCTGGAAAGCCAGCGTCGCGGTGGGGGGCGGGTCTGTCACCGCCACCTCTGAGGCCCGTGAGGGCGATGCGCTGGTGATCACCGGCCTCGAGACCCGCGCGGGCGATCCCGGGGGGCTTGCACATGTACAGATGCAGGCTGACCGGCTGACCCTGACCGGGCGCAGTGACGGCACCGTTGCGGTGACCATGTCAGATGTGATCCGCGTTGAATATATGGTGAAAGACAGCGCGGCAGACGGCCCGGTTCTTACGGCCGAGATCCGCCAGACCGGGGCCGAAACGATCGCGTCGGGCACGGTGGATGCGATCACCTATGATTATACCATCGCCGGGTTCGAGGCGAAGCTGACCGAATTGCGCGATGAAGCCGTCAATCTGCACGATGTTCAGGCGCTGCTGACTGGTGAACAGATGTCCGGCACCTATCAGCTGGTGCAACAGACCGGCGGGGCGGCCAGGGTCAGGTCTGAAATGGTTCTGGGGCCGATGGTGCTGACCGTCTCGGGGAAAGAGGCGGAAGAGGGCACTGCCGGGTTCACAGGCACAGCCACCCTTGCAAGCCTGAAATCAACCTTCAGCGGTGCCTTGCTGCCTGCCGATAAGCTGGTCGATATCAGGACGGCTTTGTCCGGGGGGCTGGCCTTTGACAGCAGGATTGAATTCGGAGCGCTGACGGCGCAGTTCGACGATACCCCTGAAGGCAAAGGAAGCTTTACCGCAAAACTCGAGGGCGGCGATCTGGGCGTGCTTTTCGATGCGGCGCGCTTTGATTACGGGTTTTCGCTGTTGGGCGGCGATGTCCGGATGGAGGCACCCTCCTTTGATATGACGGGTCTGGGCGGGGCTTTTGCCGAGGTGACGCTGCGGATGGGGATGCCGCTTGCGCATGACGGGCTGTCCCGCGATTTCAGCTTTCTGACCCGTCTCGTCGATGTGACGGTCTCGGATAACGTCTGGGGTTTCGCGGATCCCACCTCGCAACTGTCGCGCGACCCGGCGACGCTGATCGTGGACCTGACCGGCAAGGGGGCCTGGTTGCAGGATATCTTCGCGCCGGACCTGACGGCGGATCCTTCCGCCAGCGTGTCGCCGGCCCGCATCGACCAGATCGACCTGAAACAGGGGCTGGCAAAGCTGCTTGGCGCGCAGCTTGACGCCGCGGGCGCGCTGAGCTTCGACAATACCGATACCACGACCTTCCAGGGCTTTCCGGCACCCGATGGCAGGATCACGGTCAATCTGGCGGGCGTGTCAGCGCTTCTCGACAAGCTGGTGGCCCTGGGGATTGTCAGCGCCAATGACCTGACGGGCATCCGCATGGGGATGGCCATGTTCACCCGCCCGGGCGCGGGCCCCGATCAGCTGACGACTGAAATCGAGTTCCGCAACAAGGGCCTCTTCGTCAACGGCCAGCAGCTTTTGTAACCCGTTCCGCCGCCCGGGGGCCCGTCCTCCGGAACACTCTCTTCGTCTTTTGGAATCTCCTGACATGTCCTCTTTGTTGCGCAACTCTGCCGCCCTTGCCGGTTCCCTGGTCGTGATGACCGCCCTTCCGCCGGCGGCCTGGGCCCAGGGCGTGACCGCTCAGGAGTTGTGGGCGGCCTGGCAGGATGGTGTCGCTCTGGCGGGCGGCACGCTCAGCGCCAGCGAAAGCCGCGAGGGCAACCAGCTCGTGCTCCAGGATCTTCGGCTCGATATGGGCGATGAGGCGGGGATGTTGCAGCTTGAGGTGATGAAGCTGGTCAACCAGGCCGATGGGTCGGTGGCGGTGATCCTTCCCGACCGCTTCCCGCTGATGTTCGAGCTGCCCGACGCGCCTGCCGATGCGCCCGGGGCGGACTCCGGGCCAGAGAACGGGCCAGAGAAGGTGTTCATCACCGTCGATGCACCGGATCTGAACCTTGCGGTGCAGGGGCTGGGCGAACGCGCAGAATTCCAGGCGGCGGCACCGACGATGACGCTGACACTTGACCGGTTCGTGCCGGCGATCCCGCCCGAAAAAGGCGCGGTGACCGCCAGTGTCGTGCTGGACAGCTTTGTCCTGCGCTATCTGCAGGATCTTGCGACGGATGTGCCGCTGATTGATGCGGCGGTATCTTTTGACACGCTGAATGCCCGGGTTGCGGTCGGCAAAAACGCCTCGGGCAGTGCTGAGATGGCGGCCCGGCTGGGGAAATCCTCGGCGGGCTTTTCCGGCGCAATGCCGGTCAATTCGCCAGCGCTCCAGGAGGCTGAGGCGGCGATGGCGGGCGGGGATTTCCCGGTCGCGGCCTGGCTCGCGCTGCTTGATGCCGGGATGCGCGGCAAGGTCAGCCTTTCGCTGGGGGATGCGGAATTCACCGGTGACGTAACGGAAATCACCGCCGGAACCGCGACCACGCCGACGACCTGGGATATCGGCTTTGCCACGCTGGATCTCGCGCTTGGGGTTGATGCGACGAAGATCGGCTATTCCACGGTGCTGAAGGGGACGCAGTTCCTGCTGACCGGCGATATTCCCGATTTCCCGGCGGACAGCATGAGCTACGGGATCGGCGAATACCGGATCGGTCTCGAGGCAGGGCTGAACGGCCTGACCAAACCCCAGGACTGGTCGGCGGCCTATGTGATGCGTGACATCACCATGTCGGATGAGATGTGGCATCTGATCAGCAATGGCACCGAGCTGCCGCATGAGCCGCTGACCCTCGCGCTGGATCTGGGCGGCCGTTACGGGGTGCAGCCAGCGATGCTGAAACCCGGCTGGACGCCGGTCGATGCGGGTCAGCCCTTTACCGAGTTCAGCTTTAAGATCAACGAGATGAAACTCGCGGGCCTTGGGGTTCTCTCGACCGGCCAGGGCGGGCTGGGCTTTGATTTCTCGGATCTGGTGACTTTTGACGGATTGCCGCTGCCTTCGGGCCGTGTCTCGATCCTGACCACAGGCGCTTATGGGCTGATCGACCTGATGGCGAAGGCCGGTCAGATCAGCGCCGAAGATGTCCAGGGCGCACGGGCAGCACTTATGATGGTGGGGCGCGCCGGTGAAGCGCCGGATACGCTGAATACCGAGGTCGAGTTTCGCGAGAAGGGCCTGTTCCTCAACGGGATCAAAATCCGCTGAAACCGCCGGAGTTTGCCCTGCCGCCGCGCCGGGGCCAGCCCTTGCGCCAGGGGGCGGGGCAGACTACCTCTGCCTTGCCCCACAAAGGATAACGCATGTCTGCGCCCGATCTTGCCGAACTGACCCATGATCTTCTGAAAGCCGCCCGCGCCGCCGGGGCCGACCAGGCCGATGCGCTTGCGGTGCGCGGCACGGCGCTTTCGGTCGATATCCGTCAGGGCCAGCTGGAACAGGCCGAACGCGCCGAAGGCACCGATATCGGGCTTCGGGTGCTGATCGGCCAGCGCCAGGCCTGCGTGTCGGCCTCTGATATTTCCGCAGTGACGATTGCAGCGCTGGCGGAACGCGCCGTTGCGATGGCACGCGAGGCGCCAGAGGATGCGGCGATCGGTCTGGCTGACCCCGCCGATCTGGCGCAGCTGCGCGAGTCCTCGTGGCTGGAGCTGGAGGATGGCGGTGCCGACCCGGATGCGGCGGCGCTGGAAGTGGCGGCGCGCGGGCTCGAAGCGGCAGCGCTCGAGGCCGACGGCATCACCCAGGCCGAAGCCTCGGCCACCTTTTCGCGCCGCGCCCTGCATCTTGCGCAGTCGAACGGCTTTGCCGGTGGCTACGGGCGCAGCGGTCACAGCCGGTCGGTCGTGGCCTTTTGCGGCTCTGGCACCGCGATGGAACGGGATTACGCCGGTGAAGCGCGGCCCTGGGCCACTGATCTGCCCGATGGCGCCGGGATCGGCAGGCTCGCGGCAGAACGGGCGCTGCAACGGCTCGGCGCGGTCAAACCGCCGACGGGCACTTTTCCGGTTCTGTATGACGAGCGGATCGCCTCTTCGCTGATCGGACATCTGCTGGGCGCGATCAATGGCGAGGCAGTGGCGCGCGGCGCCTCCTGGGCGCGCGATCTGCTGGATCAGCCGGTGCTGCCGGCGGGGGTCAGCCTGCGCGAAGACCCGCTGCGCAAACGCGGATCATCCTCGCGGATTTTTGACGCCGAAGGGCTGGCGACCTCGGCAAAGGATTTCGTGGCGGATGGGGTGCTGACAAGCTGGGTGCTCGACCTCGCCACTGCACGGCGGCTGAAACTGCGCCCGACCGCCAATGCGATGCGCGGGCCTTCGGCGCCCCCCTCGCCGGGCACGACCAATCTGGAGCTGACGCCGGGCACCGCCAGCCGCGACGATCTGATCGCGCAGATGGGGACGGGGCTGCTGGTCACCTCGCTGATCGGCTCGACCATCAACCCGACCACGGGCGATTACTCGCGCGGGGCGTCGGGCTGGTGGGTCGAGAAGGGCCGCCTCTCGCATCCGGTCCATGAATGCACCATCGCGGGCAATCTGCGCGACATGCTGCGGCGGATCGTCCAGGCCAATGATGCGCGCCCGCATCTGGCGATCCGGGTGCCTTCGATCCTGATCGACGGAATGACCATTGCCGGTGCGTGATCCGGTGCGTGATCTGGGGCCTGCTCGGGATGCCGAAGATCTCGATCTGCTGGAGCGCGCCGCCCGGGCGGCGGGGCCGATTGCGCTGATCTACTGGCGGCGCGCGCCCGAAGCCTGGGAAAAGCCCGATAATGCCGGCCCGGTTTCCGAGGCTGATCTCGCGGTTGACCGCAGCCTGCGCGAGACGCTGATGGCGGCGCGACCCTCTTACGGCTGGCTCTCTGAGGAAACCCCGGATGACCTCGAAAGGCTGGGGCATGAGGATGTCTTTATCGTTGACCCGATTGACGGCACCCGTGCCTTTCTCGCCGGAGAAAAGGAATTCGCGCTGTCGCTGGCGCTTGTACGGAGCGGGATCGTCGTGGCGGGGGTGGTGCATCTGCCGGCCCGCGATCTGACCTATAGCGCGCGGCTTGGCGGGCCGGCTTTGTGCAATGGCCGCGAGATCCGGGCGTCTTCGCGCAAGGATCTCACCGGGGCCAGCGTGATGACCAACCGCGTCAATCTTGACCCGGAGCAATGGCCGGGCGGCATCCCGGATGTGAATCGGGTGTTCCGCTCGTCACTGGCCTACCGGCTCTGCCTGGCGGCCGAGGGGCGGGCGGATGCCATGCTGACGCTGCGCCAGACCTGGGAATGGGATGCGGCGGCGGGAAGCCTGATCGCGGCGGCGGCGGGCTGCAGGGTTACCGACCGCCACGGTGCGGATCTGGTGTTCAACCGCAGGGTGCCGCAAAGCGATGGCGTTGTCGCAGCACCACCTGCCTTGCATCATGGCTTCATGCGCGGGCTTGGCGTCTGACGGCTCTGCTAAGGCCTTATGCCAAACAGCGGCGCGACATGGCGCAGCCGCGCGCATAGTGCCGGGATGGCGCGGGGGTGGCTGAGATAGTCGGTGAGCCGCATCATCTCCCAGCACTGGCCTTCGCTGCCGAAGCGGATCGCGGCGATTTCCGTTGTGGTGATCACTGCTGCGAAAAAGACCCCCGGCAGTGCGCCGCCGGTCATGGGCGGAAATTCAGCCCGGTGCAGCAGTCGCGTGGCGGGGAGGGTAAGGCCGAATTCCTCCCAAAGCTCGCGCAGCAGACAGGCCTCGGCGGTCTCCTCGCCTTCGCGCCCGCCGCCGGGCAGATCCCAGTGGCCCGGCCAGGGCAGATGCGGAAAGTCGTCGCGCAGATAAGTCAAAAGCCGCGCTTCACCACCGTTCAGGTGGAAAAACGCGGCTTTGGCGCCGTTGAACCCGGCCATGACCGGCTTACGGATTGTCGTTGATGTCGCGGTCCCAGGTCTTCACCTGGCCATCGCGGGTGCCCAGCAGCCGGCGGATCATCAGCCAGGAAATCAGCGACAGCACCGCAAAGATCGCAAGGAGCATCGGCAGCCCTGCGGGGATCCCAACCAGCACGACCAGCCCGGTCAGCGCCGCGCCGACCGCGAAGCCTACGAAAATATAGCCCGGCACGATCACTTCGACCATGCCGAGCGCCAGGCCCAGCACGATCCAGCTCCACCAGGTGCTCCAGATCTGATCCATCACCTGGCCTTAAGCATGTTGAACGCATTCCCGAAGGCCTCAAGCGCCTGAGCGGGGATCAGGATGGTCTGCTTGCCCTGGCCTTTGGCCACGGCTTCCAGCGCCTCGACCTGTTTCAGCGCCACCTGATACTGCGCCGCAGAGATGCCATTCTCGGCGATGGCGGCGGCGATCACAGAGGTCGCGAAGGCCTCTGCCTCGGCGGTGACGCGCTTGGCTTTCGCCTGCTGTTCCGCCTGGTAAAGCTCGGCATCGGCCTGCAACTCGACCGCGCGTTTCTTGCCCTCGGCCTCGGTCACCTGGGCACGGCGCGCGCGTTCCGCGTTCAGCTGTTGCAACATCGCCGAGCGCGTCGCGTCATCGAGATTGACATCAAGGATCTCGGCCCGGGTCACTTCGACGCCCCAGTCATCGACCATGGCGGCAACCTGCTCGCGCACCCGCTCGATCAGCTGGCTGCGGTTCGATTGCACCTGGTCCAGTTCCAGCTTGCCGATTTCAGAACGCACGATGCCGGCGACGGTGGTGGCGATGGCGCCGTCGATATCGCGAATCCGGTAGACGGTCTTTTCCGGCTCGGTCACGCGGTAGAAGACCGAGGTTTCCACCTTGACCAGCACGTTATCGGCGGTGATGGCGTCCTGGCTGGCGGTGGGCAACTGACGCTCCAGCACCGAAACGCGATGGGCGATGCGGTCCAGGAAGGGCACAACGAAATTGATCCCCGGCCCCAATACGGATTTCAGCCGGCCAAAGCGTTCGACCACATGTTTTTCCGATTGCGGAACGATGCGGACGCCCAGAAAAATGCAGAGGATGACAAAGACGGCAATCGCCACCAGGACGGCGTTTGTGCCTGAAATATTACTAAGATCCATCATTAATTCTCCTGGAACGGCCCGATTACGGGCATTTGCGCGCATTGTGATCGGCGAAGGCGTTCATATCAAGGTAAGAGTTTCCTCAGGACCGCCCGCCGTCTTTTCCCCGCAGTCGTGGCACTGTAGACTGCGCCCGGCATCCGGCCGGTGACTGCGGTCCGGCGCTGCTGAAGGACCGCCCCGCTGACGGGCCCGCTGACGGGAAGGAATACCATGGCGCAGAGACTTCATCTGGTGTTTGGCGGCGAGCTGGTCTCGCCGGACTCGACCCAGTTCCGCGATGCGGACAAGATCCATATTGTCGGCATGTTCCCCGATTATGACAGCGCCTATGTCGCCTGGAAGGCCGAGGCGCAGCGCACGGTCGATGATGCCCATACCCGATATTTCATCGCGCATCTTCATCGTCTGCGGGACGAAGAGCTGACCGCGCCGGCGGCTCAGGCCGGCTGACCCATGGCGACCGCGCCGTCGAGAGGCTGGTGGCCGGCAACGGGTCGCCGGAGACACAGCCATGCAGAGCGTCCGGCCCGCCCGCTGGGCGGGCTGATCTGGCTGCATGTGCCGGGCCAGGCATCGCTTTCGGCTATGCGCGAGCTGGCGCGGCGGCTGATCGAAGAAGATGGCGTCGCCGTGCTGATGACCGGCGAAAGCGGCGGCCCGCGGGCGAAGGGTGTGATCTTTGACCAGGCCCCGGAAGACGCTGCGCAGACGGTGCGCGACTTTCTCGACCATTGGCGCCCCGATGCGGTTGTGTTTTCCGAAGGCGAGATCCGGCCGGCGCTTTTGCATGAATGTGCCGAGCGGCAGCTGATGCTGATCATGGCGGATGCCAGCGATCCCTGGTTTCTGCGCGGGCATGAAAGCTGGATCCCGGGCGCGATGCGGCGCTCGGTTTCGGCCTTGTCCCAGGTCTATGCGATTGACCAGGCGGCGATGCGGGCCTGGCGGCGCGCCGGCATCCCGCCTGCGCGGGTGGTCAGCGCGGGCCGGATGGAGGAAAGCTCGCTTGCGCTTCCCTGCCTCGAGGCAGAGCGGGAATATCTGGCGACCGCGATGATGACGCGGCCGGTCTGGTTCGGCGCGCGGGTGCCGCGCTCTGAGGAGGGCGCGGTGCTGGCGGCACAGCAATATGCGATGCAGCTGGCGCACCGCCTGTTGCTGATCGTTATGCCGGAAGATCCCGCACGGGCCGCGCCGCTGGCGCGGGAACTTGCAGAACAGGGCTGGGTCACCGCCTCGCGCAGTGACGAAGAAGAGCCCGAGACCGAGACCGCGATCTATATCGTGAATGATGCCGCCGAGCTTGGTCTGTGGTACAGGCTGGCGCCGGTCAGCTATCTGGGCGGCGGCCTGTCGGGCACCGGGCTTTTGACCAGCCCGCTGGAACCGGCGGCGCTTGGCTCGGCGATCCTGCACGGGCCGCGACCGGGGGGGTTTGGTCCGCAGATCGGGCGGCTTGGTGCGGCGCGGGCAGCGCGCGCGGTGGCCTCGATCCGCGATCTGAGCGAGGCGCTTGGCGATCTTCTGGCGCCCGACCGCACCGCGCGTCTGGCGCAGGCCGCCTGGGGCGTGGTCTCGGACGGGGCCGAGGTGACCGAGGCCGTGCTCGCCGATCTGCGCAAGGCGCTGGCGGCGGCGAAAGCGCAGGGGCGGATCTGATGCGCGCACCGGGGTTCTGGGACAACCCGCCGGACGCGCCGGGACTGAAGGCGCGGCTCCTGCAGCCTTTGGGCGGAATTTATGCGGCGGCAACCGCGCGGCGGCTGCGGCAGGCGGGCGGATACCGCGCGCCGGTGCCGGTGATTTGCGTCGGCAATCTGAACGCGGGCGGCGTCGGCAAGACCCCGACCGTCATGGCCCTGATCGCGCATCTGACTGCGCGGGGGCATCAGGTCCAGGTGGTCACCCGCGGCTATGGCGGATCAGCCAATGGCCCCTTGCGGGTCGATGTGACCCGGCATGCCGCCGATCTGACCGGTGACGAGCCGCTGCTGATCGCGCCTTTCGCGCCGGTCTGGGTGGCGAAGGACCGCGCCGAAGGGGTGAAGGCTGCGGTCGCAGATGGTGCCGGAGTGATCTTGCTCGACGACGGGCATCAGAACCCTGCGGTGGTGAAGGATCTGTCACTGGTGGTGGTGGATGCGGGCCAGGGCTTTGGCAATGGGCTCTGCATCCCGGCGGGGCCATTGCGCGAGCCGGTGGCGGCGGGTCTGGCGCGGGCAGATGCGGTGCTTGCGATCGGTGACACGGCGGCCCAGACGCGGCTCAATCTGATCTGGGGGCGGGCCCTGGGTGGCATCCCAAGGCTGTCGGGCCGGCTCGTGCCGCTGCAGATGGGGATGGACTGGCGGCAGGAGCGGGTGCTCGCCTTTGCGGGCATCGGCAATCCGGAGAAATTCTTCGCGACGCTCAGGGCCGAAGGGGCCGAGCTGGTCAGGGCCGAGGCGCTGGATGATCACCAGAAGCTCTCGCCCGCGCTGATCGCGCGGCTGGAGGCCGAGGCGATGCTGCTCGGCGCACAGCTGGTCACGACCGAGAAGGATGCGGCGCGGCTGCCCCCGGCCTTCCGCCTGAAAGTCCTGACACTGGTGGTGCGGCTGGAGATCGACGACTGGACGCCGTTTGACGGGTTGCTGAAACCCCTGGGCCTGTGACCCGAAATCTTTAAAGATTTCGGCAAAATTCCTCTGCAGGAATTTGTCCGTTTCCTTGAAAGGAAACGGGTGCAGGGCGCGAGGCTCAGGCCCGGTTTCTGGCGCTGGCAATGCCCAGCACATCGAGCACTTTCGCCTCGATCCGCGCGGCATCCATACCGGCGATGCGGTACATTGCCTCGGGGCTGGCCTGGTCGATGAAAATATCCGGCAGCACCATCGAACGGTATTTCAGCCCCCCGTCGAACACGCCCTCATCTGCCAGCAGCTGCGCCACATGGCTGCCGAAACCGCCTACCGCGCCTTCTTCGACCGTGATCAGCGCTTCATGGTTGCGGGTCAGCCGCAGGATCAGATCGCGGTCCAGCGGCTTGGCAAAGCGCGCATCCACCACGGTTGGCGCGAGGCCGCGCGCGCTCAGCGCTTCGGCGGCTTTCAGCACCTCGGCAAGCCGGGTCCCGAAGGAAAGGATCGCCACCCGGTTGCCCTCTTGCAGCAGCCGGGCGCGGCCGATCTCGAGCATCTCGCCCCGCGCCGGCATTTCGACGCCCATGCCCTCGCCCCGCGGATAGCGAAAGGCGATCGGGCTCTCATCCCAGGCCGCGGCCGTGGCCACCATATGTTTCAGCTCTGCCTCATCCGCCGCCGCCATGACCACCATGCCCGGCAGGTTGGCCAAAAACGCAACGTCGAAAGATCCTGCATGGGTCGCGCCATCGGCGCCGACCAGCCCCGCGCGGTCGATGGCAAAGCGCACCGGCAGCCGCTGGATCGCGACATCATGCACCACCTGGTCATAGCCGCGTTGCAGGAAGGTCGAATAGATCGCGCAGAAAGGCTTCATCCCCCCCGCCGCCAGCCCGGCGGCGAATGTGACCGCATGTTGCTCGGCGATCCCCACATCGAACAGCCGGCGCGGGAAGCGCGCCCCGAACAGATCCAGCCCCGTCCCGTCCGGCATCGCCGCCGTCACGCCGACGATCTTTTCGTCGCGCTCGGCCTCCTGGATCAGGCTTTCGGCGAAGACTTTCGTATAGGAGGGCGCGTTGGAGGGCGTCTTTTTCTGCTCGCCGGTCACCAGATCGAATTTCGCCCGAGCATGGCCCCGATCCGGCGCATTCTCAGCCGGGCCGTAGCCTTTGCCCTTTTTCGTCAGCACATGCAGCAGGACCGGCCCATGCGAGCGCGCCTTCAGCGTTCTGAGGACGGGCAGCAGCTGATCGAGGTCATGGCCGTCAATCGGCCCGACATAGGTAAAGCCAAGCGCCTCAAACAGCGTGCCCCCCACCGCCATGCCCTTGAGCATTTCTTTCGCGCGTTTCGCGCCTTCCTGCAGCGGGCCCGGGAGCAGCGAGACAAAGCCCTTTGCAACCTCTTTCAGATCCTGCATCGGGGCTTCGGCGTAAAGCTTGCTGAGATAGGCCGAGAGCGCACCGACCGGCGGCGCGATCGACATCTCATTGTCGTTCAGCACCACGAAAAGCCGCTTTTTCAGCGCGCCTGCATTGTTCATCGCCTCGAAGGCCATGCCTGCCGACATCGAGCCATCGCCAATGACCGCAATCGCATCTCCGGCATCACCGCCGAGATCCGCCGCCATCGCAAAGCCAAGCGCCGCCGAGATCGAGGTCGAGCTATGCGCCGCGCCGAACGGATCATAGGGGCTTTCCGAGCGTTTGGTGAATCCCGACAGCCCGCCCTCCGTCCGGAGCGTGCGGATCCGGTCGCGCCGCCCGGTCAGGATCTTATGCGGGTAGCATTGATGGCCGACATCCCAGATCAGCTTGTCCTTCGGCGTGTCGAACACGGCGTGCAGTGCCACGGTCAGCTCGACCACGCCAAGCCCCGCGCCCAGATGGCCGCCGGTCACCGAGACCGCTGCAACCGTCTCGGCCCGTACCTCATCGGCCAGCTGGCGCAATTCGGTATCAGTAAGCGCCTTCATATCTGACGGGAAATGCACCCGGTCGAGGATGGTGGAGGATGCTGCCATGGGGAGGCTCCTGGGAAGCGGCGCGGCCTGTGGGGTCAGGCCTGTCTTGATATGGTGAAACGGGCGGCGGCGACAAGATTTTCGGCCCGCGCCCCATAGGGGGAAAGCGCGGCTTCGGCCTCGCGGATCAGCCCGGAGGCGCGGTCACGGGCCGGTTCAAGCCCCAGAAGCGAGACGAAAGTGGCCTTGCCGCGCCCCTCATCCTTGCCGGTGCGCTTGCCGGTGATGCCGGCATCGCCCGTGACATCAAGGACATCGTCATGGATCTGGAACGCAAGGCCAAGCGCCGCCGCATAGGCCCGCAAAGGCGCCGGGTCTTCGCCGGCAATCAGCGCCCCGGCACTGGCCGAAAAACCGATCAGTGCGCCGGTCTTGCCTGCCTGGAGCGCGGTGATCTCTGCCAGCGACAGCGTGCGACCGGCGGTCTCGGCAGCAATATCCAGCGCCTGACCCAGTACCATCCCCTCGGCGCCCGAGGCCTTTGCAAGGGCCTGAACCAGCGCAATTCGCCGCTCTGCTGCTCCGATCACCGGATCGGTCAGCGCCTCAAATGCGAGGGTCTGCAGGGCATCACCGGCCAGGATCGCGGTGGCCTCATCCCATTTCACATGTACGGTCGGCAGGCCGCGCCGCAGATCATCATCATCCATCGCCGGCAGATCGTCATGGACCAGACTATAGGCATGCAGGGCCTCGACCGCGGCTGCGACGGGCAGCGCAGCTTTCGGGTCGACCCCGAAAAGCCGTGCCGATTCCAGCACCAGAAAACCGCGCAACCCCTTGCCGCCCTTCAGTGCGTAACGCATCGCTGCGATCACCGGCAGTTCGGCGCGCCCGGCCAGCATATCACGCAGCCAGAGCTGCACCTGGCTGGCATCGGCCTTCAGCAGTTCGGGAAAGCTCACAGCCCCTCCGCCGGAGCGGTGCTGGTGGCGCGACCTTCCTGGACGCGGATCATTTCGACGCGCGCCTCGGCCTCGGCGAGTTTCGCGGCACAGTGCTTTTTCAGGCTGTCGCCGAATTCATAAAGGCTGATCGACTGTTCCAGCGCGACATCGCCGCGCTCCAGCTGGCCGACAACAGATTCCAGCGCCGCCATCGCTTCTTCAAAACTCATTTCCGCAACGGGTTTCTGGCTCATCGGGGGGTCCTGCTCAGCTCGCTCACATGCGCGCGGACAGTATCTTCCAGCGCGCCCGGATCATAGCCCCCTTCGAGGCAGGATACGACCCCTGCACCGCAGCCCGCTGCGAGATCGGCAATTGCGCGCGTCAGCCGGGCGAAATCCGCCGTTGTCCAGCCGAGGCCCCCCAGCGGATCGTCGATATGCGCGTCAAACCCGGCGCTGAGCAGGATCAGCTCTGGTTGCCAGGCCCGGAGCCGCTCCAGCTCCGGCGCCCAGGCCGCCCACATCGCCCGCCCGTCCGATCCGGGGTTAAGCGGCAGATTGGTGATCTGCCGATGCGCGCCGCGCTCATCCGCATATCCCGTGCCGGGAAAAAGCGGCATCTGCTGCGAAGAGACAAAGCGCACCCGCGCCTCATCCCATAACAGATCCTGCGTCCCGTTGCCGTGATGCACGTCGAAATCCAGCACCGCGACGCGGGTCAGCCGGTGATGATCCAGCGCCCGCTTCGCCGCAATCGCCACAGTGCCGAAAAGGCAGAACCCCATCGCAACCGCTTCTTCCGCATGATGGCCCGGAGGGCGCGCCGCCACAAAAGCCGCCCGTGCCTCGCCGCCAAGTACCGCATCCACCGCTGCACAGGCGCCACCCACGGCACGAAGCCCGGCCTCCCATGACCCCGGAGAGAGCCAGGTATCGCCATCAATCGCTCTGAGGCCAGTTGCAGGCAGGGCCTTCTTCACCCTTGCGACATAATCCGCCGGGTGACAGCGCAAAAGCTCCGCCTCAGCCACCAAAGGCGCAGGCCGCTCCTCCACCCTAAGCCCGGCAAGGCCCCGCGCGACAGCGGCCATCCGCTCCGGCCGCTCCGGGTGCCCCTCGGGCACCAGATGCCGCGCGAAAGCACCATCTGAGAAAACCAGCATCAATGCTCCTTCCTCCTGACTTAAATACTCCGGGGGGGCGGGGGCAGGCCCCCCGCGTTCGGCCACCTCAGTCGGGGGCCAGCATATAGCCCTCGCCCCGTACCGTCTGCAAATAGCGCGGCACCTTGGGATCATCCTCGATCTTGCGCCTGAGCCGGGTGATCTGCACATCGACCGCCCGTTCCTGCGCCTCTTCCTCGCGGCCCATGTCGAGGACCAGCCGCTCGCGCGAGATCGCCTCATTCGCGCTTGCCGCAAAGAGCCGCATCAAAGCGGCCTCAGTCGCGGTCAGCCGCACCAGCTCGGGCCCGCGCCACAATTCGCCCCGGTCCATATCATAGCGCACCTGGCCCATATGCAGCATCTTTGGCGGCTGATCGGCCTCGCTCACCTGCGGCACCCGGCGCAGGATCGCGGCCACCCGCAACAAAAGCTCCTTCGGCTCGAAGGGCTTGGCGAGGTAATCATCCGCCCCCGCCTCCAGCCCCTCGATGCGGTTCGCCGTCTCGCCCCGCGCGGTCAGCAAAAGGATCGGCACCGAGGTCTTTTTGCGCAGATCGCGGGTCAGCGCGATGCCATCCTCATCCGGCATCATCACATCAAGGATCAGCATGTCGAATTCCAGCCCGGCCAGCAGCCGCCGCGCCTGGGCTGCATCCTTTGCCACAGTGACCATATAGCCGCTGCGCACGAGGAATTTCTGCAACAGAACCCGGATCCGCTCGTCATCATCGACCACGAGAAGATGAATATCCGCCAGATGCTGCGCGGTACCAGTCATGCGTCGCTCTCCCTTTGCAACGCCTCAGGCGCCATCTCTCAGACGGTTGTAATAGTCGCGCAGGCCCGGGTCCATCATTGCCTCAAGCACCTGCCGGAAGCCCTGTACTGCCACCGGCCCCGCCGCGCGGTACGCTGCCCGCATCCGCGCACGTTGCGCATCCGACAGGCTTTTCTCCATTGCCTCGCCCTTTTCGGTCAGGAAAAGATGCCGCTCGCGCCCGTCGCGGCGGCCCTTTTCGCTGCGGACATGGCCGTCATCGATCAGGCTGCGCAGCACCCGGTTCAGGCTTTGCTTGGTCACGCCAAGGATCCCCAGCAGGTTCGACACCGTTGTCCCCGGGCTGCGATGGATGAAATGCACCGCCCGGTGATGGGCACGGCCATAATCCATCGTCTCGAGGATCCGGTCCGGATCGGCGGTAAAGCCGCGATAGGCGAAGAACATCGCCTCGATCCCTTTGCGCAGCTGCTCATCGGTCAGGAAGAGCAGGTTCTCGCCGCCGCCACCCGGAGCGGTGTGAGAGAGTTGAGACCCAGAAAATTGAGACATGGTCAGCCTCCTATTTAGGTCCAACTTACGTCAGCCTTGTTGACTTTCCAAGTCATGAAGCGTAGCGAGTCGACAGGTTGGCGCAAGATAATGCAATTGCAGCATGGGTGTCGCGCAACTTTCGTAAAAATGGAGGGCCGGGATATGGCGGCATATGACGATCGTGATGGCTGGATCTGGATGGACGGAAAGCTCGTCCCCTGGCGTGAGGCGAATGTCCACGTCCTGACCCATGCGCTCCATTACGCATCCTCGGTTTTCGAGGGCGAGCGTTGCTATAATGGCAAGATTTTCAAAGGTGTCGAGCATTCGATGCGGCTGCGCAAATCGGCGGAACTCCTCGATATGGAGATCCCGTATTCGGTCCAGGAGATCGAGGCCGCCAAATACGAAATGCTTAAGGCGAATGGCTGGACCGATGCCTATGTGCGCGCGATTGCCTTCCGGGGCGCGGGCGATGAGATGGGTGTCTCGGCCGTCGGCAACCCGGTGCGTCTGGTGATCGCGGGCTGGGAATGGGGCGCCTATTACGGCGACGCCAAGATGAAGGGCGCGAAGCTCGACATTTCGAAATGGCGCCGCCCGGATCCGGCGACGATCCCCTCCGCCGCCAAGGCTGCAGGTCTTTACATGATCTGCACCATGTCGAAACACGCAGCCCAGGCCAAGGGCTGCTCGGACGCGCTGATGATGGATTACCGCGGCTATGTCGCCGAGGCGACCGGCGCGAATATCTTCTTCGTCAAAGATGGCGAAGTGCATACGCCGCTGCCCGATTGCTTCCTGAATGGCATCACCCGCCAGACGGTGATCGGTCTGCTGAAGGAAAAGGGCCTCACCGTGCATGAGCGCCATATCATGCCAACCGAGCTTGCCGATTTCGAACAATGCTGGCTGACCGGCACCGCCGCCGAGGTCACCCCGGTCGGTGAGATTGGCGGCTTTAAATTCGAAGTCGGCGCTATCGCCCGCGACATCGCGGAAACCTATGAGCGCCACGTCCGCGCGTAATCTGCGGCATCATGGAATCAATAACGGCGGAGCATTTGCTCCGCCGTTATTGTTTGGTCAGCCGCAGCATACCCTTTCCCTCGCGTTCGGGACCGCTTTGCGCCGAAAGGTCAGCGTTTCACCGGGGGATTTCAGACATAGAGGCACGCATTGGGGCGACAGCATCTCAGGGCGCGTGAAGCTGCCGCCCCGAGCTGCGTTCTGCAATCCGAGGCTGTCGAAGTTATGGCATGCTCAGGACCAGATGCGGCGTTCCGTCCGAGGTGCGGTCAAATGATCGCCCCGAGGCATCGACCACTTTGCGGATCCGGCTGCGGAAATTCGAGAAACTGTCGAATGTCACCACATCGACTGCCTGATCCAGCTGCAATTCGACCTCATAGCGGCCCTCGGACAGCGCCGTGACCCCGATCACCTCGGCGAGGAAGTCCTGACCCAGATAGCGCCCGGCAGTGATGTCTCCCAGTCGCACCGGCGGCTGTGGCCGGTTGCCGGCCCTTGCATGAAGCGTGTTCCAGTCGTGAAAGCCATGGGCCTTTGCCACCAGTTCCAGCGCGGCGGAATGGCTGATCTCCTGACCCTGGCGGGCCAGTTCACTGCGCAGGGCTTTCGCCTGCGTCTTTGCCTCTTCGAGGCCTGGTATTGCAGAAACTCTGTGTTCCATCTGCCTTGGCATCCTTATTCAGAGCGCCGGGAGATCTGGGATGGAGCCTGCATTGCCATCGAACCCGGCCTGAAACAGAAGCGGCGGATCGGTCTTTCCGGTTTCACCGTGGCGAAAAGCCTGCAGGCGGCAGGGACCGGAACCCTGCCGCCCAGATAGGTGCAGATGCTGTCATCGTCAAGCCGGATCCGGCCCGATCCGTTCCGACCGGCTCAGGCCAGAACGGTTTCGACCTCGATATTGCCCCGGGTCGCGTTGGAATAGGGGCAGATGAAATGCCCGCGCTCGACGATCTTTTCGGCCACGTCGCGCTCCACCCCTGGCAGGCTGACCGTCAGCGTCACCTTCAGGCCAAATCCCCCGTCCGAACGCGGTCCAATCCCGACCTCTGCCTTCACGGTTGCCGTATCCGGCACCGTGCCCAGCTTTTCGGACCCGGCTGCAAAGCGCATCGCACCCAGATAGCAGGCGGCATAGCCGGTGGCGAACAGCTCTTCGGGATTATGCCCGAGACCCGATCCGCCCAGTTCTTTCGGGCTGGCCATGGTCACGGTGAGCTGGCCATTGTCGAGCCCGGCCACCCCGTTGCGGCCACCGCCCGTGGCTTTGGCCGAAGTCTTATATTTCACGTCGACAGACATGGTCACTCCTTTGAAATGGCCCGGTGCTTATAGCCGGTCCGGGGCATCCGGGCGCCTGGTCATCCGGATGGGGCTCAGACTGTGCGGCCGCGTGCGATCCGCAGGAATTGCTGCATCCGGGCGGGGCCGGCGCCCTCGCGCGGCTTGTGGAATGTGTCGCGTCCGGTTTCGCCCTTGCTGCGGGCGATGCTCAGAAAGGCCTTGACCCTCGCGCCGGTGGTGGCTGTGCGTTTGTCGGCGAGATGCCTGCTCATAACGTCCTCCTCACATGTGCTGCGTCACTGCGGGCAGTCTGGCACAGGCCGCCTTATATCCCAAGCCTGCAATCAGGAGTTTTCCGGCAGCATCACCCGGCCCGGCCGGATCCGGCCTGTTCAGCGGCCGGCCCCGGCATTGGTCAGCCGGTTCAGAGCCCATCTCGCCGCATCGGCAACGACCGGATCCGGGTCCGCACACAGCGCCCCGGCGGCGCTGGCGAGGCCAGCATCTGCCGAGTTGCCGATGGCGTAAAGCACGTTGCGGATGAAACGGTCGCGGCCGATCCGCTTGATCGGGCTGCCGGCAAAGCGCGCGCGAAATCCGGCATCATCCAGCGTCGCAAGCTCGGCGAGTTCCGGCGCCCCGACCTTCGGCTGATAGCCGATCTCTTTCGCCTGCTGCGCGAATTTGTTCCAGGGGCAGGCGGCAAGACAATCATCGCAGCCATAGATCCGGTTGCCCATCCGGGCGCGCAAGTCTTCGTCCACCGGACCCTTATGCTCGATGGTCAGATAGGAAATGCAGCGCCGCGCATCCAGCTGATAGGGCGCGGGAAAGGCATCGGTAGGGCAGGCGGTCAGACAGGCCCGGCAGGAGCCGCAATGCGAAATCTCAGCGGCATCTTTCGGCAGATCAAGCGTGGTGAAGATCGAGCCGAGAAAGAACCAGTTCCCCAGATCGCGGCTGAGCAGGTTCGTGTGTTTCCCTTGCCAGCCGAGGCCGGCCGCCTCGGCCAGAGGCTTCTCCATCACCGGCGCGGTATCGACGAAAACCTTGATCTCCTCGCCCGCCGTCTGGTCCAGCAGCCAGCGCCCCAGCCGTTTCAGCCGCCGCTTCACAAGATCATGATAATCCTTGCCCTGGGCATAGACCGAGACCGCCGCACGGTCGCGTTGTGACAGCACAGTGCGCGGGTCTTCTTCCGGCGTGTAAACCTCCGCCAGCATGATCACCGATCGCGCTTCCGGCCAGAGCGCCCCCGGCGCGCCCCGCCAGTGCTCGCGCTCCGCCATCCAGCCCATCGACCCATGCCGCCCGGCTTCCAGAAACTCCCTCAGCCGCGCCGCCGTTCCCGGCACCGCATCCGGCGCGCAGATCCCCATTTTCGAGAATCCCTCTGACAGCGCCCGCTCCCGCAGCCGCTCCTTCAACGGGAGGGGATGGTTGCTTTTCATCCTGGCTCAAATACTCCGGGGGGTGGGGGCTGGCCCCACCCGGCCAGCTTCAGAAATCCAGATCGGTATATTGCCGGGGCGGCGGGAAACCCGGCACCTGATCCGCCAGCAGCGTCCGGAAGGACGGGCGCGACTTGATCTTGGCGTACCAGTCCTTGACCACCTCATGCCGGTGCCAGTCGACATCGGAGATATAGTCAAGGCTCGACAGATGCGCCGCCGCCGTCAGATCCGCCAGCGTCATCACATCTCCGGCCAGCCAGGACCGCCGGTCCAGCAGCCAGGCCATATAATCAAGGTGATACTTGATCTTGCTCGACCCGGATTTCACATTCTTCGAATCCGGATAGCCCTCTTTCGTCAGCTTCTTGTTCACCCGCTCGTAAAGCAGCTTGGACGTCACTTCGTGATGGAACTTGTCGTCAAACCAGGTACAGAGCCTGCGCATCTCATAGCGCAGTTCGGGATCCCTCGGCACCAGCGGCGGCACCAGAACCGTCTCGTCGATATATTCGCAAATCGCCTGGCTCTCACTCAGCAGCCGCCCGTTCAGCCGCAGAATCGGCACTTTCCCCGCCGGATTGCGCCGCAGGAAATCCTGGCCCTGTTCCCAATAGCGCTCCTCGACCAGCTCGACCTCGATTTTCTTCTCGGCCAAGGTCAGCCGCACCTTGCGACAAAAGGGGGAAAGGGGGACGTGATAAAGACGGTTCATCTGGTTACTGCCCGCAAACTCCCCCTGTCCTAGACCCTGCGGGCCTGGCGATCAATCCCGGCACCGGTCAGAGCGGCAAAAGCGCGCTACTGAAAACAGCCGGCGCGGCCATCGGCGCGGATCGTATCGGCGCCTGACATGATCGAGGCGGTCCTTTTGCGCACAAAAGCCGAGGGTTTCGAGGCCGAGCGGCCTTTCGGATCCGGCAGCACCGCTGCCAGCCGTGCCGCCTGCAAGGCTGACAGGTTTTTCGCATCGACCCCGAAATAATGCCGCGCCGCCGCCTGGACCCCGAACACGCCTTCGTCGAATTCGGCCACGTTCAGATAGACTTCGAGGATGCGCTCTTTCGACCAGAAAAGCTCGATCACCGGGGTGAGCGCGGCTTCGGCGGCTTTGCGGGCGTATGAGCGGTCATGCCAGAGGAAGACATTCTTCGCCACCTGCTGCGTGATGGTGGACGCGCCCCGGTTCGATCCCGAATTGATCGCGTCCCGGATCGCGGTCATGTCAAAGCCCCAGTGGTTGCAGAAATTCGCATCTTCTGCCGCCACGGCCGCACGGCCCATGACCGGCGCGATCTCGTCCCAGGACACCCATTGCCGGTCAATCGCGCCAAGCCGCCATTTTTCCTGCATCTGATAGATATTGATCGGCGGCGGCAGGAAGCTGAACAGAATGATCAGCACAAGGAAGAAGCCTACGACCCCAAGAACCGCCCGCAGCGCCCAACGCCGGAGCTGCGCAAACGCCCCGCGCCGCCGCGTGCTTTTAGCGCCCGTCGCGCCCGCTGCGGGTTTTTTCCGTGGTTTTCGGACCACCGGCTTCTTTTCCTCGGGCTGCTCAACGATCTCGTCCGACATGATCCTGCAATGACCTGGTCAGAGGCCATGCGTCAAGTCGCGCGGCGCGCCACACCTGCGGAGCAGATCGGGGCGTTGCCGTCGGAGCCCGGCGGATCGCCGCCTGGCGCTTCCCGCCCCGCAGGAGCCTTGCCGACGGAAACCCTTGGGCGGGGCGTGGAACAGTCGTGATCCAGAACGAACAGACCATGAAAAGGAGTATCTCCCATGGCAGGACTTAAGCTTCTTCCGGCCGCGCTGGCCGGTGCCCTTGCCCTGATGCCGCTGAGCGCGTTTTCCCAGGAGGCTACAGGGCCGGCCCCGGCGCAAAATGCTGACCAGGGGGCCGGCCCCGGCTCCGGTCACGGCGCGCGCTTTGCGCGGGCTCCGATGATCCGGCTCGATTTCGGGGCCGGGCGGACCATCAGCGTACAATGTGGCGAGACCGCAATTGCCGCCTGTGTCGAGGCGATCACGCCGCTGGCCGAAAAGCTGGCCGCGACCCCGGCGGCGGGCCCCGGCAAAGACCGCGATCATGCAAAGGGCCGGGGCGGTGAGCACCATAAAGCCCATGGCAAGGATCGGGGCAAAGATCGCGAAAAAGGCGGGGCCGGTTTTAAACGTGACAAATCCGGCCAGGGGCAAGACATGCCAGCTGCGGCACCGGATGCTCCGGCAGAGGTGACCCCGCCTGACGCACCGGCTCCGTAAGTCTGCCCCGGGGGCGTGACTGCCCCTGGGTTTTTCCCTGAACCTGCGATGGTCGTGAAAAGCGCGACGCCTGGCTGTCAGTTTGCCGGCAGCGGGCCGATATCGCCGGGCCGCATCCAGAGGATCGTAAGATCCTCTGTCGCGGTTCTCAGAAGCGCCCCGCCATCCTCAGCGCTGACGATCCGGCCACAGGTTTCGGCCGCCGCCTCGCGGGTCACACAAAACTGATCCGCCTCAATCCGGTAGCGGAAACCGGCGGCGGGCGCGCCTGAGGCATAGGCCCTGCCGGCGCCATTTTCGCCAAGCCAATAGGCAATACGTCCCTCTTCGCTTTCCAGGAGCACCGAGTGCCCGGGCGCGAAAGCCTCGACCCCGGGCAGGTCAGGATGGGGCGCGTCCACCGGCGGATTGGCGTAAAGCGTGCGGAAATCGGCGGGCTCCACCCGTGCCATAGTGCGCAATTCGGCCAGCGGCGTGTAATGCGGCAGCGTCTGCCAGAGATCGAACAGCCGGTACTGCGGTACCGAATCTTCGCTCACCCGTTCAAACCAGGCGGTATAGGGCGGCGTGGCCGGGGCATCATGGTAGAACAGGCATTGGTGATGCCGCGACAGAACTTCACGGAAGAAGGGCGGCGCTGTCTCATCCGCGCCACCGACCCGCAGGTCCCAGGTCGCGGGGGGCAGGCGGGCTTCGGGCTCATAGCCCTCTTCGGGCAGATTGACCTGCCAGGCCCAGGAACTCAGATCCGGATCAGTCGCGTCCTGCCAGCCCCTGGCCTGGAGCGAGAGATTGTTGCAGGCGCGCATCCAGGTGGCCTCATCGGTCTCGATGGGCGGCACGCCGGCAAGGCGGATGTCATAGAGCCCGGCCTTGCCGGTGGTGTCGATCATATAGGGATGGGCCGGATCACGATGCGAGAGCATCCCGACCATGAGCTGCGGATGGAACCGGGCGGTGGGCGTATAGCTGTCGATGCCGGAAAACAGGTCGGTCAGCCCGGCCATATAGTCCAGCACGGCATTGCCATCGGGCAAATCGGGCGCCAGAAAGCCCAGCCTTCCCCCGGTATGGAGCGCCCGCATTGGCATCCGCGCGCCGCCCCCCGAATTCGAGGAGGCAACTGACCCGGCCATGAACGCCACTGCGCAGGCGCCGAAACACTCCGCGCCATCCGGTACCACGGTCGTAAGCGCGCTGTCGCGGATCACCTTTGCCAGTGCCAGCGCCTCAGAGGCATCGCCTCCGGCGCTGTTGAGGCAAAGCACCTGGCCCTCGGCCCCGGTCCCGGACATCAGACTGGTCGGGCGTCCGCGCTCGATGCTGTCATCTTCGAGAATGGCCTCAAGCCGGCCGGCATCCCCTGGTTCGATCCCGCCTTTCAGGCGGAGGCTGCAGCTGCCCGATACCAGCCCCGCCGCATCGCGCAAGGCGGGGTCAATGAGCGAAATCTCAGCCGCATGGGTCGCGAGGGGCGCTGACAGGAGGAGGCCGCATAGCAGGGCGGCAGGCAAATGGGTCGGGATCAGTTTGTCTTGCATCGCGCTCTCCGTTCCGGACAGCGCAATAACACCTGGCAAGTGCTTCGGGATCAAGCGCTTTGGCGGGATAAAGGCCTGTCAGACCAGCCCGACATTTGCCCCGCCGTCGCGCTGTCGATGAAGGCTGGCCTTCGGCACGTTTCGCGCCACCAGGATCAGGTCGAATTCGGTCAGATCAGTCACATAGTTCAGCGCGGCAAAGCCGAATTTCGACGCATCCGCCAGCAGGAATGTCATTTCATCATCGTCCGTTTCGGGCGCATCACCAGCTCGTCGGGGCTAGTTATCGCCATGCCCAGGATCGTCGTCGACAGGATGATATCGACGTGACAGCGTCCGACGATCGAGATCAGGTCGATATCAGGCACCCCCCCGCAGCCCGGGCGAGCACCGGCACCGCATAAGTGACGCTGGTGGTAGGCGTCACCTCGGGCAGGATCCGGGTCTCGTGCTGCATGGTGCGGCAATAGCCGATGGGGAGGCGAGGCACGCGATCTATGCGGTGCTGCCGGCGATCTGGCGCAAGGCCTATGGTTCCGACCTGGGACAGATCGGCGAGAAGGGTTTTACCGGGCTGGAACTGGCGCCGCCGCAGAAGGCCTGCGGCGCAAGGGCGTTGATCCTGCCCAGTGTTAAATCGGGCTTTGACCTTGCGCGCCAGATCCGCGAGCGCTGGCCGGTTTGGGAATAGCGGGGTTTGACGCGATTCTCCTTGAACCACCTGGCGTGTTCACCTGGGGCCAGATGGCGCGGCAAAGCTTTGACCAGATGATTGCGATCTGTGGCGCCGCCGAGGCCCGGATCGTGGCAAATCTCGCGACCCTGACCGAGGCACGATCCAACCCCGATCCGCTGGGGGTCGCAAGGCTGGGCGGCTTTGTGTCCCGTGCGGCGGGGCGGGCGCGCTTGTCCGAGGGGTAGCGCAGCCATGTAGCCCGGACCGGAAACCCGGATTTGGCATGCGCGGTGCCGCCCTGGTGGATGACAGTTGTTCCCGACCCACCGGCGCGCAGATTCCTGTCTGAGGCGGCAATGATCGCGTGATCTGATCCCGGATTTCCTGTATCTGAAAGGAAGAGCGTCCTGTATGAGCTGATCGGGTAGAATATTGTTCCCTTCCGTGACTTCCTGTCTGCGGAAAAACATATGTTTCTGCCTGAGCCGACAGGCTGCCTGTACTTGTCCGGAATGAAGAGGCAGCTATGATACCCCGTCCTGAGGTCACCGGCTTTTACGAAGCCCGCACCGGATCGGTTCAATATGTGGTGGCAGACCCCGCTACAAAGGCCTGTGTCATCATCGACCCGGTGCTGGATTATGACGAGAAGTCGGGCGCGACCGCCACAATCGAGGCCGACCGCCTGCTGGCCTTTGTCGCAGAGCGGGGATACCGGCTTGACCAGATCCTCGACACCCATCCCCATGCCGACCATTTCTCGGCCGCGGATTACCTGAAACGACAGACCGGCGCGCCCATTGCGATCGGGGCGAAGGTGACAAAGGTTCAGGCGCTGTGGAACGGGTTTTACAACCGCGATCTGGCCGCAGACGGATCGCAATGGGACAGGCTTTATGACGAGGGCGACACATTCATGGTCGGGGAAATCCCGGCCAGGGTGATGTTCTCGCCCGGTCACACAATGGCGTCGGTCAGCTATGTGATCGGCGATGCGGCTTTCATCCATGACACGGTTTTCATGCCCGATACCGGCACGGCGCGGGCCGATTTCCCCGGCGGCAGCGCGAGGGTTCTGTGGCATTCGATCCAGGAGATCCTGGCACTTCCCGATGCGACACGGCTTTTCACCGGCCATGATTACCGCCAGGGCGGGCGCGAGGCGGCCTGGGAATCCACCGTCGCCGAACAGCGGGCAATGAATATCCATCTCTCGAAATACCCTGGCGAGGCCGCTTTCGTCGCGGTTCGCGAGGCGCGCGATGCGACCCTGCCGATGCCGAAACTGATCCTGCATGCGCTTCAGGTGAACACCAATGCAGGCCGCCTGCCGGAGCGTGAGGCCAATGGCACGCGCTATCTGAAAATACCGCTCGATCTGTTCAAAACCGTCTGGGAGTGACCGCCATGCCCGACAAAGACGGCAGGCCGGCAAGCCCGGCTTCCGCCTTTGGGCGAGCCTTACGGGTAGTGGGCTGATCGGGCTTGCGATGATCCATCTGATGACGTTGCACAAGCGGATCCCCGGGGCAGGGGGGATCGTCGCGGGAGGGTGTGACGGGCGCGGTGCTGGCGGCAATGGGCTTCACCTTTGCGTTAGGCATTGTGGGTCTGGTTGCGGGTTTGACAGGCTGGCGTCCTGGCCCTGGATTCTCCTCAGCGGGTGCATGGCCGGCATTTGCGGCAATGCGCGGCTGTCGAAGCGCTCGCCTGTCACGACGATTTGCGTCATGCCGGTCGGGGTGGCGACGTTTTGTGCGATCCGCCACCTGACCGGAAGTCTGTGAAGGCCGGTGATTGCGGCCCTGCTTATCGGGATGGTCTTTGGGCGTTTTTGCAGATGTCGGCCACCAGCCGGACATGCCCCTTTCCCCGCTGACCTGATGCAACTCGGATCCTGCTTCGGGCGTGATATCCGGACCGGGTTTTCCTGGTCGAGAAAGACACATGGCGCCAAAGACGCATGGCGCCAGTCGCACCGAGTAAGTCCGACGAAGTCGTCCCGGGCGCTGTGTGGCTTTGAGGGTCTCGCAGCGGGTGCGCGCGGCAGGGCAGGCCATCGAGAGAATACGCGTCAGCCCGCCGCCGCGCCAGGGGGCCCCGAACCCGTGGCGGACCTTGGCTTGATCTGTCGAAATGGCAACCCGAACAGAAGCTTCACCATCAAACCAAACTGGCAAGCTGTCGTCAGGAAAACAGTCGCCCGGACGGTTTTGTGATCGTCCTCCGCGCTGAATAACGCCGGTCGGCCATTGGCTCCGGGCTCTGGCGCGACCCGCACCATGTCCCTGTCCGGCCAGATCAGCAGGAGCCCGCACCGCTGTGGCTTTTCCAGGTCTTCCTCAGGCAGCGGGCAGGGGCAGGTCTTATCAGCTGAGACCACTTGTCTCATGGTTTCCCCATGTGCATCCCGCGTCCTTGGGCTTTGGCACCAATGCCGACCAGCTGCGGCGCCGCGATTTTCTGGCCGGTCTGAGCTGGGGGCACTCTCAGCCAGCACGCAGCGAGGTGCCGGTCGGGCGAGGGCGGTGGGGTATGGCTTTGCCCGAGGTGAGGCGGCGCGCGCGCGGCGGAAACCACATGGGCCCCGGGGATTCGCGCTTGAAGAGTGCTGCCCATGCGGCGAAACCTGTGAGTCGTGAGAGCCGCATGAGACGGTGGGACCGCGCAGGGGGATACGGGTTTTGGCCAGGACCAATATGGCGCTGGAAGACGAGCTGGTGGTGATCCGCCAGATGGTGGAAGCGGCTTTGCCGCTCTGGCCGGTGCCGGCTGGAGCGGAAGTGAGCCTCCTGAACATCGCTGAAAACCTGACCTGGCTGGTGGAGGCGGGGGTGTTTCGTGCGGTGCTGCGGGTGCATCGGCCAGGCTATCACACGCGGACCGGCATATGCCAGGAACTGGACTGGAGCCAGGCGCTGGCGCGCGACGCCGGGATAGATACGCCCGCCGTGATTGCCGGGGTGAATGGCGCACTGGTGCAGGAGGCGCAGGTGCCGGGCTCTGCGCCGGGCCAGCCGGGCGGGCGCTACATGGTGATGTTCGAATTCGCGCCGGGCCGACAGCCGGGGCCGGATGATGATCTGGTGGCGCCGTTTCGCAGCCTCGGGGCGCTTGCGGCCAGAACCCATATCCATGCGCGGGGCTGGCAATCGGCGCAACCGCTGGAGCGGCTGGTCTGGGATGAGGCAGCAGTGTTCGGCGAGGGCGCCACCTGGGGAGACTGGCGCGCAGGCCCGAATGTCACGCCTGAGATTCGCGATGTGCTGGAGGAGGCAGAGCAGATGGTCTGCCAGCGGCTGGCGGCCTGGGGCAAGGGGCAGGCGCGCTATGGGCTGATCCATGGCGATATGCGGCTGACCAATCTGCTGATCGACGGGTCACGTACCGTGTTGATTGATTTCGACGATTCCGGGCTCGGCTGGTATCTTTACGACTTTGCGGCGGCGGTGAGCTTTATGGAGGATCACCCGCAGGTTCCGGCTTTGCGCGCGGCCTGGGTGGAGGGGTATCGCGACATCGCGCCCTTGTCGGAAGAGGAGGAGCGCGAGATCGACACATTTGTCATGCTCAGGCGGATGGCGCTTCTGGCCTGGATCGGCAGTCATATCGAAGCGCCGGAGCCCCAGGCTATGGCGCCGCATTTCGCCGCAGGAACCGCACGATTGGGTCGGGCCTGGCTGGCGCGGCTTGCGCGCGGGTGAAGGTGGTTTCCCTGGCAAGGCCGGGGGGTTAAGCCCCCCCGGACCCCCCGCGTGGCGCTCTGGCGCGACCGCGCCGGCTTTAAGCAGGCGGCGTTGCCAGCTCAGCCCTCGCGCCCCGGATCATAGGCCAGGAGCCGCAGCGCGTTCAGCGTCACCAGCACAGTTGCGCCGGTATCGGCGAGGATGGCGATCCAGAGCCCGGTGATCCCCAGCACCGAGGTCACCAGGAACACCGCCTTCAGCCCCAGGGCCAGGGTGATGTTCTGCCGGATATTCGCCATGGTCGCGCGCGACAGCCGGATCAGCGCCGGCACGTCCGAGACCCGGTCGCGCAGGATCGCGGCATCCGCCGTCTCCAGAGCCACATCGGTGCCCGAGCCCATAGCGACGCCCACGCCTGCCTGTTTCAGCGCCGGTGCGTCATTGATGCCGTCGCCGATCATCATGACGCCGCCCTCCGCCCCCATCTCGCGGATCACCGCAAGCTTGTCTTCGGGCATCATCTGGGCGCGGAACTCCATCCCGAGGCCGCCGGCGATGGCGGCAGCGGTGCGGGGATTGTCGCCGGTGAGGATGGTCGCGCCGATCCCCATCGCCTGCAATTGCCGCATCGCTTCGGCAGCGTCGCTGCGGGGCTCGTCGCGCATGGCGATCAGGCCGAGGGCCCGCGTCTCGTCATAGACCGCAACCACGGTCTTGCCTTCGGATTCCAGCGTGCCGGCGCGGGTGTTCAGCGCGGCGTCGATGCCACCACTCGCATGCGCGTGGTGCGGGGATGAGACCCAGGCCCTGACCTCGCCCCCGGGCGTTGCGACCAGCGCCTCGACGCCCTTGCCGATGATCGCCCGGGCTTCGCGTGCGGGCAGGGCGGTAATGCCAGCTGCCGCGATACGGTCCAGCACCGCCCGGGCCAGCGGGTGGGACGAGCCGGTCTCGACGGCGCCTGCAACCGCGAGAAGTTCGGCCTCGGTCGCCCCAGGCGCCGGCACCAGATCGGTCACGACGGGCTTGCCATGCGTCAGCGTGCCGGTCTTGTCAAAGGCGATGCGGCGCGTGGTGGCGGCGGCTTCGATCACCGCACCACCTTTCAGCAGCAGACCCTTTTTCGCGCCGGCCGAGAGCGCCGAGGCGATGGAGGCGGGCACCGAGATCACCAGCGCGCAGGGGCAGCCGATCAGCAAAAGCGCAAGGCCGCGATAGATCCAGGTATCCCAGTCACCGCCGCCCACAAGCGGTGGTATCAGGATCACCAGCGCCGACAGCCCGACAATGGCCGGCATGTAAAGCCGCGAGAAGCGGTCAATGAAGCGCTCGGTCGGGGCCCGCGCCTCTTCCGCCTCTTCGACGAGGCGGATGATGCGGGCGATGGTATTGTCCGAGGCCTCGCGGCTGACGGAGATGCGCAGCACGGCTTCGGTATTGATCGAGCCTGCGAAAACCGCGTCTTCGGGGCCTTTGCTGACAGGAATGCTCTCGCCGGTGACGGGGCTTTCATCAATGCCGCTGGACCCTTCAAGGATCGTGCCATCTGCCGGGATGCGGTCGCCGGGGCGCACGAGGACCGTCTGCCCGATGGCAAGCGCCGAGACCGGGACCTCGCGCGTCGTGCCGCCCTCTTCCAGCAAGGCGGTTTTCGGCGCGAGGTTCGCCAGCGCGCGGATGCCGTCACGCGCCTTGTTCGCAGCAACGCCTTCAAGCACCTCGCCCACTGCGAAGAGGAAGACAACCAGTGCCGCCTCTTCCGCCGCGCCGATGAACAGCGCGCCGATGGCGGCAATGGTCATCAGGCTTTCAATCGTGAAGGGCTGACCCATCCGCAACGCTTCGAAAGCGCGTTTCGCGACCGGGGCGACGCCGATCACACAGGCGGCGAGGAAGGCCCAATAGCCATATTCGGCACTGGTCAGCAGCTCGAAAATCCAGGCCAGCGCCAGCAGGATGCCGGTAAAGATCACCAGCCGCCCTTTGGCCGTCGCATACCAGGCCTTGCCGCGATCTGCCGGATCGTCATGCGAATGAACATGTCCCGGGGCGCCATGATCTGGAGCGCTATGACCGGGGTCTTCTCCCGCCCCGCCGTGATCGTGGTCATGATCCGCGTGATCACGCCGCGCCGTCGTCGGGCCACCCTTGCCGACGCTGATCTCATAGCCAAGGCGGCGCACAACCGCTTCGACCTCTTCGGGGCTGGCACCACCCTCGCTCAGCGTTGCCGAAAGCCGCTCGCTCATCAGCGCGACGCGGACATCGCCAACGCCGGGCAGCTTTTCGACCGCCTTCGTCACCTTCACCGTGCAGGAGGCACAATCCATGCCCCCGACCTGCCATTCACGTCTGTTCGTCTCTTGCATCACCGATCCTCCGACCGCTGGCCCGGCGGGAACCGGCAGCGGCCTTTTATCATCGAATCAGTTCTAATCCCTCTAGTCACTAGAGGGGCAAGCGGTTTGTCAGAACATTTTCCCGGCCAGCGGAACCTCATGGCCGGGGGTCAGCAGCACCACCTCTCCCGCCTCATCCGGCACGCCCAGCACCAGCACTTCAGAGCGCACCGGCCCGATCTGGCGCGGCGGGAAATTCACCACCGCCAGCACCTGGCGACCAATAAGCCCCTCAAGCGTGTAGTGTCTGGTGATCTGGGCGGAGGACCGTTTCACCCCAATCTCAGGCCCGAAATCGATGCGCAGTTTGAAAGCGGGTTTGCGCGCCTCGGGGAAGGGCTCGGCCTCGATGATCCGGCCCACCCGGATATCGACCTTCGCGAAGTCGTCATAGCTGATCTGATCTGTCATTTCCGTGCTCATTTGCCCAATTCCCGGCCGCGGTCTGCCGCTGCTTTCACCGCCCGCCTCAGAAGCGCCGGGAAACCGGTCTCCGTTTCCATCAGCACTGCAAGGGCGGCGGCGGTGGTGCCGCCGGGCGAGGTCACATTGATCCGCAGCTGTTCGGCGCTGTCTTCCGACCGATAGGCCAGCTCGCCCGAGCCGGTGACGGTCGCCCGCGCCAGTTTCATCGCGACCCCGGGGGAAAGGCCTTCAGCTTCACCGGCGGCAGCCAGCGCCTCGATCAGATGGAAGACATAGGCCGGGCCAGAGCCGGAAACGGCCGTCACTGCATCGATCTGTGCCTCGTTCTCCAGCTCGACCACCTCGCCGACGGCCTGCATCAACAGCCGTGATTGCGCGATCTGCGCAGCAGAGGCATGGGCATTGCCGACAAGGCCCGAAATGCCACGCCCGACCATCGCCGGGGTGTTCGGCATCACCCGGACGATCGGTGTCCTGGCCCCAAGCACCTGTTCCAGCGTGGCAATCGTCGTCCCGGCGGCGATTGAGATGAACAGCGTTTCGCCATTCCCAAGCGCGGTCAGCCCCGGGAGCGCGGCACCCATCATCTGCGGTTTCACGGCAAGAATGGCGATTTCCGCGCGGTCCGGCACGCCTTTATTCAGATGTACCCCGGTTGCTTGTAGCCAGTCCGAGGGATGCGGCTCGATCACCCAGACATTGCTGGCAGGCACGCCGAAATCCAGCCAGCCCCTGAGCAGCGCCGATCCCATTTTGCCGCAACCAAGCAGCAAAAGCCCGTGTTCGATTTTGATATCAGCTGACATGGTCCTGCCTTTCCGCCCGTTCGGGCGGCGAGGTTAGGCGCGGCCGTAAGCCTCTGCAATGGCGACTTTCATCGCATCGACCGGCGCGCGGTCCCCCCAAAGAGTCAGCTGGAAGGCCGGGTAAA
Organism: Pseudogemmobacter sp. TB195; assembly: GCF_058313095.1. Taxonomy (NCBI): domain Bacteria; kingdom Pseudomonadati; phylum Pseudomonadota; class Alphaproteobacteria; order Rhodobacterales; family Paracoccaceae; genus Pseudogemmobacter; species Pseudogemmobacter sp. TB195. The sequence continues at coordinate 115,038 of NZ_JBZEGG010000009.1, forward strand.
ACCGTTCCGCCGCCAGCACCGCCGAGGAAATCAGTTTGTCGATCTGTTCCGGCCCGGCCATCTGGCCGCCGGCAAGGCAGAGGCCATAGCGCCAGACCATCAGTCTTTGATCATCCCACCAGGTGAAACCGCCGGTCCAGACCGTGTCATTGCAACGGTTGATCAGCTCGTAAAGCTCGGCCATGCGGCCCTCGGGGGGCTCCATCTCGAAGGTACAGATCAGGCGCAGGGTCTCGTCCTGGTCGGACCAGGCGAGGGTCAGCGAATAGGTGCGCCACAGGCCCTCGACCGCCATGGCGATCTGGTCATCGGTGACACGGTCGAATTCCCAGGAATTACTGGCGGCCAGCGTCTCGACGATGTCGATGGGGTGGATCTCATCCGAGAGCAGATAATCTTCGGAAAGTGACATGCCCGGCCTCATCATGACGCTTCTGCCCTGTGGATAACCACCAGAAGCTGGGGAACCTGCAAGGTTATGCGGATTTATCCACAGCTCCCACCAGATATTGATTTATCCTGATTCGTTCCGCGAATCATGTAAAGCAGTTTGTTGTGGAGGACCCTGTGGAAAACCGGGCTTTCCACAGGAAATTGCAATCCGGGCGGGGCAAACTGCAATCCGGGTCAGCTTTCCGGCCCGGGCTGCGTTTTGGCCCAGCGGCGGGGATGAAAGGGACCATCGCTGCTGCCCTGAGAATAATAGAGCAAGCTGGCATCCACACAGTCTGCGCCCATATGCTTTGTGAAGATGGGACGAAAAATGGCTCCGAACTGCTCAAAGACCTCTGCATGCCTTTTCGGATCATAACCATCGGCGATCAGCAGCCAGTCGGTGAAGTCTTCGGCTGTGACCGGGCCGGTTTCCGGAAGAAAATCGGTAAAATGCACGAAGACCCCGGTATGGCCAGAGCCGCAGAAACCGCATTTGGCACAGACTTCGCCTGCCAGCCGGTCAAAACCTGTCATTTTCATGGGAGATAGCCGCTGAGGCGCGGCGTGTTGTTACAACGCCCTTATCATGATGACCGGCGGGCGCGGTGTAAATGGCAAAGGCGCCCGCGGCCAGAAAATGACCCCCGCGCAGAGTGCACGGGGGCCAGGTCATCGGGGGGGGCCGGAGGGGCAGGGGATGCCACACCGGCAAAGGGGGGACAGGACCTCCCGAAGCGACTCGGATCCTGCCAGCGCGTCGATTCAGGCGTGTGACAGTGTGGCCCTGCGGCCAGTCACCTGCCGCGAGAGCCAATCATGCCGACAATCTCTTTCGTCCTGGCAAGGATCGGGCTGGCTATGGCATCGGCGCGGTCAGCGCCTTCGCCAAGGATGCGGTCGATCCCGGCCGGGTCCTGCATATAGCGGTTCATCGCCTCGGTGATCGGCGAAAGCTTTGCCACCGCCAGATCGGCGAGGCGCGGCTTGAAGGTGCCGAATTGCGCGCCGGCGAATTCCTGGATCACCGCTTCGGCGCTGACCCCGGCCAGGGCTGCGAAGATATTCACGAGGTTCTTCGCCTCGGGCCGGTCCTTCAGGCCCTCAACGGTCTCGGGCAGCGGATTCGGATCGGTGGTCGCCTTGCGGATCTTCTTCGCGATCGTGTCGGCATCATCGGTGAGGTTGATCCGGCTGGCATCTGACGGGTCGGATTTCGACATCTTTTTCGTGCCGTCGCGCAAAGACATCACGCGGGTGGCCGAGCCTTCGATCAGCGGTTCGGTGATCGGGAAGAAATTGACGCCGTAATCATGGTTGAACTTCGCGGCAATGTCGCGGGTCAGCTCGAGATGCTGTTTCTGATCTTCGCCCACCGGCACGCCGGTCGCTTGATAAAGCAGGATATCCGCCGCCATCAGGGACGGATAGGCCAGGAGGCCCAGCGAGGAATTTTCGGCATTCTTGCCCGCCGTTTTATCTTTGAACTGTGTCATCCGATACATCCAGCCGATGCGGGCGACGCAGTTGAAGATCCAGGCCAGCTCGGCATGTCCCGTCACCTGGCTCTGGTTGAAGATGATCGAGCGCGCCGGGTCGATGCCGCTGGCCAGATAGGCCGCCGTGATCTCGCGTGTCTGGTGGCGCAGCTTTTCGGGATCCTGCCAGACGGTGATCGCATGCAGATCGACGACGCAATAGATCGTCTCGATCCCCTCATCCTGCTTTTCGGCAAACCGCTTCAGCGCGCCGAGGTAATTCCCCAGCGTCATACCGCCCGAGGGCTGGATGCCGGAAAAGATCCGCGGCGTGAAACCTGGATTGGAGCCGCCCTGACCCTGGGTGTCTTGCGAGGACATGATGCTCTCCGTCTGGAAAAACTGACCTGCACGGCGTAAGGCTTCGCAGGAGGGGCGTCAACATCGCGCCCGAAGGGGATGCGTGCCGCATGTATGATACCGATCCGAATGCCAGCCCGATCAACCAGCTGCCCTGGGTCGTCTGGGTGCTGGCGCTTCCGATGATCGCGGCCGAGATCGTGCTGGGTCTCGCCGAGGCCGGGGTGATCGGAGGGCCGGGCGGCATTGGCTGGCGCCAGAGCGCCCTGATGGATTACGCGGTGGCGCGCAATGTCGTTGAATATTTCTGGGCCAACCGGGTCTGGGACGAACTGGCGCTGCGCTTTGTCGCCTTCCCTTTCGTGCATCAGACCACGACCAGCGCGCTGTTTGCGGTTGTCCTGTTGCTGGCGCTTGGCAAGATGGTCGGCGAGGTCTTCCGCTGGTGGGCTGTCCTGGGCGTGTTCTACGGGGCAAGCTGGGCCGGGGCTTTCGCCTTTATCGCCCTGGTGCCCTATGACAATTACCCGCTGATCGGGGCCTATTCCGGGGTTTACGGGCTGATCGGCGCTTTTACCTTCCTTTTGTGGGTGCAGCTGATCGGGACCGGCTCGAATGGCTATCGCGCCTTCACGCTGATCGGGATGCTTCTGTTTGTGCAGCTTCTGTTCGGCGTGCTGTTCGGCGGCGGCTTTGAATGGATCGCCGAAGTGGCCGGTTTCGCCGCCGGTTTCGCGCTGTCCTTCCTTGTCAGCCCCGGCGGCTGGGGGCGGGTTCGCGCACGGCTGCGCAACCGCTGAGCGCGCTTGGTGCGGCCCGGGCATTCTGGCTGCGCGCGGCGGTCGGTTGCGCCTGTGGCGGAGATGGGTGACAGAGGGGCGCATCACAAGCGCCGCAGGAAAGACCCATGATCGGACCAAAAACCGGAGCCGCCATCTGCACCATTCTCTGGGGCTTCACCTATATGCTGGCCGGGCGCTGGCTGCCGCCGCATCCGGAAATGGCCGGCGCGGTGCGGGCCGTGGGCGGTGCGGGCTTTCTGTTTCTTCTGAGCCGTGAATTGCCTAAGGCGGGCTGGTGGGGCCGGATGATCGTCCTCGGCACGCTGAATGTCGGGTTTTTCTTCGGACTGTTTTTCATCGGGGCGATGCGGCTCCAGGGCGGGGTTGCGGCGGTGTTTCAGGCGCTTGGGCCCGTGCTCGTGCTGTTGATGGCCTGGGCGATCCTGCACCGCCGGCCGACAGGGCTGCAATTCTTCGCGGTGCTTCTGGGCCTTTTGGGTGTGGCGATGGTGGTGCTGAAGGACGGCGCGTCGATTGACGGGATCGGGGTCGCGGCGATGCTGGGCTGTGTGCTGTCGATCTCGCTCGGGGGCGTGCTCCTCAGCCGCTGGGGCAGCCCGGGGATCAGCATCACCTCTTTCACCGCCTGGCAATTGCTGATCGGCGGTATCGAACTGACGCTGGTCGCGCTTTTGATCGGCGATTTCCAGGGGCCGCTGACCGGGCTGAACATCGTGGCCTTTGTGATCCTTGCCATCGTGCTGACCGGGATCCCGTTCCTGTTGTGGTTCCGGGGGATCGAGGCCGTAGGGGCGGTCGCGATCATGCCCCTGATCCTTTTGACGCCGGTAACGGCGCTGGTGCTGGATGCGGCCGTGCTGCGGATCATGCCCACGGCGCTGCAGATCGCCGGGGTTGTGGTGGTGATCGCATCGCTTCTGATCAATCAGCGCGCCATGGCGGCGCGCTGAGGTTCACGCCCGCTTGCCGCGTCTGAGCGAGGATTTCAGATCGGCGAGGTTCATGGCGCCGGTGAGGGTGGCGGCAAGGAAATAGCTCGCCATCCCCGCCAGAACCAGGACCAGAAGCAAAGGCGTCCGGGTGCCTTTTTCGGTTACGGCATCGCCCATGATCCAGACCAGCCCAAGCAGAACCGCGCCCATCAGAAGTGAGGACAGGATGATCCGGGGCAGCCGCTTGCGGAACCGGTCATCCATTGTGGCCGAGATCCCCATGTTGCGCGAGCCAAGCCAGAGCTGGACCACCATGATCCAGGCCGAGACCGTGGTCGCAATCGCCGCCGCGAGAAAGCCGATCAGTGGCATCAACGCAACGGCGACAACCAGGTTCACCACCATCGCGACCACGGCATAATTGAACGGACGCCTCGTGTCATGGCGGGCGTAAAACTGCGGTTGCAGAACCTTGTGCAACACGAAGGCCGGCAGGCCCGCGCCGTAGATCGCCAGAGCCAGCGCGGTATTGTCGGCGGCATGGGCGCTATAGGCGCCACGCTCGAAAATCACGCCGATGATGGGCCGCGCGATCACGATCAGCGCCACAGCGGCGGGCAGGGTCAGCAAAAGCGCAAATTCCGCGCCGCGCGAGAAACTGAACCGCGCGCCCTCGGCATCCGAGGCCCGCAGCCGCCGCGCCAGTTCCGGCAGCAAGACGACGCCAATCGCGATCCCCACCACGCCCAGCGGCAGCTGATAAAGCCGGTCGGCATTGTAAAGCCAGGTCATGGCGCCATCGGTATAGCTCGCCACCCGGCGGCCAACGACGAGATTGACCTGCACCACGCCCCCCGCCAGCGCCGCGGGCGCGGCGATGATGGCAAGGCGCTTCAGCTCGGGCGTCCATTTCGGGAGCTGGAAGGGCAGCGAAAAGCCAAGCCGCTTCAGCGCCAGCCACACGGCCACAAGCTGCAACACGCCGGAAATCGAAATCGCCCAGGCCAGCGTGACGCCCATATCCCAGCCGAACCGGCGCGCAAAGATCATGCCGGCGATCATCGTCAGCGACAAAAGCGCGGTGACGGCCGAGGTCGCAAGGAAGCGCCCCATGGAATTCAGCACGCCGGACAGCAGTGCCGTCAGCGAGATGAAAAGGATATAGGGGAAGGCGATCCGGCCATAGGTGATCGCCAGATCAAAACGGGTATCCACCTCGAACCCGGCCGCAAGGATCCAGACCAGCACCGGCATCGCCACGATACAGACCGCCGAAAAGACCGCGAGAAAGGCCGCCAGGCTCCAGAACGCGTCGCGGGCAAAGCCATTGGCATCCTCGCCCGCCTCAAGCTTTTTGGCATACATCGGCACGAAGGCCATGTTGAACGCGCCCTCGGCGAACAACCGGCGGAACATGTTTGGCAAGGATTGCGCCGCGACCAGCGCCTGGCTGACCGGCCCGTCGCCAAGATAGGCCGCCATGAACATATCTCGCACGAGGCCCGCGACGCGCGAGATCAGCGTCCAGAAGCCTACGGTGAGGAAGCCCGCCACCAGCCGGATCGGTTTCATTTCGGGATCTGCTCCTCGCGTCTGCGATCTGTGTTGTTCAGCCCTGGGCCTGCGCCCGTTCTGCACCATCGCTTATCGCCTGGCGCAGCTTTTTTTCCAGCGCTTCCTGGCGCCGTTTTTCGTGCAGTTTCAGCCCGAACGTGTCTTTCACATAGAATGTGTCGACCACCTGGGCGCCGTAAGTCGCGATCACCGCCGAAACGATCGAGATGTTGTTATTCGCCAGCGTCCTGGTCAGGTCATAAAGCAGACCCGGGCGGTCGCGGGTATCGACCTCGATGATCGTGTAGATATCCGAGCCTTCGTTATCGATGGTGATATGGGTCGGAAAGCGGAATTCCCGCTCGCGCCGTTTCACCTTGTCGCGATCTTTCAGGGCCTCGCGCGCCACGACCTGGCCGCGCAGCGTCTTTTCGATCATGCCGCGCAGCCGGGGCAGGCGGGAGATCTCATAGGGGTGGCCCTCGGCATCCTGAACCCAGAACACCGCCGTGGCATAGCCGTCTTTCGACGTATAGGTGCGGGCATCGACCACATTCGCGCCGACCAGCGCCAGCGCGCCTGCAAGTCGCGAGAAGATGCCGGGGTGATCGGCCAGCGCGAAACAGGCGCGGGTGGCATCGCGCGAAAGATCCGGTTCCAGATCGATGCGGATTTCGTCATCGCCGATCCCGAGCAGCAGCCGCGCGAAAACGGCCTGGGTCGAGGTTTCAAGCCCCTGCCAGTATTGCGGGTAATGGCGTTGCGTCTCGGCGCGCAGGTCTTTGGCGTCCCAGTCGGGCAGGGCCTCACGCAGGGCCCGCTTCGCCTCATCGGCACGGTTCTCGCGGTTGACGGTTTCCAGCCCCGCCTCCAGCGCCTCGGCGGTGACCTGGTGGAGCTGACGCAGCAGCATCGCTTTCCAGTTGTTCCAGGTGTTCGGCCCGACTCCCCGGATATCGCAGACCGTCAGCACCGTCAGCAGGTCAAGGCGTTTGCGGGTCTTTACCGCTTTGGCAAAATCCCTGACCGTGCGCGGATCGCCGATGTCGCGTTTCTGCGCCATGTCGGACATCAGGAGGTGCCAGCGCACCAGCCATTCGACCGTCTCGCATTCTTCATCATTCAGCCCAAGACGCGGCGTCACCCGCCGGGCGATCTGGGCGCCAAGGATCGAATGATCCTCGGGTCGGCCCTTGCCGATATCATGCAGCAAAAGCGCGACATAAAGCACCTTGCGGCTCACGCCGGTCTTGAGGATTTCCGATGACAGCGGCAGCTCTTCGATAAGCTCTTCGCGCTCGATCTGCGCCAGGGTCGAGATGCATTGGATCGTGTGTTCATCCACCGTGTAGGAATGGTAGACGTTGAACTGCATCATCGCGACGATGGGCTCGAATTCGGGGATGAACGCGGCAAGCACGCCGAGCTCGTTCATCCGCCGGAGCGAGCGTTCCGGGTTGCCATGTTTCAGCAGCAGATCAAGGAAGATCCGTGCCGCTTCGGGGTCTTCGCGCATCTCGTCATCGATCAGCGCGAGATTCGCGGTGACCAGACGCATGACATTCGGGTGCAGCAGATAGCCGGTCCGCAGCCCTTCCTCAAAAACGCGCAGAAGGTTCAGCTTATCTTTCAGGAACTCTGCCGGGTTCACCACGTCGATCCGGCCCTGGACCAGGCGATAGCCCGGACGGACGCGTTTGGTCAGCTTGAACAGCCCCATCAGCGAGGCCTCGCGTTTGGCGTGCCGTGCCTCCAGCCCGGTCAGGAAGATGCGGGTCAGCTCGCCGACGCGGGTGGCGTGGCGGAAGTAATCCTGCATGAAGATCTCGACCGCGCGCCGGCCACGGGCATCCTTATAGCCCATGCGCAACGCCACCTCGGGCTGGAGATCGAAGGTCAGCTGATCGGTCGGACGGCCGGTGATGTAATGCAGATGGCTGCGCACCACCCAGAGGAAATCCTCGGCGGCGCGGAAGGTCTCATATTCTTCGCGGGTGAAGAGACCGGCATTCACCAGCCCCGCCGCTTTCGGCACCCTGTGCAGATATTTGCCGATCCAGTACAGCGTCTGGAGGTCGCGCAGCCCCCCCTTGCCCTCTTTGACATTCGGCTCCAGCACATAGCGCTGCCCGCCCTGGCGGCGGTGGCGCTCGGCTCGCTCCGCAAGTTTTGCCTCGATGAATTCAGGCCCGGTTTTGCGGAAAACCTCATTCCAGAGTTTTTCGGCCAGTTCCCCGGCCAGCGCCTTGTCACCGGTGATAAAGCGTTTCTCGAGCATCGCGGTGCGGATCGTGATGTCTTCGCGCGCAAGGCGGAGGCAATCGCGGATGGTGCGGACCGCATGGCCAACCTTCAGCTTCAGATCCCAGAGCATGTAAAGCATTGATTCAACCACGCATTCGGCCCATGGCGTGGTTTTCATCGGGGTCAGGAACAGAAGGTCGATATCGGAATGCGGCGCCATCTCGGCGCGGCCGTAACCGCCGACCGCGAGGATCGCGAGCCGTTCGGCATCGGTCGGGATCGCCACCGGATGCAGCTTTTGCGCGATGGTGAAGGCGATGATCACCAGCTGATCCGTCAGCCATGCCTGGGCCGAGATCAGCGGTCTTGCCTCGGCCGGATGGTCGCGGAATGCCTCGGCCAGGGCGGCATTGGCGCGGGTTTTTGCCGCAGCCAGATGCGCGACCGCAACGGCGCGCAAGGCCTTTCCGTCAAGCTCCGGCGCAAGATCGGCGAGGATCGCGACCGTCACGGCCTCTGTGTCGATGATCGCGTCTTCGGGCAGCAAAAGCGGAATGACAGCCGGAACAAATCCGGCTGCCTTGTCGTCCGGTTCAGGGCCGGTTCCGGAGGCACCCTGTCCTGCCCGCTTGCGCGGGGCGGGATCAGAGCCCGGCGCCGGAGAAGCTGCGGGGCGCAGGGTCAATCACGACCACCTGATTGTTGCGGATTTCGGCGACGGCGAGGCCGCGTTCATTGGTGCCATTGCTGCGCAGCCGGAAGATGCCGGAGACGCCCACGAAACCGGCATTCTGCGTCAGCGAGCCTGCGGACAGATCGTTGCCCTGCCGCGCCAGCGCGCCGATGGCAGCGATCCCGTCATAGGCGAGACCGGCAATCGGATGTGGCGCCGCGCCGTAAGAGGCCTGATAGCGATTCTGGAACTGTGCATAAAGATTGGGGTCGGGCAGGGTGAACCAGCCCCCCTGCACGCCCGGCAAGCCCAGCGTCTGCGCGGGCACATCCCAGCGGGTCAGGCCAAGGAATTTCGCGGCATTGCGGTCGAGGCCATTGTCCAGCAACAGCTGGCTCAAAAGCGGCAGCGCGCCTGCGGTATCCGCAGTCAGGAATACGGCCGATGCCCCGGTGTCACGCACGGTGGAAACGATGCCCGGTGCAGCAGCCGACACGCCTTGCTGGCTGAAATCATACCCGGAGACACCTACGACCGTTCCGCCTGCGGCCGAGACACCACGCTGGATGGCGCGTTTGCCGGCCTCGCCTGCGCTGTTCTTTTCATGCACGATCATGATGCGGTTGCGGCCCTGTCTGACCGCATAAGTCGCCATGCGGCGGGCAGCATTGTCGAAGGTCGGGCCCAGCACAAAGACATTGCCGCCGGCGATATCGACATTGTTCGAGAAGGCGAGAACGTTGATGCCCTTGCCGGCCATGGCGACGCCTGCGGCATTGGCCTCCTGCGCGAAGACCGGGCCAAGGATGATTTCGGCGCCTTCGGCCACAGCCTGGATCGCGGCGGCAGAAGCCTGCGACGGGTTGCCGCCTGTCTGGTAGATGCGAAGATCGATTTTGACGCCCGAAAGATCTGCCGCAGCAAGGCGCGCAGCATTGGTCAGGCTGTTGGCCAGGACCTGGTCACTGGCCTGGCCCGACCCGCCCGGCACCAGCAAGGCAACCTGTACCGGCTTTGAACGGTCGGATTTGCCGGGCGTGCCGCCGCCACCGCCTTGCGGAACGCAGGCGGCAGCAAAGAGCGCGAAGAAGACAAAAAGGAACCGGCCCAGGGACTTGCGGGCCATCGGGAATGCGGACAACATCAGGTCTCCTCACGCGGGAACCGCCCTGAACAAGGGCGCGACGACAGCGCGAAGGTTAGTTGTTTCCGGGATCGAAGTAAACGCGCGCAGAGGAATGAGATGGTGGGAAGTTCGGAAAATTCTCCCCGCTGGCGGGCCTCCGCCGGTCGGGTCGAGCCTGGTCTGCATATGGTCGCCACTCCGATCGGGGCGGCGCGTGACATCACGCTCAGGGCGCTGGATATCCTTGCCGGGGCCGATGTGCTGGCGGCCGAGGATACCAGGACGCTCCGGCACCTGATGGAGATCCACGGCATCGCGCTGGAGGGACGGCCGCTGATCGCGGTGCATGACCATAACGAGAAAGGCATCGCATCACGGATCACCGGGCTTCTCGCCGAGGGGAAATCGGTGGCCTATGCCTCGGAAGCGGGGACACCACTGATCTCGGATCCGGGCTTTGGCCTGGCGCGGGCGGCGGTGGAGGCGGGGGCAAAGCTGCTGGCCGCCCCCGGGGCCTCGGCGCTCCTGGCCGCTCTGGCGGTGGCCGGGTTGCCGACCGACCGGTTCCTCTTCGCGGGCTTTCCGCCGGCCGCTGCAGGCGAGAGGCAGCGGTTTCTCACCGGGGCCACGCGCGGGGATGCGACCCTGGTCCTGTACGAATCGCCCCGCCGGATCCGTAAGACGCTTGCGGAGCTGATCGCGATCTGCGGGCCGGATCGTCCGGTTGCCGTGTGCCGCGAACTGACGAAGAGACACGAAGAAATCCTGCGTGGGTCGCTGGCCGAAGTGCTGGAACGTCTTGGAGATCAGGATCCAAAAGGCGAGATTGTGCTGGTTGTCGATCGCGGCGCGCCCGAACAGGCCGGACCTGACGCCATCGCCTTGGCGCTGGATCAGGCCCTTGCAACGATGCGCGTTAAGGATGCAGCAGCATTTGTCGCGCAAACTCTGAATGTGCCGCGGCGAGATGTCTATCAGATGGCCCTTGCGCGCAGTCAGAAACCCGAATGACGCAGGACCAGCCATGCCCCTCGATTTCGTTCACGATGAACTTGTTCCCTGCGCCCGGGCAAGGCGCGGATTGCGCAGCCATCTGACCGGCCTCGCGGCTGAAGAGGCGGTTGCCCGCAGGTACCAGGCTCAGGGCTATAAGATCCTCGCCAGGCGCTGGCGTGGGATGGCTGGCGAGGTTGATATTATTGCCGGCAAAGGCGATGATCTCGCTGTCGTCGAAGTCAAAAGCGCGCGCAGTCATGATATCGCAGCCGGGTATTTCGGGCGCGCGCAGCAGATCCGGCTTGGCGCCTGCGCCGAGGAATATCTCCGGGAAGTCCACCTGGGCGGCCGCGATCCGATGACAATTGTGGATATGCGTTTTGATCTGGCGCTGGTTGATGGCCTCGGGCGCATCGACATCGCAGAGGCCGCCTTTTTTCTCTGATCCAAAGCCTGGCAAAAGGCACAGACGGGTTTGCATCGGCTGCCGCCTTGCGTCATCAAAGGGGCAGAACAGCCGGAGCATGTTATGGCACTCAAGGTCGCCCTTCAGATGGACCCGATCGGGTCGGTCAATATCGACGCCGATTCCACTTTCCGCATCGCGCTGGAAGCCCAGATCCGTGGGCACAGGCTGTTTTTCTATACCCCCGACCGGCTGGCCTTTGTCGAGGGGCGAGTCATCGCGCGCGGTCAATGGATCGAGCTGCGCCGCGAAAAGGGCAATCACGTCAGTTTCGGGGAGGAAACCGAGGTCGATCTTGCCGATTTTGATGTCGTCTGGCTGCGCCAGGACCCGCCTTTCGACATGGGTTATATCACCACGACCCATCTGCTCGATCTGATCCAGCCAAAAACGCTGGTGGTCAATGATCCGTTCTGGGTCCGGAACTTCCCGGAAAAGCTGCTCGTGCTGCGGTTCCCCGACCTCACCCCCCCGACGGCCATTGCCCGCGACCTTGAAACGATTCGCGCCTTCAAAGCCCGGCATGGCGACATCATTCTCAAGCCGCTTTACGGCAATGGCGGCGCCGGTGTGTTCCGGCTGGATGAGAATGACCGCAACCTTTCGTCGCTTTACGAGCTCTTTACCTCGATGTCGCGTGAACCGATGATCGTACAGAAATTCCTCCCCGCCGTGGCCAAGGGCGACAAGCGGGTTATTCTGGTTGATGGTGAACCGGTTGGTGCGATCAACCGGGTGCCGCAGGCGGGGGAGACGCGGTCAAACATGCATGTGGGCGGGCGGCCCGAAAAGATCGGGCTCAGCGACCGCGATCTCGAGATCTGCCGCCGCATCGGTCCGATCCTGCGCGAACATGGCCAGATCTTCGTCGGTATCGACGTGATCGGTGACTGGCTGACTGAGATCAACGTGACCTCTCCCACCGGCATCCAGGAGCTGGAGCGGTTTGACGGCACCAACGCCGCCGAGAAAATCTGGCAGGTGATTGAAGCGAAGCGCGCGGGCTGACCCTATCCGATTGCGCCGGGCGAAAGCCGGTAAGAGGCCGCTTCGGCAATATGGTTGCGGCGCAGCGCGTTGCTTCCCTCCAGATCCGCGATTGACCGGGCGACCCGCAACAGGCGGTGATAGCCACGCGCAGACAATCCCATGCGGTCGGCCAGCAGGCCGATCAGCGCGCGGCCCCCGGCATCGGGACTGGCAAAGCGCTCCAGCGATTCGCCGGCGAGATCGGCATTGGTCTGCCCCTCGGTCCCCAGCCGATCGGCCTGGACATCGCGCGCGGACTGCACCCGGGCCGCGACTACGGCAGAGCTTTCGCCATTCGCCGGCAGGTCAAGATCCGTGAAAGCGACCGGCGGAATTTCAATTCGCAGGTCGATCCGGTCCATCAGCGGGCCAGAGATCCGCCCCAGATATTCCGCCCCGCAGGCCGGCACCCGCGCGCAGGCGCGGGAAGGGTCGGTCAGATAGCCGCAGCGGCAGGGATTGGCGGCGGCAACCAGCTGAAAACGGCTCGGATAGCGGATATGCGCATTTGCGCGGGCGACGGTCACTTCGCCGGTCTCGATCGGCTGGCGGAGCACTTCCAGCACCTGGCGGGAAAACTCGGGCAATTCATCAAGAAACAGGACACCATTATGCGCAAGACTGATCTCGCCCGGTTTCGCGCCACGCCCGCCCCCTGACATCGCCGCCATCGACGCGGTGTGATGCGGCGTGCGAAACGGGCGGCTGCGCGAAATGCCACCGCCGGTCAACAGCCCCGCAAGGGAATGGATCATCGAGGTTTCCAGTGCCTCGGCCGGGCTCAACCCGGGCAAAAGCCCGGGGAGACGCGCGGCGAGCATGCTTTTCCCTGATCCTGGCGTGCCGGTCATCATGAGGTGGTGGCGCCCGGCGGCCGCGATTTCAAGCGCACGCTTGGCGCGTTCCTGGCCTCTGACCTCACGCAGGTCAGGCCCGGCGGTGCCAGCCCGGATCTCTCCCGGGCGCGGTGGCGCCAGCACCGCCTGACCGGTGAAATGCCGTACCACCTCGGCCAGTGACGCAGCGGCGATGACCTCGGTCGCGCCTACCCAGGCCGCTTCCGCACCGGAGGCACTGGGGCAGAGCAGGGTACATTCCTCTTCGGCAGCGGCAAGCGCCGCAGGCAGAGCGCCGGCGACCGGCAGCAGGCGGCCATCCAGTGACAGCTCGCCCAGGGCAAGGACCCGCGCGACCTCATCGCGGGGCAGGATGTCGATGGCGGCAAGCAGCGCCAGCGCAATCGGCAGGTCGAAATGGCTGCCCTCTTTCGGCAGATCCGCCGGCGCGAGGTTGATGGTGATGCGCCGGTTGGGCAGGGCGATGGACAAAGATTGCAGCGCGCTGCGCACCCTTTCGCGCGATTCGCTGACCGCCTTGTCGGCCATTCCGACAAGCATGAAAGCCGCGGCCCCGCCCTGGATCGCGCATTGCACCTCGACCAGCCGCGCTTCAACCCCTTCAAAAGCCACGCTATAGGCGCTGGCGATCATGCGCGCTTCCCCTTGCCCGAAGGGCGTCAGCTTGCGCGAAGACTGGTTAGCGAAGGGTTAACGAAATTACCTTCAGGAACGTCGTTCGCCCCTCACGCCGCAACACCCCGGAGCAGCGGCATGAAGGCGGGCCAGGCTTCCGGATCGGCCGCGGTCTTGTCGCGGCAAAACGCATTGCAAAACCCGAGCCGACGCCCGGCCAGTTCCAGAACATGCGTCACCGGCTTGCCGGAATAGGGGCAGGCCGCGTTCTCGGCTTCGGTTCCCGCGACAGCTTTCGCGGGCAGCGGCACCGGGCCGGGCCAGTCGCGGCGCGGCCAGTCGCGGCGGTAAACCTGTTGCTCCGCGCCATCCACCAGCCCCATTGCGCGCCAGCGCCGGAATGAGGGATGCGCGAGATGCGCGTTCACATAGGCGCTGGCCGCCGCTCCGACCGGCAGGTTGTAGCCCGCGATCCGGGCCGCAACCGGCACGAAGAACACATCTGCTGCCGAATAGTCGCCGAAAAGCCAGGGACCGCGCCCGCCAGAGACCCGGCGTGCGTGATCCCAGATCACCTCGAGGCGTGCGAGGTCTTTCAGCACTGCCTCGGGCGGTTGCGCGTCCTGGTAGGACACCCGCAGATTCATCGGGCAATAGTCGCGCAGCGCGCCGAAACCGGCATGCATTTCCGAGGCCAGCATTCGGGCCGTGGCGCGATGGGCGGGATCCTTTGGCCAGTGGCCGGCCTCTGGGTGGCGGCTGGCCAGTTCCTCGGCGATGGCGAGGCTTTCCGAGACCACGGTGCCTTCGGGCATCCGTGCGGTCGGGGCGGTGCGCGAGGGCGCATAACTGGCAAGCAGGCGCGGCAATTCATCTGAATAGAGCCGGGCCGTGTGCAACCGCACCGGAATTCCAAATGCATCAAACAACAGCCAGCCACGCAGCGACCAGCTGGAATAGGCGCGGTCGCCGATCACCAGATCGTAACTCATCCCGGGTCTCCTTTGGCGCGCAGACTGGCGGGGCGTGGCCGGGAAGGGAAATGCTGAATTGTGGCCGGATCCATCACGGAATGTGATTGATCTGATGCAGCTGGCCCGGGCGTAAACTGATTGAGGTTACCGAGAGGTTATCGATTTTATGCGACAGCACCTCAGCCGCGGTGAGACCGCCTGCCAGCTGCACCGCCGCAAGGATCGCGCCGAAATGGGCGACGATGATCAGCTCATCGGCCTGTTCGGCCAGGCGGTTCAGCGCGGTTCCGATCCGGGCGGTCAGATCGTCCCAGCTTTCTCCGCCCGGCGCGCGTGGGCTACCAGCCTGGTCCCAGAAGGCGCGGATCAGGACATGGTCTGAGACTTCGGCCTCGGCATAGGTCTTCATCTCCCAGGCGCCGAAATGGATCTCGCGCAGATCCGGGTCATGGGCCAGGCGCAAGCGGGGCGCGAGACAGTCGGCGGTGCAGATCGCGCGCGACAGGTCCGAGGACACCACCGGGACATCCGGCAGATAAGCGTTCAGCCGCGCGATCTGCGCATGATCCGACAGATCGGCGGGAATATCGGTCCAGCCCACCATCGCTTTCGCATGGGTCGGGCCATGACGTACCAGCCAGAAGCGGCTCATGGCGCCATCTCCGGGAGCGTGCCTTTCAGGGCCAGCGGCAGGCCGCACATCACCGCGACGACCAGCCCGGCCTGCTGCGCAAGGCGCTGGTTCAGCCGCCCCTGTTCATCGCGAAACCGCCTGGACAGCGCGTCGCCGGGAACAATGCCCTGACCGACCTCATTCGTGACCATGATCACCGGACCGCGTGCGGCGGCCAGTGCGATCAGGAGCACCTCGGTCTCATTGCCAATGTCATTTTCCGCCAGCAGATGATTGGTCAGCCAGAGCGTCGCGCAGTCAAACAGCGTCACACTGCCCCCGGGCGCGGCGGCGACGGCAGGGGCGGCGTCGAACGGGGTCTCGAAGGTCTCCCAGTCCGGGCCACGGTCTTCGCGATGCTGGCGGATGCGCTCGGCCATCTCGGCGTCAAAGGCCTGGGCTGTGGCGATGTAGCGCCGCTGCAGCCCCGACCCGAAGGCAAGGCGCTCGGCACAGGCGGATTTTCCGGAACGGGCACCACCGGTGATCAGGGTCAAGGGAGGGAGCAGGGTCATGGCGCGACTATAGCGCGGGCGCCGCGATGTGCCAGCGGCGTGACGATTGAGTTCCCGCCACATGCAACCTAAGTTCCCTTTCGCAATGGAGGGCCAGTCATGCTTGCCGGTAAACGCATTCTTCTGATCGTGGGTGGCGGCATCGCGGCCTATAAGGCGCTGGAGCTGGTGCGGCTGCTGCGCAAGGCGGGCGCGTCTGTGACCCCGGTCCTGACAAAAGCCGGGTCGGAATTCGTGACACCTCTGTCGCTGTCGGCGCTGGCCGGAGAGCGGCATTACCAAGAGCTGTTCGATCTGATGGAAGAGGCCGAAATGGGCCATATCCAGCTGTCGCGGGCGGCGGATCTGCTGGTTGTCGTGCCGGCGACCGCTGATCTTATGGCAAAGATGGCGACGGGCCGGGCGGATGACCTGGCCTCGACCCTGCTTCTGGCAACCGACAAACGGGTCATGATCGCGCCGGCGATGAATGTGCGGATGTGGCACCACCCGGCGACGCAGCGCAACCTCGCGACCCTGCAAGAGGATGGTGTGCTGGTGGTTGGCCCTGACCAGGGCGAGATGGCCTGCGGCGAGTTCGGCGCCGGGCGGCTGGCAGAGCCTGCGGTGATCCTTGCGGCGATCGAGGCTGTTTTCGGGCCAAAGCCCTTGCGGGGCAAACATGTGCTGGTGACCTCCGGCCCGACGCATGAGCCGATTGACCCGGTGCGCTATATTGCGAACCGGTCCTCCGGCGCGCAGGGCACGGCGATTGCGGGCGCGCTGCGGGATCTGGGGGCGAGGGTGACCTTTGTCACCGGCCCGGCAAGCGTGCCGCCGCCGCAGGGTGTTGATGTGGTCGCGGTCGAGACGGCGGCAGAGATGGCGCGTGCGGTGAAGGCTGCGCTCCCGGCGGATGCGGCGGTGATGGCGGCGGCAGTTGCAGACTGGCGCGTGGACAATCAGGGCGCGCAGAAGATCAAGAAGGATGGAACCGGGAATCTGCCCGCGCTGCAATTTGCCGAGAATGAGGATATTCTGGCGGGGGTGTCCAAAGGCAGCCCGCGCCCGCGCCTCATTGTCGGTTTTGCGGCCGAGACCACCGATGTGGTGCAACACGCGACGGCGAAACGGCTCAGGAAAGGCTGCGACTGGATCGTGGCGAATGATGTCTCGCCCGCCACCGGGATCATGGGCGGGACGGAAAACGCGGTGGTGCTGATCACGGATCAGGGCGCTGAGACCTGGCCCCGGATGCACAAAGAGCAGGTCGCGCGGCGGCTTGCAGAGCGGATTGCCGCCGCGCTGGCTTAGCCTTCTTTGCGCCCGCCTTCTTTGCGACGGCGGTTCAGCTCCATCACCAGGGCTGTGACAATGGTCAGTGCGATCAGGATCAGCGCAAGGGCGTTAACCGCAGGCGTCAGCCCGGTGCGGACCTTGGTTGCGATATAGACGGTCAGCGGCGTGTCGGTGCCACGGACAAACAGCGTGGTATTGTAGTTCTCGAAGGATTGCAGGAAGGCGATGAACGCCGCCGCGATCAGCGCCGGTTTCAGGAATGGCAGCAGAACCCGGCGGAAGATCATCCATTTCGACGCGCCAAGGCCAAGCGCGGCCTCTTCCTGGGCGCGGTCGAACCTTTGCAGCCGCGCGACCACCATCAGCATGACATAGGCGGTGATAAAGGTCGCCTGGGCCAGCACGATCAGGAAGGTGCCGCCGCCGATCCCGGCCTGGCGCCACAGGATCAGCGTGGCGATCCCGATGGCCACGCCGGGCGTCAGCAGGGGCGACACCATGACCGCGTAGAAAATCCCCCTTGCACGTGCATCGAGGCTGGTGAGGAACAAAGCGGCAGCGGTGCCGACCGGCAAAGCGAAAGCAACCACGGCAAGGCCGATCCCGAGGGAAAGCCACAGCGCCTTCCACATTGCCCTGTCGTTCCACAGCTCCTGAAACCAGCCCATCGTGGTGCCAAGCCAGGGCGTGACCGTCGGGAATTTCGAGGTGTTGAAGGTTGCCGCGGACATGATGATCAGCGGCAGGAAGAGATAGGCCAGAAACAGCGTCAGATAGGCGATGAACAGCAGTTTCGGCAAAGCGCGCGACAGCCGGTCAAGGGCCGTTACAGGGCGGGCGGGGGAGGGGCTTGCCATGGTCATTTCGCAACATCCGCCAGATTGACGCGGAAGATCTTCAGCGTGACCATCACCACCGCCATACACAGAACCAGCAGCACCAGCGCGTAAGCGGCGCCGCGGTTCCAGTTTCCGCCTTCAAAGAACCAGTTATAGATGATCTCGGTGAACCAGCGCGAGCCGGGCGATCCGAGCAGCGCAGGTGCCACATAAGACCCGGCCGCCAGCATGAAGGTAAAGACGCAGCCCGTCGCGATCCCGGCTTTGGCATGCGGGATCACGATCCGCCAGTGGATCCGCCAGGTCGAGGCGCCGAGGTTTTTGGCGGCCTCGAGCTGTGCCGTCTCCAGCGTCGAGATCGAGTTGTAGATCGGGAAGAGCATGAAGAGGATATAGGCGTAAACCATCCCGGCCAGCACGCCGAAATCGCCCTGCCAGCGTACCGGCGCGTCGATCAACCCGATCGACAGCAGGAAAGCGTTCAGCGGCCCGTTGAAGGAAAGGATGATGAACCAGGCCAGCGTCCGCAGCACCTCATTGATCCAGAAGGGAATGATCAGCGCGATCAGCATGGCGCGCGCGCCGCGGATGGTGGCGACCTTCGCCATCCAGAAGGCCAGCGGATAAGTAATCGCCAGCGTCGCAATCATGACGAGGCCCGAGCCCCAGACGGTTTTCAGAAAGATCGCGCGATGGACCTTGTCGCCAAAGAGCGCGGTGTAATTCTCGACCGTATAAACATCCTTCGGCCCGCCGATGTCATTGGGGAACAGCATCGGTTTCAGCGAGAAGTTCAGCATCATCAGATTGGGCGCCAGCACCATGCCGATGATCCAGAGCGCGACCAGGGCGATGAAAAACCCGCCAAGGCCCGGCCCGAAACGTTTGATCATTTCAGTCATGCGGCGGCGCCCTTCTCGGAAAGGATCAGTGCCTCTTCGGGCTGGAAGCTCAGCCAGACCTGTTCGCCCGCTTGCGGGGCCTCGCCAAGCTGGCGGTTCGGGACGGTGGCCAGCAATTCCTGGCCATGTTCCGAGACGGCGCGCAGCATGGCGCTCGCCCCTTCATATTCCAGCGAAACGGCGCGCGCACTCAGACTGTTGGGCAGCGCGATGCGGCTCATCGCCATGGCTTCGGGGCGGATGAAGATGCTGGCGCGCCCGCCATCTTCAAGGCCGGCGCCGGCGCGCCCGGTGAAACGGCCCTCGGCGGTGGTGAGGGTGGCGAGGCCAGCCTCAAGCCCGCGCACAGTGCCGATGATGCCATTGGTTTCGCCGACAAAGCGCGCCGTGAAGGGCGTGGCGGGATTGGCATAAAGCTCTTGCGGGGTGGCAATCTGTTGCAACACGCCCGCATTCATGACCGCCACACGGTCAGACATGGCCAGCGCTTCGGACTGGTCATGAGTGATATAGATAAAGGTGACACCGGTGCGTTTTTGCAGGGCGCGCAGTTCCGCCCGCATATGCTGGCGCAGTTTCAGATCCAGCGCGGAAAGCGGCTCGTCCAGCAAGAGGACCTGCGGCTCTACCGCCAGCGCGCGGGCGATGGCGACCCGCTGGCGCTGACCGCCGGAGAGTTCATGCACCATGCGGTCGCCGTATCCGGGCAGCGCGATCAGCTCGAGCAATTCTTCCGCGCGTTTGCGGCGCTGCGCTTTCGGAACGCCGCGCGCCTCAAGCCCGAAAGCGATATTTTCCCAGACCGGCATCAGCGGGAACAAGGCGAGCGACTGGAAGATCATCGCGGTCGGGCGACGGTCTGCCGGAATGCCGGCCATATCTTTGTCGCCGATCAGCACGCGGCCCGCAGTTGGCTCGGTAAAGCCCGCGATCAGGCGCAACAGTGTCGTCTTGCCGCAACCGGAAGGGCCCAGGATCGAAAAGAATTCCCCCCCGGCGATATGGGCCGAGAAGTGGTGAACCGCCTTCACATCGCCAAAAGCCTGTTCAACGTCGATCAGTTCGACCGAATGCGACATGCGGGTTCTCTCACCAGTTGCTCAATGGAAAGGCTGCGGCGCGAGGTTGCGCGCCGCAGCGGGTCTTGTGAAAGGCCAGATCAGGCCGAGAGGAACTTGTCCTGGTATTCGTTGCGCAGGGCAACGAACCAGTTTTCCTGCACCGGCCACCACCACAGCTTCTCCAGCGCATCGCCCGGATAGGCGCCGGTGAAGAAGGTGCGCGAGGCTTCCGACAGATGCGCCTCGGCGCCGACGGCGGTCGAGTTGATCGAGGTGTGATTGGCGTAAAGCGCGCCGGCCTCGGGCGACAGCATGAAGTTCAGGAAGGCATAGGCCTGATCGACATTCTGCGCGCCGGTCGGGATCGAGATCCCTTCCATCCAGGCAAGGGCACCTTCTTTCGGGGCGATGAAGCCAACCGGCAGGCCTTCCTTCGCAAGGGTCGCAGCCGAGCTGTCCCAGGTCTGGCCGATCTTGGCGCCATTGGTGCGGAACGCGCCCTGGGCCTCATTCTCATTCGACCAGAACTGGATGATATTTCCCTTGCGGGCAATCGCTTCGGCCAGCACGACGTCGTAATTGGCCTTCATGATGGCTTCGTCTTTGAAGCTGTCGAGGAAGGGATGCGGCAGTTTGCCTTCCGATTCCATCCACAGCGCCAGGCCGACAAGGCCGGAATGGCCGCGCACGGTGGCCTTGCCAGCCGATTCCGGCTTCCAGATGTCGCCGTAGGATGCGGTGCCATATTCCAGCGGATTATCGTTCTTGTCGAAGGCCAGCGCCTCGGTGCCCCAGTCGGTCGGAACCTGGTAGCGCTTGCCGTCAACCACGGCGCCCAGCACTTCCGAGGATTTCGCAGCCGAAGGAAGGCACTTGTCCCATTCGACTTTCGAATCGTCGATTTCTTTCAGGAGGCCGAATTCTACATAGTTCGGCACGCGGTCGACCGCCGGCCAGATGATGTCATAGCCGGTGCCATTCGAGGCGCGCATCTGGTTCAGCAATTCGTCATTGGTGCCATAGGGCGTATAGGTCGCCTTGATACCGGTGGCCTTTTCAAAAGCGGCCAGCAGGTCGTCGGAAATATAGCCGGCCCAGGCAAAGATATTGACCGAGCCCGACGAGCCCTGCGCCAGTGCACCACGCGACACGAGGGGGGCGGCGAGCGAGGCGACAGCGGCGCCCCGGACAAATGAACGGCGGTTGATGAGGGTCACTGTTATGATCTCCGCTTGACCTGTCCTGGCCGGGATTGGCCGGGGCAGGATTGAATGTCTGACGCCGCCTGCCTAGAGCCGGTATGTATCGGGGACATAACCACGATGTAACGGATGTGTAACAGGTTTTGTCTGGCTCACCTTAACCGGTGCTTCTTGGTCTGCCTAGCTGTCAGGCCCAGGTTCTTCGGTTGGGTACCGGCGTTGGGGCAGGGCGGTGGTTGGGGGACCGATTTTACAGATTTCCGAGTGTTTCACTTTTCGCCAAACACCCAGGTAAAATAGTCAACTATTTGAATCCATTCAACTTTTTCTTGACGGATCCGATTTTTCGGTTTAGAACGATTCTTAACGACAGCAAGCCAGCCGTTAGCCTAAGCGCCAGGGTCAGCCAGCTCTCGACAGAATTCCCGCCAGCAAGATGACGGCAGCGCGCCCGGCAGCCCAAAGCCACCCAGGCCAGCCCCCATGATCATCCAGCCAGTTGGACAGCCAGGATTCTCCGCCTCCCCGCACGCGAAAGACCGCCTCGGGCGGTCCGGCCAGCCAGGCAGCCAACCATCCCGCAAGCTTCGCAGCAGGCAGCCAGACGCCACCCGCGCCACGAAGCCAGAGCCAGACAGTCCCGGATCTCCAATGATCCAGAGTCCGCATATCACAATGCAGAAGGGCAGCCGTTCAGGGGCTGCCCTTTGTCATTTCCGGCAGCTGTGAGCCGCCGCCACAGTCCTCGGTCTCAGTCTTCACCCGGCGCATCCGCAGGATCGGCAAAGGCGGCTTCTCCCTCGGGCGGCGAGACCGGCCCGATCGGCACATCCGAGCGCGCGACGGCCCCGGGGATGCCGGGAGTGCCCTCGATCCGGTCGCGGTGCAGCGCGGCACGGCCAAGGAACATCAGTGTGACCGGCGTGGTGATCATCAGGAAAATTCCGATCACCAGCTCGTGCAGAACCGCGCGGCCCTCGGTCCAGCTGACCAGAATCATCGAGGCGAGCAGGATCCCCGCCGCCCCCCAGGAGGTGCCGAGTGTCGGTGCGTGCAGCCTGTCGTAAAAGCTGTGCAGCCGCGCAAGACCGATGGTGCCCAAAAGCGTCAGCGTGGAGCCAAGCACCAGGAAGAAAGCCACCGGCAGCGCGATCCAGGCAGGAAGCGTTTCGAGATAGGTCATTCGATCACCTCGCCCCGGATCAGGAATTTCGCAAGCGAGACCGTGGCGACAAAGCCCAGCACGCCGATCACCATCGCCGCCTCAAAGAAAAACGGCGAGCCGACCCGGATACCGGTCACCACAAAGAGCAACATCGCGGTGACGTAAAACGTATCAAGCCCCAGCACCCGGTCCTGGGCGCGCGGCCCGTAAAGCAGCCGGTAGCCCCCAAGACAGGCGGCCAGTGCAAGGGCGATCTGGGCATAGCTCAGGGCGACGGACATGACGAGGGCGCTCATGCGGGAAAGGCCTCCAGCAACAGGGACTCATAGCGGGTGCCGATCAGTTCCACCCAGTCATCGGTTTCGATCATATCGAAGACATGCAGCAGAAGTGTGCTGGTCTCTTCGTCATATTCCAGCCAGGCGGTGCCCGGCGTGGCGGTGACGATCATCGCCAAAAGCGCAAGCGGCGCCGGATCGCGCAGCCTCAGAGGGATCTCGACAAAGCCGGAATGCCGTTTGCCATGTCGCCCGCCGGTCAGGATCAGCCGGGCCACCGCGTAATTCGACCGCATGATGTCGAGTCCGACGATGAAGAAGAGCCTCAGCAGGGCCATGGGTGCACGCAGTTTCACCCGAACCGGCTCGATGGCGGCAAAGGCCCGCGAGGCCAGTGCGGCCACGCCAAAGCCCAGAACCAGATTGCCCAGCGAGAAACTGGTCAGCAAAAGCCACAAAAGCAGCAGCGCGCAGGTCAGAAGGGGATGTGGGAAGAGCCTGGTCATTCCTGGTCCTCCGCGCCCACGGTCCGCCGGGTCGAGAACACCCCGTCGGAATAGACCAGCGGGTCATGCAGCGCACGCGAGGTGGCATCGGTATAGCGCAGCACGGAATCACCCCGGACCGTGATCGCGAGCATCATCGCGACCAGCAGGATCACCGGCGCGAATTCCATCGCCAGCACCTTGGGAGGTTTCGAATCTGAGGCCCAGAAGGTCTGGATCCCGATCCGCACCAGGCCAAGGATGGTGGCAAAGCCCGAGATCATCAGCACTGCGAGGAAAGTCCAGGTCAGATAGGCGGGCACGCCTCCGACCCCGAGCATCCCCGACAGGATCGCCACTTTGCCGATAAAGCCCGACAAAGGCGGCAACCCCGCCAGCACCAGCAGGCAGACGCCAAAGCTGAGGCCCAGAATGGTCATGGTGCCGGGAATCGCCAGACCGACCTCTTCATCCTCATCCTCGTCCTTTTCCAGCCCGTAAGCGTCCGCGGTCAGGGCCAGCATGGCGGCGATACCGCCTTCCTCGCGGCTCATCGGTTCCAGCAGCAGAAACAGCGTCGCGGTCGCGAGCGTCGAAGACACCATATAATAAAGCGCCCCCGACAGCATCGAACTGCCGCCCCCCGAAAGCGCAAGGCCGATCACCGCCAGCACGGTCCCCGAGGAAATCAGCACCAGATGCGCGGCCATACGGCCAAGGCTCTGGCTGCTCAACACGCCCAGCATCCCGAAAACCATCGTGGCCATGCCACCCCAGATCAGCACGTCGGCGCCAAAACCTGCCGAGGCCCCGGCGCCGAGACCGAAGAACAGCATGGAAAGGCGCAGGATCACATAGACGCCCACCTTGGTCATCACGGAGAACATCGCCGCGACCGGCGCGGCCGAGGCCATATAGGTGATCGGCAGCCAGAAGGACAAAGGCCAGAGACCGGCTTTCACCAGAAACGCGACCCCCATGATCGCCGCCCCGGCATGGAACAGCGGCCGCTCGCTCGCGGGGATATTGACCACCATCTGCGACAGATGCGCCATCGAAAGCGTGCCGGTGACGCCATAGATCAGCGAAACCCCGATCAGGAAGAACAAAGA
This sequence comes from Pseudogemmobacter sp. TB195, assembly GCF_058313095.1. Classification (NCBI taxonomy): domain Bacteria; kingdom Pseudomonadati; phylum Pseudomonadota; class Alphaproteobacteria; order Rhodobacterales; family Paracoccaceae; genus Pseudogemmobacter; species Pseudogemmobacter sp. TB195. The sequence goes on from NZ_JBZEGG010000009.1 coordinate 139,087, forward strand.
ACCGGCGAGGTTCATCGCGATGTAGTGGATCCCGGCGCGCACCTTCACCTGGCCCGATCCATGCAGCAAAAGCCCGTAGGACGCCGCCAGCAGCACTTCGAAAAACACGAAGAGGTTGAAGATATCGCCGGTCAGAAACGCGCCGTTCAGCCCCATCAGCAGGAACTGGAACATCGAATTGAAATGCTGGCCCTGCTTGTGCCAGTTGGCGCCGGCATAGATCATCGTCGGGATCGCCAGCAGCGCGACCAGCAACAGCATCAGAGCCGACAGCCGGTCCAGCACCAGGATGATGCCAAAGGGCACCGCCCAGTCGCCCAGCAGGTAAAAGCTGATCTCATTGCCGCCCGACAAAGGCGAGCCTTTGGAGCGATTCAGCAGTTCGATCGCGACAAACAAAAGCGCAATGGTCGAACCGATCGAGATCCCGAGCTTCGCCTTCCGCTGGCTCTCATCATAAAGCAGCATCAGGGCGCCCGCGATCAGCGGGATCAGGATCGGGGCAATGATCAGGTGTTCGGTCGCAAGCATCATTTGGTCTCACCGCTGCGGTCGGGTTCGCGGCCATCGACATGGTCGGTGCCGGTCAGACCTTTGGAGGCGATCATGACCACGAGAAACAGCGCCGTGGTGGCAAAGCTGATCACGATGGCGGTCAGCACCAGCGCCTGGGGCAGCGGGTCGGCATATTCGGCGGCATTGATCCAGCCGCCTTTCGGCATGATCGCGGGCTTGCCGATGGTCAGGCGCCCCATCGAGAAGATGAAGATATTGACCGCGTAAGACAAAAGGCACAGGCCAATGATCACCTGAAAGGTGCGCGGGCGCAGCAAAAGCCAGATGCCCGATGCGGCGAACACCCCGATGGCGGCGGAAAGCACGATTTCCATCAGGCGGCCCCTTTCTGTTTCGCGGCTTTCTCTTCTGCCTTTTCCTCTTCCAGCTCGCGCAGACGCGCGGCGCGCAGGCTCTGGTGGGCAATCGCGATCAGCAGCAGCACGGTCGCGCCGACCACCGCAAGGAAGACGCCAAGGTCAAAGGCCATCGCGGTTGCCATCGGCACCTTGCCGATCAGCGGCACATCAAGATAGCGCGCATGTGCGGTGAGGAACGGATAGCCGAAAAGCCAGGCCCCGATGCCGGTTGCGGTGGCGATCAGCAGGCCAAATCCCATCCAGCGGATCGGCAGGATGATGATCCGCGCCTCGATCCAGCGCACATTCGACGCGATATATTGCAGCAAAAGCCCGATCGCGACCGTGACGCCGGCCGAGAATCCGCCGCCGGGCAGGTCATGGCCCCGGAAGAACAGATAGGCTGCGATCACCAGGGTGACCGGGAACATCCAGCGCATGATCACCGAAGGGATCAGCATGAAATTCTCAAGCCGGTCGGCAGCATAGCCCTGTTGTTGCTCGGGCGCGCCGATGCTTTCGGATCCGGGACGGAAGCGACGCAGCAGCGCATAGACCGTCAGGCCCACAATCGCCAGAACCGTGATTTCGCCGTAAGTGTCAAAGGCGCGGAAATCGACGAGGATGACATTTACCGTATTGGTGCCGCCGCCCTCGTAATAGGCGTTTCTGAGGAACCAGTCGCCGATATTCGGGACCAGGGGCCGGGTCATCACAACCCAGGCCAGCGCGGCGAGCCCGCCGCCGCCAATGGCGGCAATGATCAGGTCACGCCCGCGCCGCGCCTTTGAGATCAGAAGGTCATCGCCCGCGATCTCTTCGCGCCGTTTCGGCAGCCAGCGTAGCCCGAGGAGCAGAAGAACCGTCGTCACAATCTCGACCACCAGCTGGGTCACGGCCAGATCCGGGGCCGAGAACCAGGCGAAGGTCACGCAGGTGATCAGCCCGGCGCCGCCCAGCAGCACCAGCGCCGCAAAGCGGTGATATTTCGCCTGCCAGGCCGCGCCGATGGCACAGGCGCCACCGACCAGCCACATGATCGCGAAAGCGGGGTTCAGGTCATTGCCGATCCGCTTTTGCGCCGGGGCAAGGTCGCCCCAGACCGCGACCGCAGCCGCGCAGATCCCAAGCACCACCAGAAGCCTGAGCTGCGTCTGCAGCCGCTCGGTGCCAAACAGCCGGTGCAGCGCGCGCGGCCAGACCCAGGTGAGCCTGAGCAGCAGCCATTCGTAAATCTTCTGCGCCCGGATCCGGTACAATACCGGCGGACCCTCGGGTCCGGCATTGATCCGGCCCCGTGCCGTGACCCAGAGCGCCGCGCCTGCGGCGAGCGCGAAAATGCTGATCATCAGCGGCGTGTTGAACCCGTGCCAGATCGCAACATGCGCGTCATGCATATCCGGCCCCAGAACCGCGCGGCCCGCGACATTCAGGATCGGATCGGCGAGCCAGGGCAGGAGACCCACCACCACACAGACCGCGACCAGCAGCTCGACCGGGAAGCGCATCCAGTGTTTCGGCTCATGCACATGCTCATTGGGCAGGTTCTTTGCCTCGGGGCCAAAGAACACCTCCATCACGAGGCGCAGCGAATAGGCGACGGAGAAGACCGAAGCGAAGGCGGCGATCCAGGGCAAGGCAGTGTCCAGCACATTGCCGCCATGCGAGGCCATGGTCTCGGTCAGGAACATCTCTTTGGAGAGAAACCCGTTCAGAAGCGGCACACCGGCCATTGCGGCCGAGGCGATCACCGCCAGCACACAGGTCACCGGCAGCGCCTTTCGCAGGCCCGAAAGCTTGCGCAGATCACGCGTCCCGGTCTCATGGTCGATGATCCCGGCGGTCATGAACAAAGACGCCTTGAAGGCGGCGTGATTGCAGATGTGGAAGATGGCGGCGATGATCGCCCCTTCGGTCCCCATGCCCGCAAGCGCGGTGATCAGGCCAAGATGCGAGATGGTGGAATAGGCCAGCAACCCCTTCAGGTCATGGCGGAACAGCGCGATCACGGCGCCCAGCGTGAAGGTCAGCATCCCGATGCCGCAAACCAGCCAGAACCACAGATCGGTGGCGCCAAGGCTGGGCTGGAAGCGGATCAGCAGAAAGACCCCCATCTTCACCATGGTCGCGGAATGCAGATAGGCCGAAACCGGCGTCGGCGCGGCCATGGCACCGGGCAGCCAGAAATGGAACGGGAACTGCGCCGATTTTGTGAAAGCGCCGATCAGGAACAGCACCAGCACCACCGGATAGAGCGGATGCGCGGTGATGATCTCACCCGAGCGCAGCACCAGATCAAGGTCATAGCCGCCAACGATCTGGCCCAGAACCAGCATCGCAACTGTCAGCGCAACGCCGCCCCCCGCCGTCACGATCAGCGCCATCCGGGCACCGTCGCGGGCCGACTGGCTCTGATGCCAGTAGCCGATCAGGAGGAAGGACATGATCGAGGTCAGTTCCCAGAACACGACCAGCATCAGGATATTGCCCGAAAGGAGCATCCCGATCATCGCGCCGGTGAACGCCATCAGAAAGCTGTAAAACCGTGGCACCGGATCGGTTTTGGCCAGATAGAACCGCGCATAGATCACCACCAGAATGCCGATCGCCAGCACAATGAAGGTGAACATCCAGGCGAAACCATCCATCCGGAAATTCAGGTTGATCGAGAGGATCGGCAGCCAGCGCACAAGGCTGCGCACCACCTCGTCTTCCGAGACCTGCGGGTAAAGCGTGATCAGGATCACAAGGCCACCGGCAAGCGAAAGGCCCGAGACCCAGGCGGCCGCGCCATGCGAATTCACCGGAAGCGTGGCTGCGGCAATTGCTGCCAGAAACGGCAGCAACACGAGAATGAGGATCAGGTTCTGCTCGATCATTCTGTGGCCGTCACTCCTGTTTTGTCGCTTGTCATATCCATGCCCCCGCGCGCGCCTGAAACCACACTCTGACACGCCGCTCTCCGTGCCCCGGAGGGCTCGGCTGCGGCGAGTCGCTTGTCATGGCTGACAAGGCGCGGAAGGTTTCCGGGGAAAACCGGGGGGGAAGTTGTTTCCAAAATGGAAGATACAGGCCCTGGATTACAACCCCATAACAGACGAAACCGGCAGGAAAATGTCGGCTTTTCCATGGTTTCGCGGCGTCAGCGCGACATTGTGATGATCAAAGAGCCTCTGCGGGCCGGGGATTGTACCCGGTTGTGATCACAAAGGCTGCCTCCTTTGGGCGACGCCCTGTCCTCGTGCCCGGGCGGCGCGGTGCCTGATCAGGATCAAAGGCCGGCATGGCTTTCGCGTCATGGTTGCTATGCGCAGCGCCCGCGCCACCGCGCGTCTGCCGGAGCCGGCAGGTGACCCCGTGGTGTGCGGCGGGCCAGAGCTGGACGGCGTCCCCTAGGCGAACTTCGGCTTTCACCCGCTGCGTCTCGCAAAGGGTGCGTTGATCCTCGTGCTGGGGTGATATCGCGCGTAATCCCCGAAATCGGGACACACGTTCCGCGACAGCGCTTTAGCTGAGCCTGGCAGTGAGCTGAGGATTTAAGTCAAGAGGAAGACAGCCTGCTTCCTCTTGAGGAAATTACTCTGCGGGTCCGGGGGTGAAGCCCCCGGCTGTCGCCCGCGCGCGAACTTACGCTTCCTGAGTGCTGCGCGCCTCTACGAGGATCGCATGCAGCTTTGCGGGATCGGTGTTAGAGCGCAGTTTCGAGACCACGCTCTGGTCGCGCATGGTGCGGCTGACCAGGGCGAGTGCCTTCAGGTGGTCGACCCCGGAATCCTTTGGCGCGAGCAGGCAGAAGATCAGATCCACCGGCTGGCGGTCGACTGAATCATAATCCAGCGGCTTTTCCAGCCGGATGAAAATACCGGCGATACGGTCGAGTTCTTCGATCCGTGCATGGGGCAGGGCGATGCCATGCCCCACGCCGGTCGGACCCAGCGTCTCACGTTCCTGCAACCCGTCTACTGCGGGATCGGCCGGGATGTTCCAGGCCGATTGCGCGATATCCCCCAGCTCCTGGAAGAGGCGTTTCTTCGAAGTGAACTGGCCGACCACGCGGACGGCAGAGGGGACGAGAAGACTGGATAGTTCCATGAGAAAGCAGAAATCCTGTGGTCAGGCAGGGAAGGGCACCGGCCCGTCACCCGCTGTTGCGAGGGTCAATCCAGCCGATGTTGCCGTCGTCTCGACGATACACCACGTTCACGCCCCCATGGCCTTCATTGCGAAACACGAGCATTTTTTGCCCCGCCAGCTCCATTTGCATCACGGCCTCGCCGACGGTGATCGAAGGAATCTTCGTCTCCATCTCGGCAATTACGACCGGAGCAAGGGTTTCTGGCTCGGCATCCTCGTGTTCCTCGGATGGGGCGAGGATATAGGACGAGGCGGCGCCGAATTCAACTGGCCCCTTGCGATCGACGTGATGGCTGCGCAACCGGCGCTTGTAGCGGCGCACCTGCTTGTCCAGACGTTCGCGGCAGCTCTCGAATGCGGCATAGATTTCCGTTGCATTGCCTTTGGCCGAGACATTCAGGCCGGTGGCCAGGTGGATCGTCGTCTCGCAGACGGATTCATGCGCCGCGCGCGAGAAGACCACCAGGCAATCGGTGGCACGCTGCGCATATTTTTCGATCAACTCGCCAATTTCGGCTTTGACATGAGTGGTCAGGGCCTCTCCGATGTCGATTTGTTTGCCGCTGATCTGGTAGCGCATGATAACTCCTCTGCTTTCAGGGCCGGGCCGGTGAACATGCTGTCACGAACCCGGGTCTTCAAAGACATGTCGTCTGTCGGGTCGTCTTTCTGATCTGGGGGCTGGCGGGAAGGACCGCAAGGCGGCGGGGCCATTTACGGCCGCCCTGACCTCGGTCGCGGTGGGCAATGCTTGCGCTCATATGACCATTTGGTGACAGCGCGCGCGGCCTGTCAACCGAATCGTCAGGCCTCTGCACGAGATCGCGCAAATGGCTCAGGCCATACGAAAATTTTCGCCCAGATAGACGCGGCGGACGGTCTCGTCCCGGACGATTTCATCGGTGGTGCCGGACATCAGCACCTTGCCGTCATGCAGGATATAGGCGCGGTCGACGATACCCAGCGTTTCTCGCACGTTGTGATCAGTGATCAGCACCCCGATGCCGCGCGATTTCAGGTCCTGGACCAGGTGCCGGATCTCATTCACCGCAATCGGATCGACCCCGGCGAAGGGTTCATCAAGCAGGAGATATTTCGGATCAGCGGCAAGGCAGCGCGCGATTTCGACCCGCCGGCGCTCGCCGCCCGACAATGCCAGGGCCGGGGCCTGGCGCAGATGGGTGATCGAAAACTCCGACAGCAGCTCCTCCAGCCGCTCGCGCCGTTTGTGGCGGTCGGCATGGGCGATTTCCAGCACGGCGAGGATATTGTCCTCGACCGAAAGGCCGCGAAAGATCGAGACCTCCTGCGGCAGATAGCCGATCCCAAGCCGCGCACGGCGATACATCGGCAAAGGCGTCACATCGCGCCCGTCAATCAGCACCTGGCCGCCTTCGGGCGTCACAAGACCGGCGATGGAATAGAAACAGGTGGTCTTTCCCGAACCATTGGGGCCCAGAAGCGCCACCACTTCGCCGCGCCGCAGATCCATTGTCACATCGCGGATAACAGGGCGTTTCTTGTAGCTTTTCCGAAGGTTGCGGATCTGCAGCCCGGCGGATTCGGTAGCGTCCCGGGCCGCCGGCGGCTGCACATTATCGGCAAGAACCATCAGTTGGCTCCGGGCAGGAAGGTGGTCGAAACGCCGCCCTCCATCAGGCCGGTACCGGATTTCATCCGAATCGTCAGCTTTTGCCCGGAAAGCGCGCTGGCGCCCTGGGTCAGCAGCACATCACCGGTCATGACGACAAGCCCGCTATCGATTTCATAGACCGCTTCGCGTGATTCGGCGGCATCCTGCGCGCTGGCGATGGTTACACCTCCGGTGGCGTGAAGACGCCTGATCGCCCGGCTGTCGGCGGCATATTCGACCCGCACTTCTGCCGCAGTCAGGCGCATCTCGCCCTGGCCTACGAGAACATTTCCTGAAAACACCGCCGAGCCATCGGCATTGTTCACCGAAAGCGTATCGGCCTTGATCTCGACCGGCAGGCTGGTGTCCTGGGTCATAGGGCCGAAAGAGATTGTCGCTCCCTGCGCCAAAACGGGCTGCACAAAGACGGGCGATACAGCCAGCGCCAGAATGAGCGTCAGCGGCGAAAGCAAAAGGCGGGCAATCGGTGTCATGGCGTATCCGTTTCGCGTCCTGGTGCGCCTGGCTCATATACCAGCTTTACCGAACCTGAGAAAACCAGAAGATAGGGGGAGGCGGCCCCGGTGTCACTTTGCTGTGTCAGGGTGAAGCTGTCGGCGTCAATGGTGACCTGGGGGCCGCTTGCGGTGACCGCGCTGTCGCTTGCGGCGCCTGACCGGTCAAGCGCGGTGGTCAGCCGCTCGGTGACGATATGAAAGCCCGAGGATGTGTCGATCTCGACCCCGCCCGAAAGCCGCAGCTGATCGGTGCCGGTGTCGAGTTCGGCATCTTTGGCGCGGATATCGGTGCTGCCGCCGCCTGGCATATCAAGGCGCACCACCACATCGCTGGCCCCGGCAGTGCGGGTGCCAGTGGCGGGCCGCGCGGCGCTGGCGGTCATGGTGATGGCGCTGCCATCCGAGGTGGTGCCGGCATAGGTCGGCGCGGTCATCCGCGGGTCGCGCACGAGATCTTCGACATCAACTTCGGCATAGCGGATCGCGGCGGTCGGATCGATGCGGTCGGCCAGCAGGAACAGCGTCGACAAGAGCGCCAGCGCCGAAAGCGGCAGCGCCACTTTCAGCCAGCCGACCAGCCGGGAATGTCGGTCGAGCCTCGGCATCCGTCCTCCGGTTTCAGGCCACGCCTGCGCGCAGGCAATCATGGATATGCAGGGTCCCCTCTGCCAGCCCGGTCGGGTCGGTGACCATCAGACAGGTGATTTTGCGCTCATTCATCAGGCCAAGCGCCTCGACCGCGAGGGTCTCGGGCGCGATGGTCAGCGGGCGGGCGGTCATCACTTCACCGGCGCTGAGGCTCAAAAGCCCGTCCATATGCCGCCGAAGGTCGCCATCGGTGATGATGCCCTGCAGATGCCGGTCGGTGCCGGCCACGCCGACCACGCCGAACCCGGCCCGGGTCATGGTGATCAGCGCGTCAGGCATCGGCGTGTCAGGGGCGATCAGCGGCGGGTCACGGTGCATCAGATCTCGCACCCTGAGCAGACGCGCCCCCAGCTTGCCGCCCGGATGGAAGGTGCGGAAATGGTCAGGCGTGAACCGGCGATGTTCCATCAGCGCAATCGCCAGCGCATCGCCAAGTGCCAGCGTCATCGTGGTCGACGTGGTCGGCACGATGCCGGTCTCACAGGCCTCAGGCACAGTCGGCAACAGGATCGCCACATCGGCCTCGCGCAAGAGCGTCGACCCCTCGCGGCCCGCAATGCCGATCAGCGGAATGCCAAAGCGGCGTGCATGGGCCAGCATATCGGCAAGCTCCGGCGTCTCGCCGGAATTCGACAGCATCAGAAGGACGTCGCCTTCGGCAATCATGCCAAGATCGCCATGGCTGGCCTCAGCCGGATGCACGAATTGCGCCGGCGTGCCGGTCGAGGCAAAGGTCGCGGCAAGTTTCTTGCCGATATGGCCCGATTTTCCCATGCCCGAAACGACCACGCGCCCGCTTGCCTTCAGGATCAGCGCGACCGCATCGGCGAAACTCTGGCCGATGGCTCCGGCCAGTACGTCCAGCGCCCCGGCCTCGCGCCGGATCACCCGCTGGCCGGTGGCCAGCAGGGCGGCCGGATCAATGGTGGAAGATGTCATTCAGATCATCCCAGCCCAGCAGATCCATTTCAGCCCGCACCGGCAGGAAAACAAAAAGCTTCTCCGCCAGCTCCAGCCGGTCCTCGCGGATCAGTTTCTCCTCCAGCGCCGCTTTCAGCCGGTGCAGGTAAAGCACATCTGACGCGGCATATTCCTTTTGTGCCTCGGTCAGCTCCGCCGATCCCCAGTCCGAGGTCTGCTGCTGTTTCGACACATCGACACCAACGAGATCGGCAAGCAGGTATTTCAGCCCGTGACGGTCGGTATAGGTGCGGATCAGCTTGGAGGCGATCTTGGTGCACCAGACCGGAGCGGTGGTGACGCCAAAGGCGCGCTTCATGGCAGCAATGTCGAACCGGCCGAAATGGAAGAGCTTGAGCACCGCCGGATCGGTCAGCAGCCGTTCCAGATTGGGGGCCGAAGTCTGGCCGCGCGCGATCTGCACCAGATGCGCGTCGCCCTTGCCATCCGAGAGCTGCACCACACAAAGCCGGTCGCGGCGCGGGTCAAGCCCCATGGTTTCGGTGTCGATAGCGACGACCGCGCCGAGGTCGAGCCCGTCGGGCAGGTCGTTCTGATGCAGATGAATAGCCAATTGGGTCACTTTCACACGGATGCCAGATGGAACTAATCCTCCACCCCGTCCCGGTCAACTGCGGCAATCTTTTTTGGCCGGCGTTGCCGGGGGCGCTGCCCCCGCCTCCTTCGGAGGCTCCCCCGGGATATTTAAGGACAGATGAAAAGCCGATTTCATCTGTCTCTGAATATCCCCGCCGGAGGCATCCCCCGCAACCAGATGCGGATGCGTCAGATCTTCCAGCGGTCGAAACCAAATGCGGTATAGTCCCGGCTCCAGGCCTCTTGTGCGGCGGTCTCCAGCTCTTCGCACCAGATGCTTTCAAGTGCGCGGGCGGGTTCGGGGTCTATGGTCAGGGGCGGCGGTTTGAAGCCGAGTTCCGCGCCGAGATGCGCAAGCCCGCTGCTCAGCCGCGTTTCGCGGATCACCTGATCGGGGCTGCGCAGCCCGGCAAAGCCCTGCAGGATCGCGGTCTGGCTCGCCCAGTGCGGATCGACGCGCTGGCTGGTCTGGCCGCTCAGCGAGAGTTTTGCATAACGCAGAAACGCAAGGAAGGCCGCGCGGTGGCTGTCGATATCGGCGAAATCCTGGCCTTTGGGCGGCAGTTCGGCGTGATGGGCGCGGATCAGCGCATTGCGGTGCTCTTTCAGGCGGCCCGAGACGATCAGGTGGAGAAAGGCGGTATGGGCGCGCAAGAGCGGATGGCGCAGCACGGTAAAGCTCAGATTGCCGGGATGCGACATTTCCCAGTCGCGCAGCGATTTGCGGGTGAACTCGCCCCTCACATCGCCAAGTGCCGCAAGCCAGGCCGTCACTTCGGCCACCGGCCCGCCCTTGACCGGCATATAGAGCAGACGGCCCTGGTCTGAGGCGATGAATGACGGCACGGCAGCGCTGCGGCGGGGTTCGAAATTCGGCGTCCGTGCGAGGTTGAAACGGTCCAGCCGCGACAGCGCCTCTTCCATCACCTGCGGATTGGTCACCTTGTCGGAAATCGCGCCGGGATTTTGCTTGACCAGCGATGCGTCAACCGCCTCAAGCCGGGCGCTGACGCCCAGCCAGGCCGCAAGCCCGTTCAGGACATCAAGATCCTGGATGTCCTCATAATCGATATAAAAGGCCGTCTGGCCCGAGACCTGCAGCCTGTGCATCAGCCGGATCTGGAACTCCTGCACATTTTCCAGATGGGCCTCAAACCCGGCGGGCTCAAATTCAGCCCGGGCGGTTTTCAGGTTCTTCACATTGGTCAGCCGCCATTGCTCGGTCGCGCGGGCAATCTGCCAGGAAATGTAGCTTTCCAGCGGGTTACGGGTCAGGATGATCTTGGCGCAGGCCGGATCTTCCATCACGGCGGGCAGGATGCGCTGGTCGTGATCGTGGAAATAGCGAAAGCCCGAAAGGCCCGGGGTCTGGTCACGCATGGCACGCAACAGGCCCAGCGGATCCTTCTCGCGCGCCTCCATATCATAGCCGAAGCCCTCTTGCCGCTTTGAGCCGCCGATGAAGCGCGGGTTGAACATCTCGCCGAGGCAGGTGACGCCATCGAGTGCGTTCAGATTGGCTTCGAGGAAATTCGAGCCGGTCCGCATCTCAGCCAGCATGACGAATGAGGTAAAGCGCGGCCCCGCCGCGGCTGTGTCAGACATTGGGGGTCACTTCACCAGATAGGGGCGCGGGCGGCGGTTGCCTGGGCCGGGTATCTCGCCGCCGGCGGGGAAATCGCCCATCAGTTCGGGCTTCATTCCCTGGTTGCGCAGGTTTTGCAGGAACCGGCCAAAGCCGGTCAGATCCCTGAGGCGTGGCACCTCTGTCAGGCGCCGGAGCGAACGCGGGCTGATTTCGTCAACAATCATTTGCAGCGGCTCCATCGGGTTCTCGACGAATTCCGCGAGGTTCCAGACCCGGACGCGCGCCTTTACATCGGGGGCGCGCAACAGAGTCAGCATTTCGGCCTCGATGCGCTGAAGCCGGGCCGCTTCGGCCCTGATCTCGCTGAAATTCAGGTTGGAGTGGAACAGGGGAACCGAGAACGCGCCGGAGACGACTGAAATCTGGGCATGGGGATCGCCGGCGATAAAAGGGATGATCTTCTGGCTGTCACGCGGGCTGAACTGGAAGCATTGCCGTTCGCCCCTGGTGTTCCAGATCAGGCTGGTCAGAAAACTGCGCGGGTTGTAGTCGCGCAGCCGCGCGGAATTGCTCAGCGAGCCGTTATAGATCACCTCACCGCCGGCGAATTCGACACCTTCCGGGGCGAAGAGATGGCCATGGACCCTGGTGCCCGAGACCCGGGAAAGCCAGGTGTCGAAATCCTCGAACAGTTCGGAAAAGCCCTCAAACACCGAATAGGCGGCGGCGGTGCGGCCGTTTGACTGTTCACGATTGGGGAAGCGTGACTGCATGTAAAGCCCGGCGCGGCCCATGGTACGGCGTTCGACCGCTTTGGCGAAAAGCCGGTCGATTTTGCCGGGATTGGGCTCGGCGCGGGGCTGGCTGGCGGCGTCGGGATGCAGGAAGGTGTTATAGAGCCGGTTCGCCCGCGGCCAGATCTTGCGCGCGATAAAGCAATCCGAGCGGCGCAGGAGCTGCAGGTGATCATCGTAGAAAACATGCGGTTTGCCCTGGAAATCGAACTTCGACAGGGTCAGCGAGCGGCTTTCGACGCTGGTGGAAAACAGCCGCACCAGCGACTGGAAATAGCTTTCATCCGGAATCCAGACGCGGCGGAAATAGGTGTCATAGCTGGCGCGGTCGGGGCTTTCCAGGATCGCCGAAAGCGTCTGGCGGGTCAGGCACCACCATTGGCTGCCCAGATGCGGCACAAGGTTCAGCGGCATTCTGCGCCGTACTTTCAGCCGGCGCTGCAGCTCGACATAAGTGTCAAAAAGCCAGCGGTTCTTGCGCCAGGAAAACGGGAAGCGCAGCGTGAACCGTTCGGCATTCAGCCCGCCGACCGTCCAGCCGACATCCGCGGTGGTAACGCTTTCGATGAAATCGGTGCGCGGCCGGGCGTCGAGATAGTCGCGAAATTCCTCGATCGGGCGCAGCGGCAGGCAGGATCCCGAGACAAGGCAGACATGGCGCACCTCGGGGAAATCCTTCAGCATCAGCTCGCTTGCTTCCTGGGTGGCTGCTACAATCCCCCAGGTGCCCCATTCGCAGATATGGCGCGGCGAAAAGCGGATGTTTTGCAGATCCTTAAGCGCATCGCACAGGAAGTCGAATTTGGCATCCGGGGTCGAGCGGTCGACATGGATCACCACCGGGCAGCCGCGTTCGGCCCAGTAGCGCGCCACCTGTGCCGCGCGATGCAGCGCGGTATGGCAGAGCATAACGAAGCCCAGACTGTTCTGCCCCGGGCTGCTTTTCCCGGTGCTCATGCCCAGTTCCCCTTGGACATGAGGCCCAGAATCTCCAGCTGGCGCCAGTTGATGTATTTCTCGCTCCATTTGCACCAGAAATCGGGCTGTTGCTTCAGCCCCTCCAGATAGGCCTTGTATTCACGACTGTCGGCATAATGTTCACCGCGCGACATTTCTTCCTGCGCCTTGGCAGCAAATGTATCCAGGAACTTGGCATGAAGAAGGCAACCTGAGGCCTTTTCGCCCCCCCATTCGTCAAAGGCGAGGTTCAGCCCGCGCGGCAGCAGCATATGGGTCGAACTGATATAGGCATAGCTTTTGTGCCAGCGGACCAGCGGCACCTTGTTCAGCGCCGGTGCGGCACGCGGATTGGTGGCAAAGAAGGTGCGCGCCCTTGGCCCGCCCTGGATCCAGAGATTGCCATAGCCCCAGTTGCGGCTGATCGTATAATTGCCGGAATCGAACCATTCCGCGATCTCGAAAGGGTTCTGGCCCTCGCGGTAGGGCTGATCCTGGACCGGGCCTTTGGGATACATATCCAGCAGCATTGCCGAAAAGGCACGGATGCCGCTGGTGTCGAGCCAGTCGGTCAGCGCGCGCAGGGGCCGCGTCTCGCAAAACGGGTAAATCAGGAATTCATCGACATCGACGGTCAGACACCAGTGGCCATGACCGTAGCGCCGCAGCAGCGCGGTGATCCAGTCCATGCCGAAACGGCTGTTCTTATAGCTGGCCTTCGTGGTCCAGAGCGAGACATCCGGCTGGCTCGCGAGATAGTCGCGGCTGCCATCGTCGCTGTCATTGTCCACGAAAAGGAAATGGCTGACGCCGAGCTCGCGGTAATAGGCCAGAAACCAGGGCAGGCGAATCCGTTCGTTTCTCAGGGTACAAAAAAGCAGGACGGCGCCACTGCGGATCGTATCGGTTCGCAGCGCAATCGGGCGCAGCTCGCGGCCCCGCAACATCGCGCGGCCGATCAGGCGCTTGCGGCGCAGGCGCAGGCGGTAAGATCCGGTCAGGCTCATACGGGCCTCCGGTCGCAGCCGGGCGCTCCGACCCGGACCGGGGAGCGCCGGGCCTGTCGTCCGCCCTCACCTCGACGGCCTGGACTGGGTTTTACATGAACCGGCACCATAGCCTTGCTTCTGTCACCTCGCATTGTTTCCATTATGGAAATTGCTATCCTGTTAGCTAGAGAAATGCCGTCACAAAGTAAACATTTCACCAGGCTGAAAGACCTTAGCGGACGGCGGCTCATATCCAGCCCCCGCGTGACATGAGGCCAAGCGCCTCCAGCTGCCGCCAGCCGGTATAACGGCGCGATTGCGCGGTCTTCAGCAGTGGGGCGGCGATCAGCCCGTCATAATAGCTGCCAAAGCGGGTGGGATCGGCGAAATGCTGGCGGCGCTCTTTCTCCTCACCGGATTTTTCAATGATTTCAGGCAGGAATTTGGTGTGGAGCAAAACGCCCGAGGTCATCTCGCCTCCGGTTTCGTCGAAGACATGGTTAAGCGGCGCCGGCAGCAGTGAATGGGTCGAGTTGTGCCAGGCATAGCGCCAGGACCATTTCACAAGCGGGATCTTGTTCAGGGTTGGCGCACGACGGGGATCATCGGCAAAGAACGCCCGGGCGCGGGGGCCGCCCTGGATCCAGAGATTGCGCAGCGGCTGTTGCACCTTGAGGCTGTAATTGCCGGAATCAAACCATTGCAACAGATCAAGCGGGTCGGTGCCGGGGGTATAGGGCCGCTCTCCCAACCGGTCTTCGGGGTAGAGATCCAGCATCATCGCGGGCATCGACCGGTGGCCCTTGCCGTCCAGCCAGGCGGTCAGCGCGGGCAGAGGCCGGGTCTCGTGCCAGGGGTAAACCAGCAGTTCATCGGCATCGAGCACGAGGCACCAATGGCCATTCCCGTGCCGCATCAGCACCCAGTTCAGCCAGTCCAGCCCGAAGCGCGATTTGCGGTAAGAGCCGGTGGTGGACCAGAGCGAGACATCCGGCTGATCGCGCAGCAGGGCTTCGCTGCCATCCGTGCTGGCATTGTCTATGATCAGGAAATGATCCACGCCGAGCCGGCGGTGATGTGCCAGAAACCAGGGCAGCCGCGCCGCCTCGTTCCTGACCACCATCGCACAGAGGATGGCGCCTTTCCGGATCGCTCCGGTACGATCGGTCAGCCGGGTGAGTTCGCGCCTTTTGCGCAGCGCCCGCGCCAGCAACATGCGGCGCCGGTTGCGCAACCGCCAGGCCACGATCAGGCTCTGGCGGCTGTCTTCAGCGGCCGGCAATTCGCCGATCGCATATGTCAGGCGGGGGGCTGCGCCCGCCGTCATGCGGTTACTCAGCCGCCTTCAGCTGTGCCATCATGTCATTGAGATAGGCGGTGAATTCATCGCGCAGATCGGGGCGCGACATGCCGAAAGCCACGGTTGCCTGCAGGAAGCCCGCTTTCGAGCCGCAGTCATAGCGCATACCCCGGAAGCGGTAGCCGTAAACCCCGGTGCCGCCCCAGCCCGCCTCTTCCGCGATGGCATCGGTCAGCTGGATCTCGCCGCCGGTGCCAAGCTTGGTTTCATGCAGGTTGTGCAGCACTTTCGGGTCAAGGATGTAACGACCGATCACCGCGAGGTTCGAAGGCGCATCCCCGGCCTTCGGCTTCTCGACCATCCCCTTCGCACGCACGATAGAGCCACGGTCCTCGGCGATATCGAGCATGCCATAGGACGATGCTTTCTCCGGCGGAACTTCCATCGCCGCGACCATATTGCCGCCGGTTTCCTGATAGGCCTCGACCATCTGCGCGAGGCAGGATTGCTCTGCAGCGATCACGTCATCGGGCAGAAGCACCGCGAAAGGCTCATCCCCGATCAGGCGGCGGGCACACCAGACGGCGTGACCAAGGCCAAGCGGGCGGTTCTGGCGGACATAGGCGATGGCGCCGGAATCCATATTGGTGTCTTCCAGCACCTTCAGCAGGTCGGTCTTGCCCTTGCGGTTCAGCTCGCTTTCAAGCTCGGGGGCGCGGTCGAAATAATCCTCAAGCGCGGATTTCCCGCGCGAGGTCACGAAAATGAACTCGGTAATCCCTGCAGCCCGCGCTTCGTCGATCGCATATTGGATCAGCGGGCGGTCGACGAGGGTCATGATCTCTTTGGGCACCGACTTGGTGGCAGGAAGGAAACGGGTACCGAGGCCAGCGACAGGGAAGACGGCTTTAGTGACTTTTTGGGGCTTCATGATCGCACTCGTGTTTATTCCGGCGCAGCATGTGCACCTCAATTTGAGCTCTTCCCAGAACAATTTGTCCTGAATTTGGCACCAACGTGTTTCTAGGCGAGATTCTGCTAAAGTACAGCGCGAAAGCGTGAGGCGAATTCTGCCTCAGATTGAATTGGGCAAACCTTAGCCAATGGGGTTCAGCCCGGATCCTTAAGTGAGACTGCGGGCGCGCGGGCAATGAAGAAAGGATTGTCCCAGCCGGGTTTGCCATAGGTCAGGGGCATGTGGCTGTCGAAATGAAGCACCTCGCCGCCGGCCCCGCGCAATACGGCATCTCCTGCGGCAGTGTCCCATTCCATGGTACGGCCCAGTCGCGGATAGAGATCGGCCTCACCGGTCGCGACCAGGCAGAATTTCAGGCTGGAACCGGCGCTTTTCGAATCCCTGACCGCATAGTGACTGATATAAGCATCCGTTGCCGCATCGCGGTGCGATTTCGAGGCGACAACCATCAGCGCGCCGTTATCCGGCGCCGCATTGACCCGCAGCGGCGTCAGTGCGCCGGCCAGGTCTTTGTCAAAGGGGCCGGCCTCCTCGACGGCGGTGCCATCGGCCAGGGTATAGAAAAGCCGTTCCTTTGCAGGCGCATAGACGACACCATGGCGCGGCACGCCATTTTCGACATAGGCGATATTGACGGTGAAATCCCCGCGGCGCTGCACGAATTCCTTGGTCCCGTCCAGCGGATCGACGATCAGGAAGGTCGAGGCGGTCAGGGCATGGCTTGCGGCCTGTTCCTCGGTGATCAGCACCAGGTCTGGAAACTCCGCGCGCAGCCCGGCCGAGATCAGCGCATCGGCGGCCTCATCAGCCTCGGTCACCGGGCTCGAATCGCCCTTGGCCTTAACCTCGAAATCCGGGCCGTTATAGACTTCCATGATCCGGTCGCCGGCCTCGAGCGCGAGGCGGCGGATGACGGTGACGAGGCGGTCAAAGTCCATTAAATGCTCCGGTCGGGTCTGATGGGGCGCGAAATGGCGCCTGTTGCCACAGGGTTTGCAGCCCTTTATCCTCGCGCAGGAAGGGATCGGCAAGCAATCGCTGCGAGATTTCCAGGAACTGCCCCGTTTCAGACGCTTTTCCAGGGGATAGTCGGCCGACCGCAGGGGGCGCTGCCCGCGGTTCGGCAGCGAAGCACGGCGCGACGGCCAGAGGCAGCAAGGGCACCATCCATGTTCCGACCAGAGGCGCAACGGATCTCGCATATGCGGACCGGCTTCGAGCTTATCGAGGTGATCTACCACGCCACGGTGCGCCAGCTGCGCGGCTCGCATTCCAATGCGGTGGTCGCTTTGGTGATGAATGTGCTGCAGGCGGTGCTGGTGCTGGTGCTGTTTGTGGTGATGTTCGATCTGCTGGGGATGCGGCGGCTG
Organism: Pseudogemmobacter sp. TB195; assembly: GCF_058313095.1. Lineage (NCBI taxonomy): Bacteria > Pseudomonadati > Pseudomonadota > Alphaproteobacteria > Rhodobacterales > Paracoccaceae > Pseudogemmobacter > Pseudogemmobacter sp. TB195. The sequence continues at coordinate 156,465 of NZ_JBZEGG010000009.1, forward strand.
GCGCTGCGCGGCGATTTCATCCTTTACGTGATGTCGGGCGTCTTCATGTTCCTGACCCATGTGAAAGCGCTTGGCGCCGTGGCGGCGGCAGACAGCCCGGCCTCGGCCATGATGATGCATGCGCCGATGAACCCGATCATCGCGGTGGTCTCAGCCGCGCTGGCGGCGCTGTATAAGCAGACATTCGCCGCCGGGGTCATCCTGTTCGTCTATCATGCGGTGATGCGGCCGATCACGATTTTCGACCCGATCGGCACTATGGGAATGTTCATCCTGTCCTGGGCCTCGGGCGCGGCGATCGGGCTGATCTTCTACGCTGCAAAGCCCTGGCAACCGGATCTGGTGGGCATTCTGTCGACGATCTATCAGCGCGCGAACATGATCGCTTCGGGCAAGATGTTCGTGGCCAATCAGGCCTCGTCCTGGCTGCGCAGCAAGTTCGACTGGAACCCGCTCTATCACACGATTGACCAGGCGCGTGGCGATATTTTCCTGAATTATCAGCCGCGCTATACCAATATCGAATATCCGATCTGGGCAGTGATGATCTGTCTGATGATCGGGCTGATGGGCCAGTTCTTCACCCGCAAATATGCCTCGGCCAGTTGGGGGAAACGCCGGTGATCCGACGCTTTCTCACGGGTCTCGCCGTTGCGGCCCTGGCCATTATCGCTCTGTCTGCGGGCGCGGTTTTGCGGGCCGAGACCCTGCCCGCGCTCTATTCTGTTGAGGGCGTGGCCGCTGATGATGTGCTGAACATCCGGGCCGCGCCTGAGGCGGGGGCGGCGATCCTTGGCACCATCGCGCCAGGCACCGAAGGGGTCGAAGTGATCCGGCTGAGCGAAAGCGGTAAATGGGGTCAGGTTGGCACCGCTGAGGGCAATGGCTGGGTTGCGATGCGCTATCTGCGCCCGCTGCCGGTGGCGACCCGCGCGACTCCGCGCCCCTTCCTCTGTCACGGAACGGAACCGTTCTGGAGCCTGAACAGTGGCGCCGGGACCGGCACGCAAAGCGGCGCATGGGCCGCACCGGAGGACAGGCCGCAATCCCTTGTGGTGCTGTCTGCGCTGGACCTGTCCGAACCCCGCTTCGCCACACCTTCGGGGGATATGGTCTGGTTCGTGACCCTTGCCGGAAGAGCCACAAGCGGTGCGGCCGAGATCTTCAGCCTGACCGTCACGCGCGGCACCTGTTCTGACGGCATGTCCGACCGGGTTTACGGCTTCGAAGCCTTTGTCGCGCGCCAGACGAAGGGCGAGGCGCGGGCCTTCCAGGGCTGCTGCACCCTTGACGCGCGCTGAGCCTTGCCCTGTGAGGCGCCCGATTGCGTGCAGATCAGGCACAGGATCGTGAAAAATCGCCGCAGACTCCGCCCATGTCCCGTTGCAGGCGGAATTGCCCCTGCCTATATACGGCCAGTCAAAGGGTGATGCGTCACCCGTTCCAATCCATAACCCTGATCCTGTGCCGAAGTTTCCGGGCAGCGACAGGGGAGATCGCCTGAAGAAAGGGATACAAATATGGCCAAAGTCATCGGTATCGACCTCGGCACCACCAACTCCTGCGTCGCCATCATGGATGGCTCGCAACCGCGCGTCATCGAGAATGCGGAAGGCGCCCGCACCACCCCGTCCATCGTCGGCTTCACCGAGACCGAGCGTCTGGTCGGCCAGGCTGCCAAGCGCCAGGCTGTGACCAATGCCTCGAACACCGTTTTCGCGGTGAAGCGTCTGATCGGCCGCCGCATCGGCGATGCCGAAGTCGAAAAAGACAAGAAGCTCGTCTCCTATGACATTGTCGATTCGGGCAATGGCGACGCCTGGGTCGAGGTGCGCGGCGAGAAGTATTCGCCCTCGCAAATCTCGGCTTTCATCCTGCAGAAGATGAAGGAAACCGCTGAATCCTATCTGGGTGAAACCGTCACCCAGGCCGTGATCACGGTTCCCGCCTATTTCAACGACGCTCAGCGTCAGGCCACCAAAGACGCCGGCAAGATCGCCGGTCTCGAAGTGCTGCGCATCATCAACGAGCCGACCGCAGCTGCGCTGGCTTATGGTCTCGATAAGAAAGAGACCAAGACCATCGCGGTCTATGACCTTGGCGGCGGTACCTTCGACATCACCATTCTGGAAATCGATGACGGCCTGTTCGAGGTCAAATCGACCAATGGCGACACTTTCCTCGGTGGCGAAGATTTCGACATGCGCATCGTCCAGTATCTGGCCGATGAGTTCAAAAAGGACAACGGCGTCGATCTGACGCTGGATAAAATGGCGCTGCAGCGTCTGAAAGAAGCGGCTGAAAAGGCCAAGATCGAACTGTCCAGCGCAAGCCAGACCGAGATCAATCAGCCGTTCATCTCGATGGACAAGAACACCGGCCAGCCGCTCCACCTTGTGGTCAAGCTGACCCGTGCGAAGCTGGAAAACCTGGTTGGCGACCTGATCGTCAAGTCGATGAAGCCCTGTGCAGCCGCGCTGAAAGATGCGGGCCTGTCGAAGGACGATATCGACGAGGTGGTTCTGGTCGGCGGTATGACCCGGATGCCGCGCGTGATCGAAGAGGTCACCAAGTTCTTCGGCAAAGAGCCGCATAAAGGCGTGAACCCGGACGAAGTCGTCGCAATGGGCGCAGCCGTTCAGGCCGGCGTGTTGCAGGGCGACGTGAAAGACGTGGTTCTGCTCGACGTGACGCCCCTGTCGCTGGGCATCGAGACGCTGGGCGGTGTCTTCACCCGCCTGATCGACCGCAACACCACGATCCCGACCAAGAAATCGCAGGTCTTCTCGACCGCCGAGGACAACCAGTCGGCTGTGACGATCCGCGTCTTCCAGGGCGAGCGCGAAATGGCGGCGGATAACAAGATCCTCGGCCAGTTCAACCTGGAACAGATCCCGCCCGCGCCGCGCGGTGTGCCGCAGATCGAAGTGACCTTCGACATCGATGCCAACGGCATCGTGTCGGTGTCGGCGAAAGACAAGGGCACCAATCGCGAGCATAAGATCACCATCCAGGCCTCGGGCGGTCTCTCGGATGAGGATATCGAGAAAATGGTCCGCGACGCCGAGGCCAATGCCGATGCCGATAAGGCACGGCGTGAGCTGGTCGAGGCCAAGAACCAGGGCGAGAGCCTGCTCGATTCCACGAAGAAATCGCTGAAGGAACACGGCGAGAAAGTCGATCCGTCGACGGTTGAGGCGATTGAATTCGCCATGGTCCCGCTGGAAGAGGCGCTGAAAGGCGAAGATCCCGGCAAGATCAAATCGGGGATCCAGAACCTCACCGAGGCGGCAATGCGGCTTGGCGAAGCGATCTACAAGGCGCAGGCCGGCGAGGCCAGCGACGATGATGGCGACGCGGCGCGTCCGGTCGATGATGACACCATCGTCGATGCCGACTTCGAGGATCTTGGCGACAACAAGCGGAAGTAATTCCGATTTGACCGGAAACGGGGGCGGCCCAATGGGTCGCCCTTCGCCGGTCAGGAGAGGGCTTTTGCTATGGCAAAACGCGACTACTACGAGGTTCTCGGGGTATCCCGCGGGGCCAGCGCTGATGAGTTGAAGAAAGCCTATCGCCAGAAGGCGAAAGAGCTTCATCCCGACCGCAACTCTGACAATCCCGAGGCCGAGGCTCAGTTCAAAGAAGCGAACGAGGCCTATGACGTTCTGAAGGATGCCGAGAAGAAAGCCGCTTATGACCGCTTTGGTCACGCGGCGTTCGAGGGCGGCATGGGTGGCGGTGGCCAGCGCGGCGGCTTTAACCAGCAGGGCGATTTCGCGAGCGCGTTCTCGGATGTGTTCGAGGATCTCTTTGGCGACTTTATGGGCGGGCGAGGCCAGGGCGGCGGCGGCGGTGGTGGCCGGCAACGGGCGCAGCGCGGATCCGACCTGCGCTATAACCTGCGGGTGTCGCTGGAGGAAGCCTGGAAGGGCGTCCATAAGACGATCTCGGTGCCGGGCTCGGTGCAATGCGATATTTGTCACGGGTCGGGCGCAGAAGGCGGCGCCGAGCCGCAGACCTGCCCGACCTGTTCGGGCATGGGCAAAGTGCGGGCGCAGCAGGGCTTTTTTACCGTCGAGCGCACCTGTCCGAACTGCTCGGGCACCGGTCAGATCATTAAGAACCCCTGCAAAAACTGCCACGGGGCAGGGCGGCTTGAAAAAGACCGCCAGTTGTCGGTGAATATCCCGGCCGGTGTCGAGACCGGCACCCGCATCCGGCTCGCCGGTGAGGGCGAGGCGGGGCTGCGCGGCGGACCCTCCGGCGATCTCTACATCTTTATCGAGGTGAAAGAGCACGCTCTCTTCCAGCGCGACAGCGTGCATCTTTTCTTCCCGGTGCCGATTTCCATGGCCCGCGCCGCGCTTGGCGGCGAGGTCGAAGTGCCGACCATCGACGGCGGACGGAGCCGCGTGAAGGTCCCCGCCGGGGCGCAATCCGGGAAACAGATGCGGCTGCGGGGCAAGGGCATGCCGGCGCTGCGCGGCGGCGGGGTTGGCGATATGGTGATCGAACTGCGGGTCGAAACGCCGGTCAATCTGACGTCGCGCCAGAAAGAGCTGCTGACCGAATTCGAGAAGCTCTCAGAAGAAAACAACCCGGAGGGGTCAAATTTCTTCTCGAAAGTCAAAGGCTTCTGGGATGGGATGAAGGGCTGACCCGTTCAGTCCTGATGATATAGGGCCGGTTCCGCAGGCGGGGCCGGCCTTTTTGCCGCCCGCATGCAGCTGTGGATATTTCCGTGGTTAACTGTGTTGTTAAGTCTTTCTAAACTGCTCGGCCGCAATCTGCTGCCATGGCACAGCATCATTCCTTCGCAGAATCACCCTTGCCGCCCTTCCTCCCTTTCGGGGATGAGGCCCTTGCCACGCCGGTGGCAACTGCGCCTGGTGGGCGGCTTCCGAGCTATATCCAGGACCACCGCCGAAGGTTGCGCACCCGTTTTCTCGAAGGCGGGGCGGTGGCGATGCCCGATTACGAGCTTTTGGAACTGCTGTTGTTCCGGGCGATCCCCCGGCAGGATGTAAAGCCGCTGGCGCGTCTGCTACTCGAGACCTTTGGCGATTTCAACCGCGTGGTTACGGCGCCGCTGGTCCGGCTGATGCAGGTGAAGGGTGTTGGCGAGGCAGTGGCGCTGGAGCTGCATATCGTCGGCGCGGCGGCGCAGAGGATGATGCGGGCGCGGGTGATCAACCAGCCGGTGCTTTCCTCCTGGGATGCGCTGCTGGATTATTGTCATACGGTGATGGCGCATCGCGAGACTGAACAGTTCCGCATCCTGTTTCTCGACCGCAAGAATGTACTGATCGCAGATGAGGAACAGGCGCGGGGCACCGTCGATCACGTCCCGGTCTATCCGCGCGAGGTTGTGAAACGGGCGCTGGAACTGAACGCTTCGGCGCTGATCCTGGTCCACAACCACCCATCGGGCGACCCGACGCCCTCGGATTGCGATGTCACCATGACACTTCAGGTTCAGGATGCCTGCCGCGCACTGAACATCACGCTTCACGACCATCTGGTTATCGGCAAGGGAAGGGAAATGAGCTTCCGCTCGCAGGGCTATCTCTGATCAGAGCGGTTCAGGCGTGAAATTCGGCACGATCCACAATTCGACACGCCGGTTCAGCCGGCGGCCAATGACAGTCTCATCGCAGGCCATCGGCAGCGCCTCGCCAAAACCTTCGGTCACGGGTATCTGATCAGCCCGCAGATCCGGTGCAAGATCCGCCAGATCCTGAGCCACCCGTTCGGCGCGTTCCGCCGAAAGCGCCTTATTGGCACTTGCTTCGCCCTTGCCGTCAGAAAATCCGGCAAGAATCAGCGTTTTGGAGGGGAAGCTCTCGGACGCGATCATCCGCGCCAGCTGGGCCAGGTTCTCCTGGCTGCTCGCATCCAGAATGGAGGTGTTTTCTTCAAAGCGGAAGGTCAGCGACAGCCGGTCAGCGCCGTTCATCACTTCGGCGAGCCGTTTCAGATCGCCAAGCGTCACATCATCGCCGGCGCCGAGGATCGCATTGATCAGCCGCAGACCGTCCTGGGTCATCGGCGCGGCTTCGACAGAGCGGTCGATAAAGCCGGCCGCGGATACGACATGGCCCGCGCGGGGGGTGGCGGTGAACTCCAGGAACTCGCGCGCGAAGACCGGAATGCGACGCGGGGCGGGGATCAGGAATTGTGACAAAGCCAGGGGATAGTCCTCGGCTTTGACAGAAATCGGCAGCGGCAGCAGTGGAAAGCCGCAGCTGTCGACTAGCGGTGCGGGAATCGCGGGGGCCATCTCGGCACGTCCGGTGATTGCCAGGGCCCAGGGGTCTTTCGCCACCGCCTCGGCGAGGCTCTTCATATCGGGGTGAACAATATCGGCCTTTATCGGCGCGCCGAGGCGTTCCGACAGGGCGCGCGTCATGTCGGTATCGGGCTCCAGCGCGTGAAGGACGATCGGCATGTCCGGCCCGCCGAGATCGCGCCAGTTCTTCAGCTGACCGGCGAGAACTTTCGCCAGATTGACCGTCGAGATCTTCGGCGTCGGATTGCCCGGGGCCATAACCGGCACCAGGGCGTCCAGCGCTATCGGGCGCGCTCCCGAAGCACGCGAGGGCGAAGCGGAGAGTTCCATTTCAGCGGCGCCACTTGCCAGCGCCGCCTGGGCCTGGCCCGGCAGCATTGGCGAGAAAGAGACATCGGCAAGGACGGTTTCATCCTGTGCCTTGTAGATTTGCGCAGCCCATGAGGCACCATTCTGCGGTGCCACTTCGCGAAAGGCCAATCCGCGCACGGCGGCAAAGCTGCCGAAAAGGCCGGGCAACAGCCTTGCCCCGGCATCCGGGGCGCCGACCACGCGGATATCGGCATGAGGGGTGGTCAGATCCGGACAGGCGGGTCCCTCGCAGATCACGCCCTGGCCATCGACGGTCAGCAGCCCCCAGGCGGTTTCGATCCGGTAAAACTCGCCATCATAGCCCTGAAGGCTGCCGGGCAGGACGATACTCCCCTCACGCGAGATCAGCGTGATATCCTGCGCCTGGGCGGGCTGCACGACAGGCGAGTGAGACAGGAAAAACAGCACAGCGAAGAAAATCGCCGCGCCTGGCCGCGTTAGCATCTTTTCCCACCGGGATTAATTCACCACCGCCATTTTCTGCTGCGATGCCGGATTCTTCAACACCTTAATGGAGGGAACCGGCCTCAGCTGAGCCAGGCCCAGCGGTGTGATGCTCAGACGCCAGGATCTGTGATGGCGGCCAGAGGCCTCGGCAGCGCAATATTTGCAAATCTGTCAGTGCCACCGGTCAGTGCGGACTGATCATCGCTGCGCACCGGTCTGGCGGGGGCGGCCACGGGCTCATCCTGGATCTGCGGTGGATGGATGACTGTCACGGCAGAGCGCGCGTCATCCCCGGATTTCGGACGGATCCGGTGCTCTGCCCCGGCGACAACCTGTTGCAGGCCACCGAGTGAACCAGACTTTGCCACCTGCCCGGGCTGGTTCTTATGCATCGTCTGCACAAGATGCCCCGCCCCGAGAGCAAGGAAGAGAACCACCGTCACGCGCAAAATAGTGCGTTTCGTACCCATAGTCAGCATACCCGGAATCGCCCGCATTGGTGCCAATATCGCGAGAGATCGCGGCAATCCCGTGGCGAGCCTGTGGAATGTTTCCCATAAGGGAACCACCGAATTGAAAAGGGGCGGTTAATGCCGCCCCTTTTATGTCATTTTTTCCGGATTTTCAGACCAGCTTGCCGTGGCAATGTTTGAATTTCTCGCCCGATCCGCAGGGGCAGGGATCATTGCGGCCAGGATTGCCCCAGCTGGCAGGGTCCGATTCGTCAAAGCCTGACGCAAGCGGGGCTGCCGGCGCGGATTCGGCGGGCGCGGGGTCTGCAGGCGCAGCGGCCGGCCCGACCTCGATCCCGGCGGCGGCCTGTTGCTGCGCCAGCAATTGCGCCATCATCGCATCCTGCTCTTCTTTCGAGAGCGGGCGGATGCGCGACAGCTGTTCCGTCACCTGCAGACGCAGGCTGCCGAGCATGGTCTCGAACAGCTGGAACGCCTCGGTCTTGTATTCGTTCAGCGGATCGCGCTGCGCATATTGGCGGAAATGGATCACCGACCGCAGGTGTTCCAGCCGCAGAAGATGATCGCGCCATTTGCCGTCGATGGCCTGCAAAAGCACCTGCTTTTCGATCTGCACCATGGTTGTGGAGCCAAAAGCTTCAAGCTTTTCAGCCATATAGCGGTCGGAGTGTTTGATGATGCGCTCGGCCATCGCGGCCTGATCGACACCCTCTTCGGCGGCCCATGTCTCGATGGGCATATCCATGTTCAGCCGCTGGCGGCCGGCCTCGCGCAGGCCCTCAAGGTTCCAGGCGTCGGGATAGGTTTTCGGCGGCATGAATTCATCGACCATGTCGTCGATCACATGGTGGCGCATGTCCTCGGCAATTTCCGAGACATGTTCAGCCCTGAGGATGTCCTGGCGCTGGCTGAACACGGCCTTGCGCTGGTCATTCATCACATCGTCAAACCGCAGGAGCGACTTGCGCACGTCAAAATTGCGGCCTTCGACTTTCGCCTGGGCCTTTTCCAGCGATTTGTTGACCCAGGGGTGAACAATCGCCTCGCCTTCCTTCATCCCCAGCGTCGAGAGGATCTTGTCGAGCCGTTCGGACCCGAAGATCCGCATCAGGTCATCTTCCAGCGACAGGAAGAACGAGGACCGCCCCGGGTCACCCTGACGGCCCGAACGTCCGCGCAGCTGGTTGTCGATGCGGCGCGATTCATGGCGTTCGGTGGCAAGCACGAAAAGCCCGCCGGCGTCGAGCACCTTCGCCTTTTCATCGGCATGTTCCGCCTCGATCCGGGCGCGCAGCGCCACCGGATCTGCATCCGGATTGGCGTCAAGCTCTTCGATCACCTTCATCTCGACATTGCCGCCGAGCTGAATATCGGTGCCGCGTCCGGCCATATTGGTCGCAATGGTCACCGCACCCAGACGGCCGGCATCGGCGACAATCTTCGCCTCCTGCTCATGCTGGCGGGCGTTCAGCACGTTATGGGCAATACCTTCGGCTTTCAGCATGGCGGAAAGCTCTTCGGATTTCTCGATCGAGGTGGTGCCGACCAACAGCGGCTGACCGATCTCATGCGCCTCGCGGATGGTCTCGACGATGCCCTGGAATTTTTCGCGGGCGGTGCGGTAGACCTGATCGTGTTCGTCCTTGCGCGCCACGGGGCGGTTGGTGGGCACTTCGACCACACCCAGCCCGTAGATCTGCATGAACTCTTCGGCCTCGGTCGCGGCGGTGCCGGTCATGCCGGCCAGCTTGTTGTAAAGGCGGAAGTAATTCTGGAACGTCACCGAGGCGAGCGTCACGTTTTCGGGCTGGATCGTCACGCCCTCTTTCGCCTCGATGGACTGATGCAGGCCGTCCGACAACCGGCGGCCCTTCATCATGCGGCCGGTGAATTCGTCGATCAGCACGATTTCGTCATCGCGGACAATATATTGCTGGTCGCGGTGGAACATCTTATGGGCGCGCAGCGCCTGGTTGATGTGATGCACAATCGAGGTCGATTCCGGCGCGAAAAGATGCTGGCCTTCCGGCAGCACGCCCGCTTCACGCAAAAGCTCTTCGATATGGTCGTTGCCGGCTTCGGTATAGGTGACGTTGCGGGCTTTTTCGTCGAGGGTGAAATCCTCTTCGACCAGCGAAGGGATCAGCCGGTCGACCGAGAGATAAAGGTCGCTGCGGTCCTGGCTCGGCCCCGAGATGATCAGCGGCGTGCGGGCTTCGTCTATCAGGATCGAGTCGACCTCGTCCACAATCGCGAAATTATGGCCGCGCTGCATCATCTCTTCAATCGAGCCCTTCATATTGTCGCGAAGGTAGTCGAAGCCGAGCTCGTTATTGGTCGCATAGGTGACATCGGCGGCATAGGCGGCGCGCTTTTCCGGGTCGGGCTGCCAGGGGTAGACCACGCCGGTCGTCAGACCGAGTTTCGCATGAACCTTGCCGATGGTGTCAGCATCGCGTTTCGCGAGATAGTCGTTGACGGTCACGACATGCACGCCCTTGCCGGTCAGGGCATTGAGATAGGCCGGAAAAGCCGCGACAAGCGTCTTGCCTTCGCCGGTCCGCATCTCGGCGATATTGCCCTGATGCAGAAAGATCCCGCCCATCAGCTGCACATCAAAGGCGCGCAGCCCCAGCGAACGTTTCGCCCCTTCGCGGCAATTCGCGAAAGCTTCGGGCAGGATATCGTCGAGGCTTTCGCCGCCGTCCTGCACGCGCTTTTGAAATTCCCGGGTCTTCGCGACAAGGCCCTCATCGCTCAGCGCGGCAAATTCCGGCTCGAGCGCGTTGATTTTGGCGACCAGCGACCGAGTGGCCTTGACCTTGCGGTCATTGGCGGTGCCAAAGACCTTTTTCGCGAGCGTTCCCAGACCCAGCATGATCTCTCCGTGCGGTCGTTCCTGCGTGATCTCGTGAGGCTGTGACTTGCCCGCCCTTAACGCCTTCCATAGAAAAGCCGGGTAGGTCCGTATTTGCGCCCCGATCACGCGACTGTCGCGATGTAAGGGCTGCAAGGATCATAGTCAACGTTCGCAGGCTCTGCGGCAGATCGGGAGAAGCTGAAATGGCCATAGAAAAGCGTCTGGGGGCTGCCGTTTTCTGGGTGGCCGCTGCTTTCGCCGGGCTCGCGACCGGGCTTGCGAACGGGCCGGCCCTGGCAGAGGGGGAAACCGCCGCGACCGTGGTTGCAACCGTGAACGGGACCGAGATCACGCTCGGCCAGATGATCGCCCTGCGGGAAAGCCTGCCCGACCAGTATCTGAGCCTCGCCGATGACGTTCTCTTCAAGGGCATCCTGGAACAGCTGATCCAGCAAGAGGCCCTGGCTCAGGCCCATAGCCAGAAAAGCCCGCGCGACAAGGCGGTGATCGTCAATAACGAGCGCGGCTATTTCTCGGGGATTGTGATTTCGGATGTGGCCAGTGCGGCGGTGACCGATGCAGCCCTGCAAAAGGCCTGGGATGAGAAATACGCCGATTACGTGCCACAAAAGGAATACAGTGCGGCGCATATCCTGGTTGAGACCGAGGCCGAGGCGAAGGAGCTGAAGGCCGAACTGGATGGCGGCGCGGATTTCGCGGCTCTCGCGAAGGAAGCATCGAATGATCCGGGGTCGGGAGAGCAGGGGGGCGAGCTGGGCTGGTTCACGCTGGACCGCATGGTGAAGCCCTTCGCGGATGGGGTGGCGGCTGCGACCCAAGGCAAAGTGACCGATCCGGTGCAGAGCGATTTCGGCTGGCACCTGATCCTGGTTCATGAAAGCCGCGACCGCCCGGCGCCGACGCTGGACGAGGTGCGCGATGTGCTCGCGGGCGAAGTCGAGGAACGTGCCATTGCGGCGAAGATCACCGAGCTGACCGGCGCGGCGACAATCACAAAGCCGGGTGAGGGGATCGATCCGGCTCTTTTGAAGAACAACGCTCTGATTGACTGAGCGGCGGGGGATAGAATGGCAAAGACTGACTGGAAAGCCGAAGCGAAGAACCTGAAGAAGAAGGTGCGCAAGCTGAAAGACCGCGTGACCGAAGCGGTCTCCGGCGCGGCCTCGGGCGCGCTGAACGAGGTCGCGGCGGTGGTCCATAAGGCCGCGCATCCGGTGTCGCCGCTGGCTCCGGCCAGTTTCCCGGCACTGCCTGTGATCCGGGGGGCGGAATTTGCCTCGATCGGGGCCGGGATCAAATATCGCAACCGCAAGGATGTGATGCTCGTGCGGCTTGCCCCGGGCACGGTGATGGCCGGGGCCTTCACCCGTTCGACCACCCGTTCGGGCTGTGTGCGGGATTGCGAGGCGAAACTGGCTCTGAAGGCGGCGCCCGGCAACGGTGCGGCGATCATCGTGAACTCGGGCAATTCCAACGCTTTCACCGGCAAGATCGGCGATAAGGCGGTGGCGGATGTGACGGGGGCTGTCGCGAAAGCGCTCGGGATCCCGGCCACGCGCGTGTTCTCTTCCTCGACCGGCGTGATCGGCGAGCCGCTGCCGGCGGAGAAGATCACCGCCGTGATCGGTGATCTCACCGAGGGTCTGACCGAGGCCGCGATTGAAGGCGCCGCTCAGGCGATCATGACCACCGACACCTTCCCCAAAGGCGCCACCGCGACGATCGAAGGCGAAGGTGGCCCGATCCATATCGCCGGCATCGCCAAGGGCTCGGGCATGATCGCGCCCGATATGGCGACGATGCTGGTCTATATTTTCACCGATGCAAAGATCAGCCAGGCGGGCCTGCAGAAACTGGTCTCGCGCCATGTCGATGACAGTTTCAACTCGATCACCGTCGACAGTGACACCTCGACCTCTGACACGCTGCTGGTCGCCGCAACCGGCCAGTCAGAGGCCGCACCGCTGAAAGGTGCAGTGCTTAAGGCATTCGATGCCGCGCTGGCCCAGGTGATGCAGGATCTCGCGCTTCAGGTCGTGCGCGACGGCGAGGGCGCGACCAAGCTGATCGAGGTGCGGGTCTCGGGCGCCGCGACTGATGCGGATGCGGCAAAGGTGGCCTTCGCCATCGCAAATTCGCCGCTGGTGAAAACTGCGGTCGCCGGCGAGGATCCTAACTGGGGCCGCATCGTGATGGCGGTCGGTAAATCGGGCGCCCAGGCCGAGCGTGACCGGCTTACCATCCGTTTCGGAGATATCCTTGTGGCGGAAAAAGGCTGGAAATCACCGGGCTACAGCGAAGATGCCGGCGCCAGCTATATGAAGGGCCAGGAGCTGGTGATCGATGTCGGCCTTGGCATGGGCCGCGCAAGGCGCACGGTCTGGACCTGCGATCTGACCGACCGCTATGTCGCGATCAACGCCGACTATCGTTCCTGACAGTTTTCTGTCCGTAAATACCCCGGGGGTGCGGAGATCGTTTGCGCCACCGGTTCAACCAACCGACAGTCGCCGGGGGCAGCGCCCCCGGCTCCGGCCAGACTGAGAGCCATATGAAAACCCTGCTCGTTTCCGCCGTCGCACTGATTGATGCTGATGGCCGCATTCTTCTCGCACAGCGCCCGCCAGGCAAAAGCCTCGCCGGTCTGTGGGAGTTTCCCGGTGGCAAGGTCGAACCGGGTGAGACCCCGGAGGCCTGCCTGATCCGCGAGCTGAAAGAAGAAATCGGCATCGATACCTGGAAAAGCTGCCTTGCGCCGCTGACCTTCGCCAGCCACAGTTATGATGATTTCCACCTGTTGATGCCGCTATTCGCCTGCCGCAAATGGGACGGTATTCCGGTGGCGCGCGAGGGGCAGGTTCTCGCCTGGGTTGCGCCTGACAGGCTGCGTGACTACCCGATGCCGCCTGCTGACCTGCCCCTGATCCCGATTTTGCGCGACTGGCTGTAAGAGCCGCCGTGACAATTGTGACTTTTCTGCGGCTTCTGTTTCCGTTTCTTTAAATTATCTATTTCAAAATCGGGCATGTTGAGTGAAACTTAATTAAATTCCTGTGGGGGAGAAGGTTAGGAATGTTGCGCACAATCTCAATAGGCAGCTGCATTTCGGTGCAGGGTTTGATGGTCAGCCAGAATGCGGATGGTACCGTAGTGATCCGGGTGGATGACCGCACCTATACCGGGCGCCCGGTTGCGGCGACCCCGCAAATCGGTCGCGCCTGACCTCAGCTAGACCTCATATCACCACAAAAAAAGCGCCGGGTTTCCCGGCGCTTTTTGTTTATCATTTGTGGTCAGAGGGTCGGGTAAAGCGGGAACCTGTCGCACAGGGCCTGGACCTCGGCCTTCACTTTGGTCTCGACCTCCCCGTTGCCGTCTTCGCCATTGGCGGCGAGCCCATCAACCACTTCGACGATCCACCGCGAGATCTGGCGGAACTCGGCCTCGCCAAACCCACGGGTGGTGCCTGCCGGCGCGCCCAGACGGATGCCCGAGGTCACGAACGGCTTTTCCGGATCAAACGGCACGCCGTTTTTATTGCAGGTGATATGGGCGCGGCCAAGCGCCGCCTCGGCCGCCTTGCCGGTCACTTTCTTGGGCCGCAGATCGGCGAGGCAAAGATGGTTGTCGGTACCGCCCGAGACGATGTCGATCCCGCCCTTCATCAGCTCATCCGCCATCGCCGCCGCATTGGCTTTGACCTGGGCGGCATAGGCTTTGAACTCGGGGCGCAGCGCTTCGCCGAAGGCGACCGCTTTGGCGGCGATTACATGCATCAGCGGGCCGCCCTGCAGGCCGGGGAAGACCGCCGAATTGATTTTCTTAGCGATGTCTTCATCATTTGTGAGCACCATACCCCCACGCGGGCCGCGCAGGCTCTTGTGGGTCGTGGTGGTCACCACATGGGCATGCGGCAGCGGCGAGGCATGCACGCCGCCCGCCACAAGGCCCGCGATATGTGCCATATCAACATGGAGGTAAGCACCGATTTCATCAGCAATCGCCCGGAAGGCGGCCCAGTCCCATTCGCGGCTATAGGCGGTGCCCCCCGCCAGGATCAGCTTTGGTCTGTGCTCGAGGGCTTTCTTGCGCACCTCGTCCATATCGAGGCGCTGGTCCTGCTGGCGCACGCCGTAAGAGATGACCTTGAACCACTTGCCGGACATATTGACCGGCGAGCCATGGGTGAGGTGTCCGCCCGAATTCAGGTCGAGCCCCATGAACGTGTCGCCCGGCTGCAAAAGCGCGAGGAAGACGGCCTGGTTCATCTGGCTGCCGGAATTCGGCTGCACATTGGCGAATTTGCAGCCAAAAAGCTCTTTCGCGCGCTCGATCGCGAGGGTTTCGGCGATGTCGACATACTGGCAGCCGCCGTAATAGCGCTTGCCCGGATAGCCCTCGGCATATTTGTTCGTGAGCACCGAGCCTTGGGCTTCCAGAACCGCGAGGGAGACGATGTTCTCGCTCGCGATCAGCTCGATCTCATCGCGCTGACGGCCAAGTTCAGAGCGCACCGCTCCGAAAAGCTCGGGGTCGCGCGAGGAAAGAGATTCGGTGAAAAAGCCGGAATCGCGGGTCTGGGCGGTCATACTCGTCTCCGTTGGGCCATGCGGGATGGTATTTTTGGTTGCCGGTTGTTTAGAACACGTACCCTGCCAGGGAAAGGCCGGAAAGCGACCCGTTGCGATATGGTGGCGAAATCCGGGCCGGTCACGACTGGCGTCGCGGCCTTTTCCGGGCGCCCCCTGCGTGCCCCGAGAATTGCGCGGTGGGGGCAATGGTGCCCGGGCGGCAAATGAAGCGCCTGCCGGGAGATAGGCAGGGCGCGCCGGCCCTTGAGTTTCCGCCCCGCCGGGGTCAGGGTTGCGACCTGACGGAGAGGTGGGATGCAGCCAAAAATCAGGTTTACGGCGTCGAAGGCCCCGGCGGCGCAAGCGGCACTGGCGCGGCTGACGGCCCGCTACGGTCAGATCGACCTGCGGCGTGCCTCGGTTGTGGTCGCCCTGGGTGGTGACGGATTCATGCTTGAGACGCTGCACGCGCAATCGGGGCGCGATCTGCCGGTCTATGGCATGAATTGCGGCACCATTGGCTTTCTGATGAATGCCTATATCGATGACGGGCTGCCCGAACGCCTGCAACTGGCCGAAGAGGCGCTGCTCAATCCGCTCTCGATGCAGGCCGAAAATGTGCGAGGCAAGGTCACCAACGCGCTTGCGGTCAATGAAGTGTCGCTCTTGCGGCAGGGTCCGCAGGCGGCGCGGCTGCGGGTTTCGATTGATGGTCGCGAACGGATGGCGGAGCTGGTCTGCGACGGCGCGCTGGTGGCGACACCGGCCGGGTCGACCGCCTATAACTATTCGGCGCATGGGGCGATTCTGCCAATCGGCGCCGATGTTCTGGCCCTGACGGCGATGTCGGCCTTCCGCCCGCGTCGCTGGCGTGGTGCGCTTTTGCCGAAAACAGCCGAGGTGCGCTTCGATGTGCTCGACCCGGATAAGCGCCCGGTCATGGCCGATGCGGATAGCCGCAATTCGGTGCGCGATGTGATCTCGGTCGTGGTCCGTTCAAATTCCGCAATCAGCTATCGTCTGTTGTTCGACCCCGGACATGGCCTTGAGGAACGGCTGATCCGAGAGCAGTTTGTCTGATATTACAATGGGTTGCGTAACGTCAGCTCTGGTCTGACTTCCAGGCTTCGATCCGGCGGTAGAGTGTCGAGACCGAGATGTCGAGGTCATGGGCAGCTTTGGGGACTGAGCCCTGATGTCGCGCAAGCGCCGCTTCGATGGCCATGCGTTCGATCTCGGCCAGGGTTTTGCCTGCGAAAGCGGTCTCGGCGGAGTCAAGCCCCGTAGCAACCGGCGCAAAGCCTGTTCTCTGCGGCCCGGCGGTCCCGGACGGCGCATCTGTCTGTGAGGCTCCCCGGTTCTGACCGGGGTCTTCGCGCAGCATGTCGCCGGGCAGCATATCCGGCGTTACAAGGCCACCCGGCTGCATCACCGCGATATTGCGCACAACATTCAAAAGCTGGCGCACATTTCCTGGCCAGCGATGCCGCAACAGGATCCGCTGCGTCTCGGGCGCGAACCCCGCGAACCCCTTGCCCTCTTCACCACCAAAGCGGCGCAGCGCGACCTCGGCGATTTCGGCAGCGTCGCGGCCGCGATCCCGCAAAGGTGGCATATGAAGCGGCACCACATGAAGGCGGTAATAGAGGTCTTCGCGGAACTGCCCGCGCCGCACCGCATCGAGTGGGTCCTGGTTTGTGGCGCAGATGATCCGGACATCAACCTTTTGCGGTCGCGTTGCGCCGAGCGGCTGCACCATCGAGGTTTGCAGGAAGCGCAGAAGCTTGGTCTGCAGGGCAGGCGCCATCTCGCAAACCTCGTCGAGGAACAGCGTACCACCATCCGCCGCCATTGCTGCGCCGGGCTTGTCGGCAATGGCTCCGGTGAAACTGCCTTTCAGATGGCCGAATACCTCGGATTCCAGCAGGTCATGCGGGATTGCGCCGCAGTTCAGAGCGATAAACGGGCCGCGCGCGCGGGGGGATTGGGTGTGCAGGGCGATGGCCGCGAGCTCTTTGCCGGTGCCACTTTCGCCCGTGATGAAGACGGTGGCGATGGAGCCCGCGACCGATGAAATCACCCGATGCACTTGTTTCATCGCCTCGGAGGAGCCGATGCTGGCAGCGGGATCGCTGCTGGCGGCGGTCTCCGCGCGCCGTTTCGGCGCCGGCTGGCCGGGGGTGGTTTCCTCGGCGGCCAGAACTGCGGCCCGGACCGCCGCGAGAAACCGGTTTTCTTCGAAGGGCTTAAGCAGGAAGTCAAAGGCCCCCGCCCGCATCGCCGCCACGGCCCGGTCGACCGATCCCTGCGCCGACATGACCACAACGCACAGGTCAGGGTTAATGGCCAGCATCTCGGACATCAGCGCCAGACCATCACGATCCGGCAGCATGAGATCAAGAATGACCACTCCGGGTTTGACCTGATGCAGCAACTGCAGCGCCTCTGACGCGCTGCCGGCGGGATGCACGTTCATTCCGGCTGCGGTCAGGACGGAACGGTAAACGAATTGCAAAGACGGCGTATCTTCAACCAGCAGAACAGGTATCCGCATCTGACTCACACCCGGACTGTCTGCCAATCTGGCAGGGAGCACATCAATTCAGCCATCAAACAGGCCAGGGAAATAATATTCATGGAGTGAAATTTCTTTCTTCCACAATGGCGTAAGCTGGCACGACCAGAGTGTCAGGTCCAGTGCCTCGCGTCATTCAGGCTGTCGGACCCGGCGTCAAGGACGGATTCCCGCCTGGTTCCGACGTGAGAAGGGCGCCGTGCCGGTCAGGACACAGCGCCGCAACTCGCAAATCTGCCGGGATCAGCCGGCGAGGCCGATGGATTTCAGCGCAATCGTGATTTCGTCAAGGATCACGGGGTCGTCGATGGTGGCGGGCATTTTCCATTCGGTGCCATCGGCGATTTTCACCATGGTGCCGCGCAGGAT
The DNA here is from genome assembly GCF_058313095.1 of Pseudogemmobacter sp. TB195. Classification (NCBI taxonomy): domain Bacteria; kingdom Pseudomonadati; phylum Pseudomonadota; class Alphaproteobacteria; order Rhodobacterales; family Paracoccaceae; genus Pseudogemmobacter; species Pseudogemmobacter sp. TB195. Next base: position 174,445 of record NZ_JBZEGG010000009.1, read on the forward strand.
CTTGCCCGAGCGGGTCTTCGGCAGGCGGTCGATCACCAGTGCGCGTTTGAAATCAGCAACCGGGCCGATGCGGTCGCGCATCAGTTTCACGCATTCCTTCACCACATCGCCATGTGCGCGGCTGGTGCCCTTGTTCAGGCACAAAAAGCCCAGGGGGGACTGACCTTTCAGCGTGTCTGCCACCCCGATCACCGCACATTCGGCGACATCCGGATGCGAGGCCAGTACCTCTTCCATCGCGCCGGTCGAAAGGCGGTGGCCTGCCACATTGATCACATCATCAGTGCGGGCCATGATGTAGAGATAGCCGTCCTCGTCGATGTAACCGGCATCTCCTGTCTCGTAAAAGCCGGGGAAATGAGAGAGGTAGCTTTTTCTGAAACGGTCTTCGGCATTCCACAGCCCTGGCAGGTTGCCGGGAGGCAGCGGCAGTTTCACCGCGATCGCGCCAAGCGTGCCGGGGGCGACCGGGTGCCCGCCTTCGTCCAGCACCTGGATATCATATCCGGGCATCGGCACCGAAGGGCTGCCGGGTTTGATGGGCAGCGCTTCAATCCCCATTGGATTGGCAGCAATGGCCCAGCCGGTCTCGGTCTGCCACCAATGGTCGATCACCGGCACATTCAGATGCCGCGCCGCCCAGGCGATGGTGTCGGGATCGGCGCGCTCGCCGGCGAGGAAGCAGTATTTCAGATGCTTCATATTGTAATCTTTGACGAATTCCCCGGCAGGGTCGTCGCGCTTGATGGCCCGAAGCGCGGTCGGTGCGGTAAAGAAACTCTTCACCTTGTTTTCCGCGATCACCCGCCAGAAGGTGCCGGCATCCGGCGTGCCGACGGGTTTTCCTTCGAACACGATGGTGGTGCAGCCGCTGATCAGCGGCGCATAGCAGATATAGCTGTGGCCGACGACCCAGCCCACGTCTGACGCGGCCCAGAAGACCTCGCCAGGCGCCATGTCATAGATCGCTTTCATGGACCAGTTCAGCGCGACGAGATGGCCGCCGGTGGCGCGGATCACACCCTTCGGCGCGCCGGTGGTGCCGGAGGTATAAAGGATATAGGCCGGGTGATTGCCCTCGACGGGCACGCATTCGGCGGGCTCAACCCCATACTGAAAACTGTGCCAGGCGACGTCGCGGCCCTCGATAAGTTGGGCAACCTCTTGTTCACGCTGAAAAATCACACAGAATTCAGGTTTGTGGCTGGCCTGATCGATGGCGGCATCCAGCAGCGGTTTGTAATGCACGATGCGTGAGGGTTCGATGCCGCAGGACGCTGCGATGATCGCCTTGGGCGTGCAGTCATTGATGCGCACCGCCAGTTCATTGGCCGCAAACCCGCCGAAGACGACCGAATGGATCGCGCCGAGCCGGCCGCAGGCCAGCATTGCCTCCAGCGCCTCGGGGATCATCGGCATATAGATGATGACCCGGTCGCCCCTGGTCACGCCTTTCGCCCTGAGCGCGCCGGCAAGGCTGGCCACGCGTTTTTGCAATTCGCGGTAAGTGATGCCCTTTTTCAGATGCGTGACCGGGCTGTCATGGATGATCGCCAGCTGGTCGCCGCGCCCGGCTTCGACATGGCGGTCAACCGCATTCCAGCAGGTATTGACCAGCCCGTCAGCGAACCATTCATAACTCGGTGCGTTGTCGGCATTCAGCGCGCGGGTGGGCTGTTTTTCCCAGTCGATGCCCTGGGCCTGCTCCATCCAGAACCCTTCCGGGTCGGACTTCCAATGCGCGTAGACGTCGCGATACCCCATCCCTGGTCCTCCTCCTGACTGAAGCGTTTGTTATGTCAGGGTGTCGAAGGGCGCAACTTTGTTACCGGCAACAGTGGTGCCGGAACAGCCTAAGTTTGCAGAATTCGCGATGCTGGGTTGCGAAATATTTGCAAAATCTGATTTGCCCGCATAAGTGACGCGCAATCTCGCGAAGTTTGCAAAGCCTCGCAGTGGGGCGCGGCTTGCAGCGGAGAGGTGATTCTCTCTCCGCTGTCCTTGCCCGCGCCGGCTCAGCCGTAATGCGAAACCGGCGTGCCGGCGATGGCCGACATGTTCAGAAGGCCCCGCGCGGTGATTGCCGGCGTCACCACATGCGCCTTATTACCCATCCCGATCAGGATCGGCCCGACCTCCAGGCCACCGGCGCGCATCTTGAGGATGTTGCGCACCCCCGACGCCGTATCGGCCGAGGCGAAGAGCAGCACATTCGCGGCGCCTTCGAACCGAGCACCCGGCAGCAACCGCTCGCGCAGCTCCTGGTCGAGCGCGGTGTCGACATTCATCTCGCCCTCATATGCGAAATCGGGCTCGCGCGCGTCGAGCAGTTCCAGCGCCTCGCGCATCACCCGGCCCGAGCGATTGTCCATATTGCCGAACTGGCTTTGCGAGCAGAAAGCGATCTTCGGCGCGATGCCGAAGCGGCGCAGATGGCGGGCGGCCCCCATCGCGGTTTCCATGATCTGCTGCGCGGTGGGCTCGGCATTCACATGGGTATCGGCGACAAAAAGCGGGCCATCTTCGAGGATCATCATCGAAAGTGCAGCCACTGCGTGACGGCCGTCGCGGGCGAGCACCTGGCGTATATAGTTGAGATGCCAGTGATATTGCCCGAAGGTGCCGCAGATCAGGCTGTCGGCCTCGTCGCGATGCACCATGACGGCGGCGATGGCGGTCGTATTGGTGCGCATCACCGCGCGCGCGATGTCGGGCGAGACGCCGCGCCGCGCCATCAGCTCGTGATAGGTGCCCCAATAATCGCGGTAGCGCGGGTCGTTTTCCGGGTTCACAAGATGGAAATCGCGACCCGGGCGAATGGCGAGGCCATAACGTTCGCAGCGTGCCTCGATCACTTCGGGGCGGCCAATCAGGATCGGAACGTCGGTGGTTTCCTCCAGCATCGCATTTGCCGCGCGCAACACGCGCTCATCTTCGCCTTCGGCAAAGACAATGCGGCGGGTGACGGTGCGGGCAGCTTCGAAAACCGGGCGCATCAGCAGCGCCGAGCGGAAGACCGAGCCGTCGAGCCTGCGCTTATAGGCTTCGGGGTCGGTCAGCGGCCGCGCCGCTACGCCGGAACTGGTCGCGGCAGTGGCCACAGCTGAGGCGACAACGCCAATCAGGCGGGGGTCAAATGGCTTCGGGATCAGGTAATCCGGTCCGAAGGTCAGCTGTTCCCCCTGATAGGCGGCGGCAGCCTCTGCCGATGTGGTCTGGCGCGCCAGCGCGGCGATGCCTTCGATACAGGCGAGCTCCATCTCGTCATTGATCGTGGTGGCGCCGACATCCAGCGCCCCCCGAAAGATGAAGGGGAAGCAGAGGACGTTATTGACCTGGTTGGGGAAATCCGACCGCCCGGTGGCGATGATCGCGTCCGGGGCAACGGCGCGGGCCTCGGCGGGAAGGATCTCGGGCGTCGGGTTCGCCAGTGCGAAGATCACCGGCTTTGCGGTCATCGTGGCGACCATGTCCGCCGTCAGCACGCCGGGGCCGGAAAGACCAAGGAACATATCGGCGCCCCTGATGACCTCGGCGAGCGTCGCCGGGGTGGTGCCCTGTGCGAAGGCGGCCTTTTGCGGGGTCATCTGTGTCTCGCGGCCCTGGTAGACGAGACCCTCAAGATCACAAAGCCAGATGTTCTCGCGTCTGACCCCTAGCTTCACCAGCATTTCGAGGCAGGCGATCCCTGCCGCGCCGCCACCGGTGGACACCAGTTTGATATCTTCGAATTTCTTGCCGGCCACGATCATCGCATTGGTCGCAGCCGCGCCGACAACGATTGCTGTTCCATGCTGGTCGTCGTGGAAGACAGGGATGTTCATCCGCTCGCGGCAAAGTCGTTCAACGATGAAACAATCGGGTGCCTTGATGTCTTCAAGGTTGATCGCGCCGAAGGATGGTTCCAGCGCGCAGACAATTTCCGCCAGTTTGACCGGGTCGTTTTCATTCACCTCGATGTCAAAGCAGTCGATATTGGCGAATTTCTTGAAGAGGACGGCCTTGCCTTCCATCACGGGCTTTGACGCCAGTGCCCCGATATTTCCCAGCCCCAGCACCGCTGTACCATTGGTAATCACGGCGACCAGGTTGGCGCGTGCGGTGTAGCGCGAGGCGGTGGAGGGATCGGCCTTGATTTCGAGGCAGGCCTCGGCCACGCCGGGCGAATAGGCGCGCGACAGGTCACGACCGGTCGCAAGCGGCTTGGTTGCGCGGATCTCCAGCTTACCCGGCTTGGGGAATTCGTGATAATTCAGCGCCGCCTGACGCGCTGCCTGGGCTGCTTCATCCTGCATTCCGCTCGACATGGCTATCTCCCCACCAGAATGGTTCACCCTTAAACGAGTGATATGTCATTTCCAATCATCTCTTCGCCTCAGGCACCTTCACCTGCCGTAAAGCGGATATGCAAAAGCCGGGAGGCGCGATCGGCGCTTCCCGGCTGATGAAAAACAGATCCACAGGATCAGGTCGGCGAGGGTTCGGCATCTCCGGGCTTTGGCCCTCGCGAGGTGCGGGTTTTCGGGATCGCCAGCACCGAAGCCGCAGCCTCGCCGGCGTCTTCGGCACCGTCATCATCGCCGGGTTTCTGGCCTGCGAGAACCTTGCGGATCTCGTCGCCGGTCAGGGTCTCATATTCCAGAAGGCCCTGGGCCAGGCGCTCGAACTCTTCCTCATTCTCGGTGAGGATCTGCATCGCGCGGGCATAGCCCTCATCTACGATGGCTTTCACCTCATCCTCGATCAGCCGTTTGGTTTCAGCCGAAACCGAGAAGCCGCCGGTATTGCCATTATAGCCCTCATGCGCTTCGGAATAGTCGATATTGCCGATCTTGTCCGACATGCCCCACCGCATGACCATGGCGCGCGCCACAGCCGAGACGTTCTGGATATCGCCCGAAGCCCCCGAGGAAACGCGGTCTTCGCCCCATTTCTTGATCTCGGCGGCCTTGCCGGCCATGCCCATGGCGATCCGGTCCTTCATCTGGTCTTTGTGCCAGGAATTGCGGTCCATCTCGGGCAGGCTCATCACCATGCCAAGCGCACCGCCGCGCGGCATGATCGTGGCCTTATAGACCGGGTCGCATTTCGGCAGTTTGATCCCGACAATCGCATGGCCGGCCTCGTGATAGGCGGTCATTTCCTTGTCTTCCTGCGACATGACCATCGAGCGGCGCTCCGGCCCCATCATGACCTTGTCTTTCGCATGTTCGAAATCGGCCATGGTGACGAAACGGCGGCCCACACGGGCGGCGGTCAGCGCGGCCTCATTGACGAGGTTCGCAAGGTCAGCCCCCGAAAAGCCGGGCGAGCCGCGCGCGATTGTGCGCAGATCGACATCGGCGCCCAGCGGGATCTTGCGGGCATGGACGTTGAGGATCTTTTCACGGCCTTTGATATCTGGGTTAGACACATTGATCTGACGGTCAAAGCGGCCCGGACGCAGCAGCGCGGGGTCGAGCACATCCTTGCGGTTGGTGGCCGCGACGATGATCACCCCTTCATTGGCCTCGAACCCGTCCATCTCGACCAGAAGCTGGTTCAGAGTCTGTTCGCGTTCATCATTGCCGCCGCCCATGCCGACGCCACGGGCGCGGCCAACGGCGTCAATCTCGTCGATAAAGACGATACAGGGGGCGTTTTTCTTCGCCTGTTCGAACATGTCACGCACGCGCGACGCGCCGACGCCCACGAACATCTCGACAAAGTCAGAGCCGGAGATGGTGAAGAAGGGCACGCCTGCTTCGCCTGCAATGGCACGGGCGAGCAGCGTCTTACCGGTGCCGGGCGGGCCGACCAGCAGCGCGCCTTTCGGGATCTTGCCGCCAAGGCGCGAGAATTTCTGCGGGTTGCGCAGGAATTCGACGATCTCTTCCAGCTCTTCCTTGGCCTCGTCGATGCCGGCCACGTCGTCAAAGGTCACACGGCCCTGCTTTTCGGTCAGCAGTTTCGCCCGCGATTTGCCAAAGCCCATCGCGCCACCTTTGCCGCCGCCCTGCATCCGGTTCATGAAGAAGATCCAGATGCCGATCAGCAGGATGAAGGGCAGGAAGGTCACGAGCAGCGAGGACAGGAAGCCCTGTTGCTGCGGGCTGGCCTGAACCTCGACCCCTTTCGCGATCAGCTTGTCGGTCACCTGTTCGTCACCGGGCTTGATGGTCGAAAAGGCGCCACCATCCTTGGTGCGTACCGTCACCCGCTCGCCGTCAAGGGTCACCGAGGCAACCCGGCCCTGATCCACCTGGGTGATGAACTCAGACCAGCTCAGCGAACGGGCGCCCATATTTGACTGGCCGCCAGAGAAGACCTGGAAAAGCGCAAGGACCAGCAAGAGCAGGACCACCCAGAATGCGATGTTGCGCGCGTTGTTCACGTATTTCTCCCGACAGGCGGCCAGCTGAGCCAGAGGGGCAGGGCCGCATTTGATACTAATTTAGCAATCCAGGCCCTGGGTTCAATGCGATAAGATGAAACTTCCAAAGGTTGGGTAAAGGCTGGCCTGCCATTTGGCGGCAAATTGCGGGAAAAGGGGGGCGGAAAGCAGCCGGTCGCCCTGCCAGAGCGAGGGCGAGACAAGGGCCGCATCCCTCCGGATGCCGGATTTGCGCCAGTCCGGCATCTGCGCAAGCCCATCTGCGCCAAGCGCGCGCAGGGTTGCATCGGGCAGGGACGGGCCGGTTACCTGCCAGCGATGATCCCAGGTCGCGCCAGGATGCCAGGTGAGCGGACCCGCAACGGCCCGCGGTTCGCGGGTCACACGGATTTCCTGAGGACCGACACGGATCAGGCAGCCTCCCAGTGTGGTGCCACGGTGACGCCAGAGCTCGCTGAGCACCTGATGCACGGAATCGGCGCGGGGCGGGTGGCGGGTGCCGGAAATCCAGCGGATTGCGGCGATGATCAGACGGCGCTGCAGCTCGAAGGGGCTGTCGGTGAAGGGGAGATGGGCGAAATGCAGCGCCCCGGCCTCTTCGCGGCCAAAGTGGGCGAAGGCATCAGCGGTGGTGTGGCGAAGCAGATCCTGCACACCGGCCAGATTGCTGATGGTCTCGCTGAGGCTGGAAAGCGTCAGGCCTAGCGGCGCCAGCCCGGGCAACGCCTTGCGGATACGCGCGCGGGTATAGGTGTCATCTTCATTTGTCGGGTCATCGCACCAGGCGAGGTCATGACGGTTCAGGAAGGCGCGCAGCCCGGCCCGTGACCAGCCCAAGAGGGGCCGCCAGAAGCTGACAGCATTGTGATCAAAGCGCGCGCGCATCCCGGTCAGCCCGTCGAGGCCTGCGGCGCGGCCGAGGCCCATGACAAAGGTCTCGGCCTGGTCATCGGCGGTGTGGCCGAGGAGGACATCCGTGATCCCCCGCGATTTCGCCCAGGCTGCCAGCAGATCAAGCCGCGCTTGCCCGGCAGCCTGCATCAGATTGCCGGTGGCCGGATGACTGGTCCAGTCAAGTGTCTGATGCGCCAGCCCAAGGCCCGCCGCCACCTGCGATACAAAATCGGCCTCATCAGCGGCTTCAGGGCGCAGGTGGTGATTGACGGTCGCGGCTTCGGCGCTCAGGCCCCAATGCGGCGCGGCGCGGGCGACCAGATGCAAAAGCGCTACGGAATCGCCACCGCCAGAGACTGCGACCCCGATTTTCGAAGCACCGGCGTTTTGCCGGAACTCGAAGGACAGGCATGATCTGAGCAGGCCACGGTCGGCCGGCTCATGCTGTTCAAGCCAGCGATACTGCGGGCTCAGGGGCAACCGAGCCCCTGCATGGCGATACTGGCCTGGGCCGAAGCCTGGCTGGTCGGGAAGTTCAGCGGCACCTGTTGCAGCGTGACGCAGGCCTGGTCGCGTTCGCCCAGCTGGCCGAAAGCCTCGCCGAGCTTCAGCAGCGCATCCGGGGCAATTGCCCCATCCGGCGCGGTGTTATAGGCGGTCAGATAGGCGCGCGCGGCCGGTGCGGTCTGGCCGGCCTGGCGCAGGGCCTCGCCGCGCAGGTAATGCGCCTCGGGGATCAGCGGCCCGCCAGGATAGGATTTGGCATAGGTCTCAAAGAGCGCCGCAGCACCATGAAAGTCACCCTGACCGAGCACCCCCTTGGCCCGGTCAAAATCTGCCTGTTCTGCGACGGCAAGCGCTGGTGCGGAGGAGGTGCTGCCCTGAGACGGGGCAGCGGGTGTAGCGGGGGCGGCTGCGGCAGAGCTGCCACCGCCAAGCGGCGCGGTTGCGCCCATATTCATCGGATCGCAGGACGGATCGGCGTCACAGACGCGGAATTCGATATCGCCGATGCGGTTGGTGCCGTCCTGGACGACACGGTTCAGCCGCAGCTCGATCTCTTCGGTGCGTGAGGTCAGCCGCATCAGCTCGGCCTCAAGCGTGTCCATCCGCGCCAGCGCATCCACACCGCCCACCCGCGCCGAAGCGCCGGTGGTGGTGAGTTCGCCTTTGAGCGCGTTGAATTCAGCGGCGAGCTGGCCCAGCTCGGCCCGCACATCGGCGAGGCTTTCCGCCGCCGCCGGTGTGGCAAGACCAAGGGCCAGCAGGGGAAGAAGGAACCTCGCCCGCATCATATTACGACCCGGCGCCGACCGAGAGAACCGTCACAGAGCGGCGGTTCTTGGAATAGCAGCTCTCGGTCGAGCAGACTTCGATCGGGCGTTCCTTGCCGTAAGAGATGGTGCGCATCCGCGAGCCTGCCACACCTTGCGACAGCAGATATTGCTGTACCGATGCCGCACGGCGCGCGCCAAGCGCGAGGTTGTATTCACGGGTGCCCTGTTCGTCGGCATGGCCTTCGACGATGATCGCATAGCCCGGGTTCTGGTTCAGCCAGTTGGCCTGTCCGTTCAGCACCTGGCGGCCCTGATCCGAGACGGTGGACTGGTCAACCGCAAAGAGCACGCGGTCACCAACGGTCTGGTTGAAATAGGCGATGGAGCGTGGATCACTCGGATCGCCGAGCCCGTTGGTGTCGATATAGCCCGTCCCGCCGGTGCCACCGGCGCCGCCCGTACCACCTGGGCCACCCGCACCGTAACGGTCCGGGTTCTGACAGGCTGCGAGGCCAAGCGAAGCCACAAGAAGAAGGGCTTTGGGGGTAAAGCTCATCGGTTCATCCTTATAATTCGGCTCTCGGGCCGGCGCGGATCAGTGTTTCGCCGCCCAGGTTAGCAGGTTCCGGGGGCCTGGGGAATCCGGCAGGATCGCCCAGGCCTGAAAATGGCGGTTTACGGCAACAGCGGCGACCAGGCCGGGTCGGACGCCGCGCCTTCGGTCGGGATCTGTTTCAGGTTTCTGCCAAAGGTATCGACCGACCAGAGCGAAGCCTGACCGCCGCCGCCCTCGGTCTCGCGGGTGAACATGATCACGCGACCATTGGGCGACCAGGTCGGGCCTTCATCAAGGAAGGACGCGGTCAGCAGGCGCTCTTCCGATCCGTCCGTGCGCATGACGCCTATGTGGAAACGGCCGGCATTCTGTTTGGTGAAGGCGATCAGGTCGCCGCGCGGGCTCCAGACCGGCGTGCTGTTGCGCCCCGCGCCGCCCGAGATCCGCTGCCCCTCGCCACCGCTCGCATTCATGACATAGATCTGGCTGCCACCGGTGCGGTCGCTCTCGAAACAGATCTTGCTGCCATCCGGGGAATAGGAGGGCGCGGTTTCGATCGAGGGCGCATTGGTCAGCTGCTGGGTCTGCCCCGAGGACAGGCTCATCTTGTAGATATCGGTATTGCCGCCGCGTTCCAGGCTGAACACCACCGAGCCGCCATCGGGCGAGAAGCGCGGCGCGAAGGTCATGGTGCCGGGCTGTTCCGCCAGCGTCTGGCGCTTGAGATTGGCAAGGTTCAGCAGCGTGATGCGCGGAAAGCCGGTCTCATAGCTGGTGTAAAGCAGCCGGTCGCCCGAGGGCGAGAACCGCGGCGCCAGCACGATGGACGAGCTGTCGGTCAGATATTGCACATTGGCGCCGTCATAATCCATCACGGCAAGGCGTTTGAGGCGGGCGTTTTTCGGGCCGGATTCGGCGACATAGACGACACGGCTGTCGAAATAGGGGCCTTCGCCGGTCAGGGTCGAATAGACCAGGTCGGCAACCTTATGTGCCATGCGGCGCCAGCCGGCTTTGGTCCCGGCGAATTGCATCGCGGCACCCTCGAACTGCTGGCCATTCGCGATATCATAAGCGCGGACCTTGACGGTGATGCGGTCTCCGGCTGCGGAAACAGCGCCAACCACCAGGACTTGCGATTTGATCACGCGCCAGTCTTCATAGGCGATCGCGCCGTCAAAGCCCTGGATCCGCGAAATATAGGCATCCCGGTTGATGGTGCGGAAAAGGCCGGTGCCGTCCAGATCCGATGTCACCACCTGCGCGAGATTGCGCGCCAGATCCCCGGCACCGCCTTCATCGACGAAGGCCGGCACAGCGATCGGCATCGGCTCTATCACGCCGGTGCCGATCCTGATCCGGGTCGGACTGTTCTGGGCGCGCACCATGGCGGGGACCATCACGGCCCCGGCCAGCAGGGTGGTCGCAAAGCTTCTTCTGGTGAAGGTCATCTGCCTCTCGCTCCGATCTCGTCCGGTCTGGTGCCGGTTTTGCGGGTCCTGGTTAAAACATCCGCCGTAAACTCATCACGGCGTAAAAGGGTTCCGGTGTCACCTGACAACTGTGTCATTGGCCCGTCTGTCATTGATCTGCCGCCCGGGGATCTGCCGCCTGAGCCGGACCAAAGACAAGATCGACCACCGCAGCCTCGGGCCTTCCCCCGGAAAGCGCGCCAAGCGCTTTGGTCAGGGTGCCCGCTGCGAGGGCCCGCTCCAGACTGCGCATCGCGGCCTTTTGCGTGGCATCGGCCACGTCTCCGACAGGGCCGGAATAATCCGCCACTTCGATGATCGGCTGCCCGAGGCTTTTGTTAAAGCAAAGCCGCAGCACGACACGGGCGCGCTCAGACCCGGGGGGCAGCGCGCCGGTGTTATGGACCAGCGCCACCGCGCGGCCGATCTGATGCATCGCTTCGGGGTTGATGCCGTTATCGGGCAGAAGATTGGCACAAGTAAAGATTTCGACCACTGCATTGCTGCGGAGGGCGCGATCGGCCAGGGCCGGGCCGCCTGACAATGTCGCCAGCGCGAAAAGCGCCGCAGGGCCCAGAAAAGCCGGGCGCGTTGGCGGTGCTGCGGCAAGGCCCATCACCGCAGCCTCATCCCGCTGCCATCGAATTCGAACTCGAGGACTTTCCAGGTCTCATATTTCCCAGGCGGAAGTGGAATGCCGCCAGACTGATAGGCGCGGGCAATCGCACTGCGGGCCGCATTATAGGCGGCCTGGATCGCCTGCTGGCTGGGGCCGCGCGATTCGATCAGCGGCATATCGCTGCCGGGTCTGCCGCTTTCGTCAAAGGTCACGCGCAGCACGACCACGGCATCCATCGCATCCGCGCTCAGCGTTCCGACATTCCATTTCGACCCGATCGCGGCGGCGATATCGCCCATCTCGCCGCCGCTCAGCGGCGGGCCGCTGGCGGCCCGGCCCTGGCCGCCCGAGCCGGTATTGGCTGCGGCGACTGCGGCGGCGATCGCTGCCGCTTCGGCATCGGCTGCGGCCTTTTCGCGGGCGGCGGCCTCGCGGCGCGCTTTGGCTTCGGCCTCTGCCTGAGCGCGGTCGGCTGCGGCAACCTCGGCTGCGATGCGGGCATCGCGCTGGTCCTGGGTCTCGCCTGCGGGTTCCGGCGTGGGAGTCGGCTCCGGCGTTGCAGCCGTCCGGTTCGGCCGGGGTTTCGGCCGTGGCGAAGTGGTCGGACCAAGCGGTTCCGCATCACGGTCCTGCTGGTTCGCCTCGGTGATCAGCACATCGCCGCTGTTTACCTCGGTGGTCGCCTGCTGGTCCTCCCGCGGGGGCTCGGGGGTCGGCTCCTCCGACGTGGTGACCTGGTCCTGCGGCCGTTCGGCGGTCAGGGTGTCCTCGGGCGCGACCACCGGGTTCGGGGCGACGCGCTCTGCCGGCCGGGGTTTCGGACGGGGCGACGTGCTCATGGTCGGAATCGGCTGCTCTTCGGGCGCGAAGACGGCATCGGGCGGCGCGGGATCTGAGATCACCGGCTCGGGTTCAGGCGTGGGTTCCGGGGTCGGCTCCGGCTGAGGCTGCGGCGCGGGCTCGGGTGTCGGCTCGGGCTGCGGTTGCGGCTCAGGCTCTGGCTGGGGCGTGGGTTCGGGCGTCGGCTCCGACACCGGCTCGTCCACCGAAGGCTCCACCGGATCGGGGGAGGAGATGGTCTCGCTGCTCTCCGCTGGCTCGGTGGAGGATTTGGCAGCCGCTGCTTCAAGGTCCGCCAGTTCGCCCGGCGTCACCATCGTAACCGATACGGTCATCGGCTCGGCCGGCTCGGAGGGCGAGAAGAACCAGTCGCCAATCATCACCCAGAGGATCAGACCGGCATGGCCTGCCCCTGAGAGGATGGTGCCTGATTTGAAGCGCCCTTCCATGTTGCTGATCCGCCTCAGTTGGCCGCGCCGGCGCCGAAACTCGGGCCCTGGCTGTCGGTCACCAGACCGATATCGTTGAAACCGCCGGCATTCAGCGCGCCCATCACCTGGGCCACGCGCTCATAGGCCAGATTGCCGTCTGCACGCAGATAGACCTTGTTCGAGGTCCGCTCCGCCGCGATCGCCTTGAGGCGGGGGATCAGCTCGTTCGGGTCGACTTCGCTGTTCATGATCATCACCAGACCATCGGCGGTCAGGGTGATGGAAAGCGGCTCTTCCTTTTCCTCGGCCATCGCTTTGGCGGCGGTCTCCGGCAGTTTGATTGGCACGCCCACCGTCATCAGGGGCGCGGCCACCATGAAGATGATCAGCAAAACCAGCATCACGTCGACAAAGGGCGTGACGTTGATCTCGCTCATCGCGGCGGAAGATCCGCGACGGCGACCGCGGCGGCCACCGCCTCCGGATTTTTTCATCACCCCGGCGCCCATGGATCAGGAATCCAGCTGGCGCGACAGGATGGTCGCGAATTCATCGGCAAAGCTTTCCCAGTTGCCTTGGATATGTTCGCTGTCTGCGTTCAGTTTGTTGTAGAACACCACCGCAGGAATAGCGGCGATCAGGCCGATGCCGGTTGCGAGCAGCGCCTCGGCGATGCCGGGGGCCACGACGGCGAGCGAGGTGTTCTGCGAGATCGCGATTTCCTCGAACGAGTGTTTGATCCCCCAGATCGTGCCGAAAAGCCCGATGAAAGGCGCGGTCGAGCCGGTGGTCGCGAGGAAGGACAGGCCCTTGTTCAGCTTTTCGCTTTCGCGGGCGATGGCGACATCCATGGCGCGGTCGATCCGGGCCTGGGCGCCGGCGATCAGCGCGCCGTCCTGCTTGTGGCTGCGGCGCCATTCCAGCATCCCGGCTGCAAAGACCCGCTCAGATGCACCCTGGGGTTCCGGCCCGATCCGCTCGTAAAGCTCGTCCAGCGGCTCGCCCGACCAGAAGGCCTGGTCAAAGGCTGCGGCTTCGGCGCGGGATTTGCGGAAGAGGATGTGTTTCTGGATGATGATGGCCCATGCCCAGAAGGACATGCCGATCAGAAGGATCATCACCAGTTTGACCGTAAAGGTCGCACGGGCAAAGAGGGCCAGCAGCGAGAAGTCAATCTCCTGCGCGGCTGTCGCGAGGGTGGTGGGGTCCATTGCGCCTGCTCGTTTAAGATCGCCGGTCAGTATTCGCCGGTCGTTAGACCTGATTCTAGCAGCGTTACAAGGGGAATGCCAACACATCTTAGCGAATGTGGCGTGAGCGCGGCGGCAGTTGCGGCTTTGCAGCGGGTCAGTGCAGCGAAGGGGCGAGCCGCGCGCGGATTTCTGCCGGGATGCGGCTGGCCTGGCCGGCGCCGGTCAGGCAGACCAGTGTGACAGAGGCGCGAAACAGCGTCTCGTCCTGGCGCCGGACCTCCTGGTCCAGCACGATGCGCGCACCGGTGACCGAGGTGAGGGTGGTGGTGACGGTCAGGGCGTCCTGGAATTTCGCGGGGCGCAGGTAATCGGCCTCGACCCGGCGGACGGCGAAGACGATGTCTTGCTGGTCGCGCAAAGCGATCTGGTCGATCCCGCAGCCAGCGACCCAGTCACTGCGGCCGCGCTCGATGAATTTCAGGTAATTGGCGTAATAGACGATGCCGGCGAGGTCGGTGTCCTCATACCAGACGCGGAGGCTGAATTCATGCATCGGGGGCTGCGTTGCTGTCAGGGGAGGGGAGCATGCGTGCCATCAGCCGCAGCGCATGCCCGGCATCCTGGGCCACCGCAGGCAGGATCGGATCATAGGCGGCGCGGATCAGGAGCGCGAGATCGGGATGCAGGATCACATTGCCCTCGCTGCGGGCCAGCGGCGAAATCTGGCTGAAGGCGCCATCTGCGAAGGAGAGCATCGCCTCTGCTCCCTGGGCCAGCGCGAGGTCCTGGGCGGGCATGTCGGAGAGGTGCTCATCCATCCTGAGGAACAGGAAGACTGCCTTGATCGCGCCGGTCTCGTCGAAACGGAAGGTACGGTAGCGGTTGGCGCCCTCGGCGCTGAGCCGCTCGCAAAGCGGCCCGAGGCCGGGGATCATGTGGTCGAGCTTTGGCACCTGCGGCAGTTCCGCCCAGTCGCGGAAAAAAAACACCATAAGATTGGCGCCGAGCTCGGGGTCGGTTTCCGCCATACGGTGGCCGGCAAGAGCGACGATCGCCTCTATGGCACCCTTGACGGTCGCAAGCGTCGCATCATCGGTGCCGAAGATCACCGGCACGATGGGGCGGCCCCAGCGGGCGCAGAGGAAGCTGCCATCGCGGCGGGTGAAGAGCGTCTGGATCTGATCTGGCGACATGGCCTTTGGTTAGCGGGTTCCGCCCGGGGGCTCAACAGGGTGCTGCTGATTGGCTGCGGATACCTCTGCCGGGAGTATTCGAAGTCAGCAGGAAGGGGGCTTGCAGGACTGGGGGCAGAGGCATAAGGCGGATTGTCATGAAACTGCTTTTTCTTGGCGATGTGATGGGGCGCAGCGGGCGGGCGGCAATAACGGCCGGCCTGCCAAAGTTGCGTGCGGATTGGGGTCTCGATTTTGTCGTGGTGAACGGCGAGAACGCGACAGGCGGCATGGGGCTTTCGGCTGAGCATGCGAAGGGGATCCTGGCGGCGGGGGCCGATGTGGTCACGCTGGGGGATCACGCCTTTGACCAGAAGGATATGGCGCAATTTCTGGAAGTTGAGCCGCGGGTGATCCGGCCGCTGAACTATTCCAGGATCGCTCCGGGGCGGGGCGCGCGGGTGTTTGATGCGCCGGGCGGGCGCAAGGTGCTGGTGGCGCAGGTGCTGGGCCGCGTGTTCATGAAGCAGCCCTTTGACGATCCGTTTTCCGCCGTGGATCCGGTGCTGAAAGCGCATCGGCTGGGCGTCAGTGTCCAGGCCGCGATTATCGATGTCCATGCCGAGGCGACGTCCGAAAAGATGGGGCTCGGGCATTGGTGTGATGGTCAGGCGAGCCTTGTTGTCGGCACCCATACCCATGTGCCCACCGGCGACGCGCAGATCCTGAAGGGCGGCACCGCTTATCTGTCCGATGCCGGGATGTGTGGCGATTACGATTCGGTGATCGGCATGGAAAAGCTGGAGCCAATGCGCCGTTTCGTCACCGGCATGTCGAAGACCCGGTTCGAGCCGGCTGCGGGTGAGGCGACGCTGTCGGGGGTCTATGTCGAGACCGATGACCGGACCGGCCTTGCCACCCGGGTGGTGATGGTCCGCCAGGGCGGCCGCCTGCAGCAATCCGGCCCCTGATCGAGCGCCCCTGGCCTTCTGCCGTCGCAGGCGGCACTTTCTTCGCTCAGAGCGTGTCCGGCCCTGTTCGGGCCGGGACGACACCAAGTCTGACCCAAAGACGACCGGCTTTGTAGAATTTTCTTCCCCGAACAGGGGGCGCATCCTATAAGGCCGTCAGTTCAACTGAAGGTCATGATGCTCTGGTTTGAAATCTCCGCCGCCGCGCAGCCCTGGGTGGCGCTGGCCGTTCTTGTCGTGATGTTCGGCCTCTTTGTCTCGGAGATCATCCCGGTCGAGGTTACCGCCATTGCGGCCGCAGCGGTGATGATGGTGCTTGGCTTCCTGCCCTTGTCCGAGGCACAATCGGTGCTGTCGAACCCGGCGCCCTGGACGATTGCGCTGATGTTTCTGGTGATGGGCGGGCTGGTACGCACCGGTGCCATCGAGCAGGTGATCCATACCGCCGAGAAGTCGGTCGAGGGGCGGCCGCGCCTGACCATTGTGGCGCTTTTCAGCTTTATCGCGGTGGCTTCGGCCTTTATGAACAACACGCCTCTGGTGGCGGTGATGATCCCCGTGGTCATGCAACTGGCGCTGAAAATTGGCACGGCTCCGTCCAAGCTTCTGATCCCGCTGTCTTATATGACAGTGATGGCGGGGATGATGACGCTGATCGGCACCTCGACCAACCTGCTGGTGGACGGGGTCGCGGTGAAGGCGGGCATGGCGCATTTCACGCTGTTCGAGATCCTGCCGCTGGGGCTTGCGGTTACGGGTGTCGGTGCGGTCTTCCTCGGGCTTTTTGCCAATCGCCTGTTGCCGGTGCGCCAGTCGATGGGGATGCTGCTGACCGACCGGCGCAAGATGAAATATTTCACCGAAGTCGCGATCCCGGAAGACAGCCCGCTGGTTGGCCAGGCCCCGCTGGAGGTTGATCTGTTTCGCCGGAACGGCGTGCGGCTGATCGACGTTCTGCGCGGCGACGCCTCGCTGCGCCGTGACCTCGCGCCGGTCCGGCTCGAACCCGGCGACCGCGTGGTGCTGCGCGCCGAAATGGCTGACCTGATGGAGTTCGACCGCCGGCGCGAAGTGCATCTGGTTGATAAGCTGTCATCGGTCAAAACCGAGACGGTCGAGGTGCTGATCGGCCCCGGCTGCCGGATGGAGGGCCAGCGCCTCGGCGACCTGCGGCTGCGCCGCCGCTACGGCGTCTATGTGCTGGCCGCACATCGCCGCAACCAGAATATCGGGCGCCAGCTGGATGATCTGGTTGTACGGGTCGGCGATACACTGCTTCTCGAAGGTGCCATCGAAGACATCCAGCGCCTTGCCGCCGATATGGACCTCGTCGACATCACCCGCCCGCGTGAAAAGCCCTATCGCCGCGCGAAAGCCCCTGTCGCGGTGGGGGCACTGGCCTTCATCGTCATCCTCTCGGCCTTTGACGTGGCGCCGATCCAGCTGCTGGCCTTCCTTGCGGTCGCGGTGATCCTCGTCAGCCGCTGTGTCGACAGTGACGAGGCTTTCAGCTTTGTCGACGGGCGTCTCCTCGCGATGATCTTCGCCATGCTGGCGGTGGGCGAGGGGCTCGACCGTTCCGGCGCGGTCGAGATGATCGTCAATGCTGCCGCGCCCTGGCTCCAGGGGCTCTCGCCCTTCTTCCTGATCCTTGCGGTCTATTTCCTCGGCCTGGTCCTGACCGAGTTTCTCTCGAACAACGCCGTCGCCGTGATCTACACCCCCGTCGCGATTGAGCTCGCCAACAATCTCGGCATCGACCCGCGCCCGCTGGTGGTGGCGGTGATGTTCTCGGCCACGCTCGCCTTCGCCACGCCCGTTGGCTACCAGACGAATATGATGGTTTACGGCCCCGGTGGCTACCGTTTCTCTGATTACATGCGGGTAGGCCTGCCGCTCAACATCATCCTGATGTTCCTCTGCTCGGCTCTGATCCCCATTTTCTGGCCGCTCTGAGCTGTTTTCTTCATTTTCTGTCTGAAAATATCCCGGGGGGTCCGGGGGACTGGTCCCCCGGCTCTTGCCGCAAGCCCGGATGGCGGTGTAAGGAACTCCACCACCGAAATCGAAGGAATGAGGCCCCTATGGCAGGCCATTCGAAATGGGCGAACATCCAGCACCGCAAGGGCAAGCAGGATGGCATCCGCTCGAAGATGTTCTCGAAGCTCTCGAAAGAGATCACCGTCGCCGCGAAAATGGGTGACCCGGATCCCGACAAGAACCCGCGTCTGCGTCTCGCGGTGAAAGCCGCCAAAGCGGTCTCTATGCCGAAAGACGTGATCGACCGCGCCATCAAGAAGTCGCAGATGGGCGATGCGGCGGATTATTCTGAAATCCGCTATGAAGGCTACGGCGCGGGTGGCATCGCCATCATCGTCGAGGCTCTGACCGACAATCTCAATCGCACCGCCTCGAATGTGCGCAGCTATTTCACCAAGGCGGGCGGCAATATGGGCCAGACCGGGTCGGTCTCGCACAGCTTTGATCGTCTGGGCGAGATCTCTTACCCGCTTTCGGCCGGCGATGCCGATTCGGTGATGATGGCCGCAATCGAGGCCGGCGCCGAAGATGTCGAGACCGATGACGAGAGCCACTGGATCTACTGTAAGGTCGAAGACCTCTCCTCCGTCTCGGACGCGCTGGAGGCCACGCTTGGCGAATCGACCGAGGCCAAACTCGTCTGGCGCCCGCAATCGCGCACCGAGGTCGATCTCGACACCGCACAAAAGCTGATGAAGCTGGTGGATCTTCTGGAAGAGGATGACGACGTCCAGACCGTCACCCATAATTTCGACGTGCCCGACGACGTCGCCGCACAGCTCTGAGATCCGTCTTTTCCGACGATCAGAACCCCGGCCATCGCGCCGGGGTTTTTTCTTGCCCGCGTTCCGAAGGGTGCCACCGTCACCTCTGTGTCACCTCGCGGTTGTAATTTGCGGTGCCAGAAGGGCGCGCTTCCCGCGTCCGGTTTAAGACGGGACAGGCGCATGGGGCAGATGGTGCATGGGGATGACAGCTTTGCGGCCTTGCCAGTGCACCCCTCCGGCAGGGTCTGTGATGATCTGCAAAACAGGCTTCCCGGCGCACTCCCTGCGGGCCCGGTCTTCACCTATTCACATCCTGATCAAAGCCCGCTGCGCCGCCGGCTGATCCGCGCGGTGGAGCGCCTTTCGGGCCAGACCCGGATCGAGCGGCTCTATCGCGACTGGCGCAGTGATCCGGGCCGGGATGCGCAGGCGCCGGTTTTTGCCGAGGCGATGCGTGTCCTCGGTCTGCGCACCGAATATACCGCCGGGGATGAAGGGCTGATCCCGAAAACCGGCGGGCTGCTGGTGGTGGCGAACCACCCTTTCGGCATCGCGGACGGGCTGGCGATCGGCGATCTGATCACCCGGATCCGCCCGGATGTGAAGCTGATGGTTCATGCCGCGCTGGCGCACGCGCCCGAAGCGAAGGACCTGGTGCTGCCTGTCGATTTCAGCCATGGGCCGGAGGCGCGGCGCAGCTCAGCCGAGACGCGGCGCGCGGCGAGCGAGTGGCTCGAGGCAGGGCATGTGCTGGTGATCTTCCCGGCGGGCGGTGTCTCGACCGCGCCAAAGCCGCTCTCGCGCCGCGCGGCGGACCCGGCCTGGCATCCTTTCGTCTCGCGCCTTGCGACGCGGCCCGGGGTCCGGGTGCTGCCGGTCTGGTTCCATGGCCAGAATTCACGCCTCTTCCAGATCGCGAGCCATTATTCCTATCCGCTCCGCGTGGCGCTGATCTTCCGCGAGACTCTGAGGCGCGCGAAAAAGCCGTTGCGCATCGCCATCGGCGCACCGGTCACACTGGATCCGGGGCTGAAATCGGTCGCCACCGGTGAGCTCAGGCGCCTCACCTTCGGCCTGGCAGGGGTGAAGGGGCCAAAGCCCGAGGAGGAATTCATCTTCCCTTCGCGGATCAGATGGTAAGATCGCCTCAGGCGGCAGAGGGGGGCACGAGGATTTCGGCAGCCGCCTGCCGGATCGCGCGGGTCAGCGGCGCAAGGGCCGGGGCGACCAGACGCGGGAACTGCCAGTAAAGCGCCACATCCAGCGCCGAATCCGCCACCACCTCCTGCAACCTGCCGGCGTTGATATGGGCGCGTGCGAGAGTTTCCGGGTTCATTGCCCAGCCCAGCCCCAGCAGCGCGGCATCGACAAAGGCCTGGCTCGCGCCGATCCGGTGGCAGGGCAGCGTCACCGGGCCGGCCATCCGCGCGGCCCAGGTCTGTTGCAGCCTGTCCTTGCCGGAATAGATCAGCGAGGGCGCGCGGGCGAGCGCCTCCGCCGTGATGCCGCCTGCAAACCAGCGCGCCATGAAATCCGGGCTCGCGGTGGCGAGGTAGCGCAGCGACCCGAGCGCCACTGTGTCACAGCCCTGTAAGGGGCCGGGATGGGCTGTCACCGCCGCCATCACCTCGCCGCGTCTGAGCCAGTCCTGGCTGACATCTTGGTCGTCAATCACGAGATCGAAGAGAAAATCACCTTCGCAGGCGCGCAGTGCCGGCAGCACCCAGGTCGCGAGGCTGTCGGCATTGACCGCGATCCTGAGCGGCGCCGGCCCTGCGGAAAGGGCCGGCAGATCCCGGGCCAGTTGCCGTTCCAGCAGGCTGATCTCGTCGAAATGGCGGATCAGCCGCAGGCCTTCCGGCGTCGCCTCGCAGGGCTGGCCGCGCCGGATCAGCCGCATGCCGACCCGTTCTTCCAGCGCGCGGATACGTTGCGAGATCGCCGGGGGTGTCACCGAAAGCTCCGCCGCGGCGAGGTCGAAAGCGCCGCGCCGGTGAATGGCAGAGAGGGCGGCAAGCCAGCCGGGGTCGAGCATCGGGATAAGCCAAACTTAATCAGACAAAGAAACATTAACTGGATTTATGTCACCCGCAAGCGGTAGCGAGGCCTGGGTAACCCGGGAGGATGCAGATGTTCGAGGCGCTGTTGTCAGGCTATTTCACGGCGCTGAGTCTGATCCTCGCCATCGGGGCGCAGAATGCCTTTGTGCTGCGCCAGGGGCTCCGGCGGGAATATGTCGGCCTGGTGGTGGCGATCTGTGCGATCTCGGATGCGCTTCTGATCACGCTGGGTGTGGCCGGTTTCGGTGCCATGAGCCGCGCCGCGCCCTGGGCATTGCCGGTGATGAAATGGGGCGGCGTGGCCTTTCTGGTGGTTTACGGCGCACTGAGATTTCGCGCAGCGATGCAGGGCGGCGAAGCCCTGGTGCCCTCCGCGGCGGGCAGGGGGTCGCGCGGCAAGGTGGTGAGCACGGTCCTGTTGCTGACCTGGGCCAATCCGCATGTCTATCTTGACACGGTGGTGCTGCTCGGCTCGGTTTCGGCGCAGCATGACGGTCACCGCCTTGCCTTCGGGATCGCGGCGGCGGCGGGGTCGTTCAGCTTTTTCTCAGCGCTTGGCTTTGGCGCGCGCTTTCTTGCACCGGTCTTCGCAAAGCCCCGCGCCTGGGTCGTGCTGGAGATCGGCGTGGGCCTTGTGATGTGGGCCATAGCGCTCTCCCTTGCCTTTTCGTGAAAACCGGCGCAACCGGGACGGATGTGGAACAGACAGGCCGACCGCCCGGTTGCGGGGATCATCTGGATGCTGGTTTCGGGCATTGCCATGGTTGGCGTGAACGGGGCAGTGAAATATGTCGGCACCTCGCTGCCGGCGACGCAATCGGCTTTTCTGCGCTTTGCGGTCGGGCTGGTTTTCTTCCTGCCGACGCTGCCCGCAATCCTGCGCGCGGGCTATCCGGCGCAGGTCTGGCAGCTCTTCGGCTATCGCGGGATCTTCCATGTCGGCGCGGTGATCCTGTGGTTCTATGCCATGGCCAGGATCCCGGTGGCCGAAGTTTCCGCCATCGGCTTTCTCAACCCGGTGATCGTGCTGATCGTGGGCGGGCTCTTGCTGGGCGAGGGGCTGAGCCTGCGGCGCATCCTCGTGGCATTGGTGGCCTTTGCCGGGGCGCTGATCGTGCTGCGCCCCGGGCTGCGCGAGATTGCCCTGGGTCATTGGGCGCAGCTGGGGGCGGCGTTTCTGTTCGCGGGCGGCTATGTCATTGCGAAACGGCTGAGTGCGCTTGCGCCGGCAGGGGTCATTGTGGCGATGATGACCTATACTTCGGCGATCGGGCTCCTGCCGCTGGCGCTGATCGACTGGCAGCCGGTCGCGCTGTGGCAGATCGCGGCGCTGGCGCTTGGAGCAGGGTTTGCGACGCTGGGGCATTATGCGATGACGCGGGCCTTTGCCGCAGCACCGCTGGCGGTGACGCAGCCGGTGAGCTTTCTGCAGATCATCTGGGCGGCGCTGATGGGGGCGGTCTTTTTCCATGAGGGGATCGACCCGTTTGTGATCCTGGGCGGCGCGGTGATTATCGGGGCGATTAGCTTCAACATCCGCGCCGAAGCCAATGCGCGCCGGGTGATCCGGGCGGCAGATGGCGCCGGCACAAGCGGCCCCGCGACCTGAATTGTTGCGTGCGGCGCGGATCCGGCGCGCGGCAGGCCAGGCTCCGTTAAACCCTGTCTTCTTAGCTTCCGCCCCGCGGGTGCGCGACATGCCTCGCGGTTAACTGCGGCTCTGACCCCGCATGGAGGCAACTATGTCCGATACCACCGATATTCTTGGCCTGCCGCTGATCCTGCCTGCCCAGGCGCAGAAACATGTGACCCATAACGAGGCGCTGCTGGCGCTGGATGCGGTGGTGCAGCTTGCCGTGCTGGACCGCAACCGCACCGCGCCTCCGGTGACGGCGACCCCTGGCGACCGGCACCTTGTGGCAGGCACTGCGACCGGGCTCTGGGTCGGACAGGAGGGGCGGATTGCGGTCCTGACCGGAACGGGCTGGCAGTTCCACGCGCCGCAGCCCGGCTGGCGGGCCTGGGTGCTGGGCGAGGCGCGCGAGGCTGTCTATGACGGCCTCACCTGGAAGACCCCGAACGAGATCGAGGGTGGCTATGCCCGGCTGGGCGTCAGCACGACACCCGATGCGGTGAACCGGCTCGCGGTGGCCTCTGAGGCGGTGCTGATGACCCATCAGGGCGCGGGCGTGCAGCTCAAGCTGAACAAGGCCGCAGCGGGAGATACCGCGAGCCTTCTCTTCCAGACCGCCTGGTCCGGGCGGGCCGAGATGGGGACGGCGGGCGGCAGCGATTTCTCGGTCAAGGTCAGCGCCAATGGGTCCACCTGGTTCACCGGGTTGCAGGTTGCGGCGGCAACCGGTGTGCCCGATTTCCCCCAGGGCCTGACCCGCGCCGGTTCACCGGTCTTTGCGCGCAGCAACATCCTCGGCACCGTCAGTCAGACCGGCGGCGTGCCGACCGGCGCGGTGATCGAGCGCGGGTCGAATACGAATGGCGATTTTATCCGCTTTGCCGATGGCACCCAGATCTGCTGGAAGACGGACCTTACCGTGACCAATGCCTCCACCGCGCTCGGGTCGGGCTTTACCTCAGCGGCGCTGACCTGGATCTTTCCGCAAACTTTCCTTGTCGGATCGACCCCTGTGGTCACGGGCATGGTGGATGCGGTGGACGCCTGGCTTGCGGCTGCGGCACCGGTGGAGGGCTCGGTTTCGCTCCGGGTGCTGGCCATGGTCACGAAGAGCGGCGCAATCGGCGTCAGGGCGATGGCCGTGGGGCGCTGGGTATAGCAGGCCGCTAATCGGGGCAGCGCCAGATCAGTTACCAGACCAGCTACCGCGAAAGCTGCTTCCGTCTTTGGGCTGGTCGAGAGAAGTGATGAAGATGTTAGCAACTGTGTCTATCGACGCTGCTGTGTCTGCCACGGGACGCCTGTTTTGAGGATGGCGTTTGCGATTGTGACGAGCCTGCGGGCGATGGCGACGATGACCAGCTTATGGGGTTTGCCGCGTATTTTGAGGGCCTGTGCGACTGGCTTCAGAACGGGGTTGTTCCAGGCTGCAGCCAGTGCGGCCTGGAACAGGACATGTCTCAATGCGCGCCGACCTCCGGCGATTGCCCGCTTGGAATGCCCCCACTGAGTGGTCCGGTTTGAATGTTAGTGCATTGTCGGCCTGTGGTCCATTTGCACGAAGGTCTC